>NZ_CP030032.1:3102500-3443333 GCF_003258315.1 Bradymonas sediminis
AATTACCGGCGGACCTTGCGTTCTCCGTTGTCCCTCATCTTCATCACCTCGCCTCGTGGTGTGGGAATATTTGCCCACTTGCCATCGCCTACGCCTTTCGGCCTCGACTTAGGTCCCGACTCACCCTGGGCTGATTAGCATGGCCCAGGAATCCTTCGGCTTTCGGCGACCGGGTTTCTCACCCGGTTTCGTTGTTACTCACGTCAGCATACTCTCTTCCAGAACCTCCAGGACTCCTTATCGGTATCCCTTCGACGGCGGCTGGAATGCTCTCCTACCACTGCACGCTCCCGAAGGAGGATGTGCAATTCGCAGCTTCGGCGGACGACTTAAGCCCCGGTGTATTTTCGGCGCGGATTCACTTGACCAGTGAGCTATTACGCTTTCTTTCAAGGATGGCTGCTTCTAAGCCAACCTCCTGGTTGTCTGTGTGCTTCCACATCCTTTTCCACTTAGTCGTCACTTAGGGGCCTTAGCTGGCGATCTGGGTTGTTGCCCTCTCGCCTACGGACGTTATCACCCGTAGACTGACTCCCGGAATAACACTCAACGGCATTCGGAGTTTGATTGGGGTCGGTAGGCGGTTAGCCCCCTTACCCATTCAGTGCTCTACCTCCGTTGGTGAATGTTCCGAGGCCCTACCTAAATAGGTTTCGGAGAGAACCAGCTATCTCCAAGTTTGATTGGCCTTTCACCCCTACCCTCAACTCATCCCCTGGCTTTTCAACGTCAGTGGGTTCGGTCCTCCATTCCGTTTTACCGGAACTTCAACCTGGTCAAGGGTAGCTCACTTGGTTTCGGGTCTGCGTCACGCAACTTATTCGCCGGTTAAGACTCGGTTTCCCTACGGCTTCACCTAGAACGGTTTAACCTTGCTACGTAACAGCAACTCGCTGACTCATTATGCAAAAGGCACGCAGTCACACGGTCCATCCCGAAGGATGAACATCGTGCTCCCACTGCTTGTAGGCGTACGGTTTCAGGGTCTATTTCACTCCCCTTATAGGGGTTCTTTTCACCTTTCCCTCACGGTACTTGTGCACTATCGGTTGTTTGCGTGTATTTAGCCTTGGATGATGGTCCACCCAGCTTCCAACAGGATTTCTCGTGCCCCATTGTACTCGGGAGCGTATAACTGGAGGCAAACACATGTCGTCGACGGGGCTTTTACCCTCTATGGCCGGTCTTTCCAGTACCGTTTGACTATGCATTTACTTTGTAACTCCAGCCTGGCACCGCAATACCAGGGATATACGTCCCACAACCCTACGTGAGCAACGCCTGCGGGCTATCACACTCACGTAGTTTAGGCTCTTCCCCGTTCGCTCGCCGCTACTAAGGGAATCTCAATTGATGTCTCTTCCTCCGGGTACTGAGATGTTTCAGTTCTCCGGGTTCGCTTCCTAAAGACTATGTATTCATCTAAAGGATAATCTGGGTTTAACGCCAGATTGGGTTGCCCCATTCGGAAATCAGCGGATCGAGGCCTATTTGGCGGCTCCCCGCTGCTTATCGCAGCCTTTCACGTCCTTCATCGCTAGCAAACACCTAGGCATTCACCGTACGCCCTTTGTTACTTAATCTAAGTATATTTCTATCCAAACTCGCCCGAAGGCTCGTTTGAATACTAAGTTCGCTTGATGTTTCTATGTCTCGTTGGACCTAGTCACGATCAAGCTTTCTTAGAAAACTTGCTCGATTCCAGGGTCCATCGGACCAGTTTTAATCGATTTATTTCATATTTCTTTTATCTCTTCTCAACGCGGGCCGAAGCCGTTGTGTCGAATCGAATAAAAAATATGGAAGATGCCTGATTCGAAGTTTCTTAACGATTCCTGGCGAAATGTAACACCAGAAGTCAAAACTTCTCAAAAGACACTGTCCTATGCAATTTTCAAAGAACCTAAATCGCTACGCTTTTTCTTTACGGCGTAGAAGTTCAGACAAGACGGCACGTCCATCAAAGCTAAAAATGCGCTTTGTAGGACCAATCGTTGCGAGACATATGTAGATACGAATCGTATTGAAGCTAAATATAGCTCCTTAAAGGAGGTGATCCAGCCGCAGGTTCCCCTACGGCTACCTTGTTACGACTTCACCCCAGTCACCATCCACTCCTTCGGCGGCTCCCTCCTCGAAAGGTTGGGTCACCGACTTCTGGAGCAAACGACTTCCATGGTGTGACGGGCGGTGTGTACAAGGCCCGGGAACGTATTCACCGTGGCATGCTGATCCACGATTACTAGCGATTCCAGCTTCATGCAGTCGAGTTGCAGACTGCAATCCGAACTGAGGCCGGTTTTTTGGGATTGGCACACTCTCGCGAGTTAGCAGCCCTTTGTACCGACCATTGTAGCACGTGTGTAGCCCTGGATATAAGGGCCATGAGGACTTGACGTCATCCCCACCTTCCTCCGAATTCACTCCGGCAGTCTCTCTAGAGTGCCCAGCATAACCTGATGGCAACTAAAGATAGGGGTTGCGCTCGTTGCCGGACTTAACCGAACATCTCACGACACGAGCTGACGACAGCCATGCAGCACCTGTCACCGCGCTCTCCGAAGAGCACTCCCTCTATTAAGAGGGATTCGCGGGATGTCAAATCCAGGTAAGGTTCTTCGCGTTGCTTCGAATTAAACCACATGCTCCACCGCTTGTGCGGGCCCCCGTCAATTCCTTTGAGTTTTAACCTTGCGGCCGTACTCCCCAGGCGGTTCACTTAATGCGTTAGCTTCGCCACTGAATCTCAATTGACCCAGCAACTAGTGAACATCGTTTACGGCGTGGACTACCAGGGTATCTAATCCTGTTTGCTCCCCACGCTTTCGCGCCTCAGCGTCAGTACCAATCCAGTCAGTCGCCTTCGCCACTGGTGTTCCTCGTGATATCTACGGATTTCACCCCTACACCACGAATTCCACTAACCTCTCTTGGACTCAAGCCATCCAGTTTCCAATGCACCTCCGAGGTTGAGCCTCGGGCTTTCACATCAGACTTAAATGGCCGCCTGCGCGCGCTTTACGCCCAATGATTCCGAACAACGCTTGCACCCTCCGTATTACCGCGGCTGCTGGCACGGAGTTAGCCGGTGCTTCCTTTGAAGGTACCGTCAAACCCAACAATGTGGGCGTTCTTCCCTTCTGACAGTGCTTTACGACCCGAAAGCCTTCTTCACACACGCGGCGTTGCTGCGTCAGGCTTTCGCCCATTGCGCAAGATTCCCCACTGCTGCCTCCCGCAGGAGTCTGGGCCGTGTCTCAGTCCCAGTGTGGCTGATCGTCCTCTCAGACCAGCTATCCATCACTGCCTTGGTGAGCCGTTACCTCACCAACTAGCTAATGGTCCGCGAGCCAATCTTGGAGTGCCCGAAGGCTTTGACCACTCCGACCGAAGTCGGTGGGGTCTTATGCGGTATTAGCCACCCTTTCGGATGGTTATCCCCCGCTCCAAGGCATGTTACTCACGTGTTACTCACCCATTCGCCACTTTACTCGGGGGCCGAAGCCCCGTTTCTCGTGCGACTTGCATGTGTTAAGCACGCCGCCAGCGTTCGTTCTGAGCCAGGATCAAACTCTCCAGTTTTGGAGATGAGCTCATCATTTTATATTAATCAATCACCCCACGACGGGTCGCAGGGTAACGTTAAAGCGATCACTTATGCGTTAACACGTCTTTTCGATTCAGCAGCTCCGAAGAACCAGTGAAACGAAAGAAGAAATGATGACGTTCATATGTGAACTTTGTTTGATGAACCACGTACAGGTTTTTTATCGATTGATAACCGAGCACTTTTCATCCCCGAAAGGATAAAGCGATGTGAAATTCGGGGACCTGTCAAAAGCCCCACTTTCAAACACCTTGCACTCGAGTCGTACGCGCTTCGGGCATCTACGTCCGAGCTCCCTGGCGAGTGGTAAACCACTTCGGACCGAGGAGCGCGCGTCGCACGACAGAACAATTCGCCTGCACAACACATTCGCCAAACAAAGAGCACTTCTTCTTCTCAAGACGTGCCGTCTTGTCTGAACTTCTATTCCGTTTTCAAAGAGCGCTTTCCGAGTTTCGCTTTCTCGTTGCCGAGAAGCTTTCTCATCAGCGAGCGGCGGAAGCTAGTTGCTTAACCTCAGCCTGTCAAGCGCCTTTTTGATTCTTTTTCGAAGTGCCGAACTTTCGTTCGAGCGCCTCTAGGCGACTTGGTTTCCGTTGACTCTCGTCAGCGGGAGGCGGGTTCTACATGCGAGCTACCAGCCTGTCAACAACCTTTTTGATTCTTTTTCGAAGCGTTTCAAAACCGTCTGAAGTGCTTCTGGTTGCTGCCCCATCGAGTCGATATTCCTCGTCGACGGGAGGCGGAACCTAAGGGCAGTTGGCGCTTTGGTCAAGGAGTATTTTACCTTTTTGTGACCTTATTTCTGAAATGTGCGTTTGGCGGGCGCAGGAGGCATCTTCACCGGTTCAGGTCTGCATCAAGTCGAGGATCGTCGCGTCGATTGAGGACGGTGAATCGCCCCTCATCCCTTAAAAGCATCCGCAACTCGTACCCTCGTCGGTTCGAGCCCCTCGGTAGACGTTGCCAGAGTGGCCCTTCGACCGGCAGCATTCGGAACATGCCTTTGCGTCCCCAGCCAATTCGCATTCGGGGTAATACGACCTCTCTGCATTGACCACCGTGCCCACGCCTAAAACGAAGGTCGCGCCGCAGCAGAGCAACGACATCAGAATCGCGACGGCGAAGCCAATAAGCATGATCACAATATAATTTCTTTGCTTGGGTTGCTCCTGTTCCAACGTAGGCTTCCTCCGGATAGATATGGGGACACTGGGACGGTGAGCATATCAAAGGGCCAGGGAATTCTCTAGATGGATGGGGCGCGGGGTCTTCGGTTAGTGGAGGCTGAACCATCTGACGACGCTTCCAGGGGGCAGCTGCGCCTCGGCGGGCGGAATCAAAGCAATCGCATCCGCTCTATAGAGCTGTGTCATCTTATGGCCTCCGACCGGCAAGAGCCGCGCGACGCCCCGCCCGTCGTAGTCCAATTGACACCCGCACCACGTGACACGTCGCGCGCAACACCCCACCGCCTCGCCCAACACACCGCCCCGCATGCGCGGACCGGGTTCCGACCGCCCCTCCAATCGGTCAAGCACCCGCCGCAGGTAGACATACGCCGATACAAACACCGCTCCGGGGTTCCCTGGAATCCCGAGCAATATGCACTCATCCCTCCTGGCAAATAACAAGGGCTTGCCCGGCCGCTGCCTCACTCTCCAAAACACCGTCTCAAGCCCCATTGCCTCGGCGGCGTGCGTGAAGAAATCATACTCCCCCACCGACACACCGCCCGTGCTGATCACGAGGTCCGAGGCGGCGAACGCCTCCGCGAGTGCCGTCGCGACCGCCTCGCGCTCATCGGCAAGCGCGACAATGCGTACGTTCGCGTAACCGCGCATCCGCAGCCAGCCCGCCAGGAACGGGCGGTTCGCGTCGTAGACCTCCCCGGGGCCCAGCGGCCGCCCGGCCGACGCGATCTCGTCGCCGCTGATCAGAAGCGTGATGCGCGGTTCACGGTAGACCTCCACTTCGGCGTGCCCGCACATCGACAGCACGCCGATATGCCGGGCGTCCAGGCGCTCTCCCGCCGCGATCAGCCGCGTGCCCTCGCGCAGTTCCTCGCCGCGCCCGCGAATGTCATGCGCCGGGGGGACGCTCGTCTTAAAATAGACCGCCCCGCCCTGACTCATCGTGTCTTCCTGGCGCACGACCGCGTCGGCGCCCGGCGGAATCCGGGCGCCCGTAAAGATTCGCACCGTCTCTCCCTTTCCAATATGCGCCAGTTCGCCGGCCGCGCCGGCCGCGACCTCTCCGACCCGCGTTAAGCACACGGGCGCCTGCTCCGAGGCGTCGCCAAGATCTTCGGCGCGCACGGCGTATCCATCCATCGCGCTTTGCGAAAACGGCGGCAGGTCGATCTTCGATAAGACATCTTTTGCCGCAACCCGGCCGAGCGCCGCGTCCAAAGACACCGTCCGGGTGGCGAGCGCGGAGATATTCGAGTCGAAGAGGTCGAGGGCATGGGCGACGTCGATCATAGAACGTCCAAAGTGAAGGGATGAGTCGATTGGAAATACCGCGCGCCCGGAAAACTCAGCGCAGCGCGCGCGACCTGCGCAGTGTTTTCGCGACATGCAAGATAGACGGAAAGAGCGCCTCGCAGGTTTCGCGCGCGCCGCCGCGGCTCCCGGGTAACGTGAGCACCAGGGTGTCCCCGATAAGCCCGGCGACCCCGCGCGACATAAACGCCACCGGCGAGCGCGACTGTCCGTAGGCCCGCGCCGCCTCCATAATTCCGGGGATGGGTCGCTGCAATAGCGCGTCGACGGTGTCGACGGTCACGTCGCTCGGGAGCACGCCCGTGCCGCCCACCGTCACGATAAGCTCAAAACCGTCGGCGACCCAGCGCGCGATCGCTTCCTCGATAAGCCGCGCGTCATCGCCCATCACCACCGCCTCGCCGAGCTCCACGCCATCGGGGGCCAGGGCCTCCACGGCCTGGCGCACGATTCCCCCGGCGCGGTCCTCTTTATGTCCACCGACCACCGCGTTCGATGTCACCATCACGGCCGCCCGCAGCGGTGGGTCGAAACGATACGACTTCACTGCAGCGCCGCCGGTTTGCTCCACGATGCGCGCGTCTTCGATGATAAGGTGCTCGGCCACGTCCGAAAGCGCCTCGATCATCGACACCGCGCAGATATTCGCGGCCAACAGCGCCCGGGCACCGAGCCCGGCGCGCGCGCGTCCCTGACACTGCGCCGTGATCCGCAGGCGTCCATCCTCCCAGGCGAAGTTCAGCTCAACAACTTCGAGCTCCGCGTGGTGACTGTCGGGGATGAACTCACCGGCGCGCCGAGCGGCCAGCATGCCCGCGGCGCGCGCGGCGTGCATCACACCGTCCAATCGCTCACGCAATGCCCCAAACGACTCGCCGATTTCGGCGGCGCGCAGATAGGCCTGCGCGCGGGCGTAAGATTGCTGACGAGGCTGATGCATATTAGAATTTCCCGGCGAATTCAGTCACTCAATCAACCTTCTCAAGCTGGCCGTCGCGGATCGTGACCTTCTCGCTGAAGATGGGAATCGCGATTTTTAGCGCCACGGTATAGACGAGCAATCCGAGCGCCCAGATCCCGATCGTCACCTTCCACTCCACCAGGCTCGGGGAGTATTCGACGATCTCGTGCATGGTGCTCGGGATAAAGCCCGGGACGACCAGGCCCATGCCCTTCTCGATCCACACGCCCACGAAGGTGAGCACGCACGCGACGTTCAGCACCGTCCAATTGCTGCGGGACGCGGGGTGCAGCAGCATCAGCGCGGCGGTGACATTCAGGGCGATCGCGCTCCAGGTCCAGGCGACCAGCCCGGTGTGGCCATGCAGGCCAAAGAATAGGTATTCGGCCGCCGCGGTGTGCGAACCGCCGGTATAGAACTCGGTGAAGAGCTCCGCGCCGTACAAGAAGAGGTTAATGAGGACGGTTACCCGCAGCACCGAGGTCAGCGTGCGAATCGGGCTGCTGCCGAACTCGAAGTCGCTGAAGCGCCGGATGAGCTGGAGCGACAGGATAATAAACGCGGGGCCGGCGACAAACGCCGACACCAGAAAGCGTGGCGCAAGAATCGCGCTATTCCAGAACGGGCGCCCGCCCAGACCGGAGTACAGAAACGCGGTCACGGTATGGATCGAGATCGCCCACACGATCGACAGAAACACAAAGGGGATATACCAGCGCTTATCCGGCTTCTCGCCCAAAAATTTCTTGTAGAGCAAATACCCGCAGATATGCAGGTTGATGATCAGATACCCGTTGAGGACCAGCATATCCCAGGTCAGCATCGAGATCGGCCAGTTGAATCGCCCAATCACCGGCATCATATGAAGCAGACGGTCCGGGCGCCCCATATCCGCCACGACAAACGCCACCGACATCACGATGGACGCGATGGCCAGCAGCTCCCCGATGATCACGACATCGTGCATCTGCTCGTCGTCGTAGAGATACGCCGGGATCACCATCATCACGCCGCCGGCCGCCAGCCCCACCATAAAGGTGAAGTTGGCGATGTAGAGCCCCCAGGAGACGTGGTCGCTCATCCCCGTCAGGCTCATGCCGGTGGCGACCTGATGGGCCCAGGCGTTGAGCCCCACCAGGGCCAACGCGGTCAACAGGGTCATCCACGCATAGAAGAGCAGGCTGCCGTCGGTCGCCAGGACCAACGAGCGCCAGATAAATTTTGGATAGCCGATCAAATGCTTCGACTTGTCGACGTGGGCGCGGCTGCTCGTCTGGTTGGTGCTCATATCGTTGCTGCTCATATCGCGGTCACACCGTTCGGATAATCAGGCTTAATTATCAAAGAAATAGAAGAAGCTCGGCACCGTACCCAGGTCCTGCTTGAGCACGAAAATCCGTTTATTCTCAAGCACATAGCGAATCTCGCTATTGGGGTCGAGCATATTGCCGAAGACGCGCGCGCCGGTCGGGCAGGCGTCCAGGCAGGCCGGATTCTTGCCCTTGCGCGTGCGGTGCAGGCAATAGGTGCACTTCTCCATGGTCCCCTTCGGGCGGATGCGGTTGGACAGATACGCCTGGACCGGGTTGATCTCCTCGGCGGGGACCTCCGGCTTTTTCCAGTTGAACCGACGAGCGTGGTAGGGGCAGGCCGCCTCGCAATAACGGCAGCCGATGCACCAATTATAGTCGACGACCACAATGCCGTCCTTCTCCTTCCAGGTCGCCTCGACCGGGCAGACCTTGACGCACGGCGGATTATCGCATTGCTGGCATTGCACCGGCATATAATATTTACCGTCGGCCGGGACCTCATGGTCGTAGTCGACGCTGCCCTTCTCAAAGTCGATGGAGCCCTGCTCCATCTCGTAGACGCGGATATACGAGTTATTGGTGGAGCGGTCGTGGTTATTCTCCACGTGACAGGCCTCGGCGCATTTTCGACACCCGATGCACACGCTTAAATTGAGGGCGTAGCCATATTTCACCCCGTCCATCGGGCGCACATCTTCGATTTGCACCTCGGCGCCGTATTGCTCCGCGGTCTCCGACTCCAGGCGGCGCAGCACCTTTTGCATCGCCTCGGGATCGAGTTCCTTATAATGCTTCTGCAGGAACTCATCGACCGAGGTCTCCTTGGTGAGCGCGGTCATCGGCGCGATCGCCTTGGCGAACGCCGCCGCGCCCAGGGTCGCCCCGACGCCCTTTAGCACTGTGCGTCGGCTCACGCCGCCTTTGGTTGGCTCTTCTTGGCTGATATGACTCATACTCATTCCCTATTTAAACTGCGTTGGCCGAATGAACGGTCGACTACGAATTGCGCTCAAAGCTACTTATTAATGCGCGCTGCCCTTATTTGCGCCGCCGAAGAAGCGGTCGCGCGGCGGCGGCGCGGGCATCATCGAGGGGTACACCGGGTCATGGGGGTCGTGGCAATTGATGCAATTATTGCGCACGCGCGGCCCCTTATCGAGGTCCCAATAGCCGCTCATCCCGCCGTGGGCGCCATTTTGATAGTCACGCAACTTCGGGCCGTGGCATTGGCCGCACAGCTCCATCGTATCCTCAAATTCGATCACCTTGCCGTTGGCCGCGCGCAGCGTGTTGCGGTCCGCGGGGTTATGGCAGGAATTGCAGGTCAGCGCGCCGTGGGTGAACTTCATCCCCTTATGGAAGTCTTCGAGCTCGGTGGGGTATTCAGCCGGCGCCTTGTCGATGTCGATGGTATGACAGGTCGAACACATCACCCCGGCGAACTCCTCTTTGCCGACGCGCGTCTTGAGCGTGCCGAGCTCTCGGGAGGCGACGATCGTGGTCCCATAGCGCTTGGGCCCTGGCTCCTGAGCCACCGGTGCGCTCGGGACAACCGGCTCCTCGCCCGACGACCCGGTACACGCGCCGAGTCCCACCGCTAAAAAAAGCGCCACCAACGTCGCGCGCACTAATGATGATATCGGCATTATTACTGCTACCTTCCATTTCAGGTCTGAAACCTACAAATCCAACAAATTGCACTTAGAGCAACCTTTATACCACAACGCTATGATCCAGATCACGGCACGCTCATCAGCGCACCGAATCCCCATCACTGTCCATCATGCTCACGACGAGTGATACGATTCCTCAGCAAGTCATGCAAATTTTGCACCAGGCAACTTGCGCGCGCAAATATTGCACATAAGAACCCTCGGCTATCGAGATTGAAGCACCTTCGCAGATATTCATACCAGCGCGCAATACTCTAATATCGCCTCGCGAAAATCCCTCCAAAGATGCTGAACAGCTACATCCGGCTTCGCGCATAATCCCCTGCGCGTCTCCCACCCACTTTTGAAATAGATGCTTCGGAGAACACCTGCTACGGTAGTCTTCAGCGCACGCTAAAATAAAGATTCAACAGGGATGATATGATATATATCACCTGCATCCATGCGATGGAACGTAACTTGTACTACCTCCGAATAGGGGAAATGGTTGAATTCCAGCTAAGTCGCACGCGCATTATAGATACCCGGTGAGTTGGCCCAATTTCCCATTCGCCTATTCGCGCCACTCTGATATTAAAGAGAGCAAGCATGCCCATCAGCGCAGTCGTCGTCACCTTAAGTTCGCAGCCAGAATCACGCGAAGCCGCGTTGAGCATTCTGCGCGCTGATCCGCGCCTGACCCTGGGCGCGCTTCAACGCAATCAATTGCCGGTGGTCGTCGACACCGAGAAGATCGCCGACGGGGTCCTCATCGTGCGCGAGGAGCTCCCGAGCATCGACGGCGTGGAGTTTGTGCATGTGGTCTCGGTCGACTTCTCCGACGTCGAGGATTTCGACGAGAAATTGCCGCCGCGCAGGCGCTCGCGCACCTGATGGCTTATGCCCGAATCGCTGTGCCCCAGATAAATACGAGGTTATTCGATGGATCGCCGTAAATTTTTGAAGATCGCCGCGCTCACCACCGCCACCGCCGCGGCCAATAAATTGGCCTACGCGCAGGAGTCGGCCGGCAAGGCCCCCCAGGGGGATGACGCGACAACCATGATGTCGGACTCGGTCGTCTGGAATAAGGCCCCGTGCCGCTTCTGCGGCACCGGGTGCCACCTGCAGGTGGGCGTCGACAAGAAGAAGGGCAAAGTCGTGGCCATCGCCGGCGACCGCAAAGCCGAGGTCAACAAAGGGCTGGCCTGCGTCAAGGGCTACCACGCCGGGCTGCTGCTATACGGCAGCGACCGCCTCACCACCCCGATGCTCAAAAAAGGCGACAAACATGTGCCCATTAGCTGGGATGAGGCGCTGTCGATCGTGGCCAAGCGCGTCCTTAAAGACCCGAGCGGCTTCGCGTTTTACGGCAGCGGGCAGTGGACCATTCCGGAGGGCTACGCGGCCCAGAAATTCATGAAGGGCGGACTCGCCTGCAACCATATCGACCCCAACGCGCGCCTGTGTATGTCCAGCGCGGTCACCGGGTTCGAGAGCACCTACGGGGTCGACGAGCCGGCCGGCACCTTCACCGATCTCGACAAGGCCGACGTCATCATCTGCTGGGGCAATAACCCCGCCGAGATGCACCCGGTTCTGTTCAGCCGCATCATCGACCGTCGCTCGCGCGGCGAGAAGGTGGAGCTGATCGATCTCGGCACGCGGCGAACGCGCACGACCGATCACGCCGACCACTATATGGAGTTCAACCCGCAGACCGACCTGGCGATCGCCAATTGCATCTCCCAGCAGCTCATCGCCAACGGCACCTACGACCGTGAGTTCGTCGAGAAATATTGCAATTTCCGAAAAGATAATGACCTCAGCAACCCCACCCTCAAGGGCGACGCGACGACCTTCGAGGATTATAAAAAGCTGGTCGCCGAATATACCCCCGAGATGGTCTCGGAGCTCTCGGGCCTGTCGGTCGCCCAACTCCAGCACCTCGGAAAGATCTTTGGCGACCCGAAGAAAAAGATCACCAGCCTGTGGTGCATGGGCATGAACCAGCACACCCGCGGCACCGACATCAACCGGCTGGTCCACGGCATCCACCTGCTCAGCGGCAAATTCGGCAGCCCCGGCAACGCCCCGACCAGCCTCACCGGCCAACCGTCGGCCTGTGGCACCGCGCGCGAGGTCGGCACCCTGGCCCACCTGCTGCCCGGCGGGCGCCTGGTGGCCAAACCCGAGCACCGCAAGGACGCCGAAGAGTATTGGAATCTGCCCGCGGGGCGCATCAACCCCACGCCCGGCTATCACACCGTGAAGATGTGGGAGAAATTCTCGACGCCCAGCGACAAAGGCGGCGATATCCACACCATCTGGGTGCAGGTGACCAACCCGGGGCAATCGCTGCCGAACCTGGAGAAGCTCTTTTACCCCAGCCGCAAGCTCGACGATAAATTCCTCATCGTCTCCGACGGCTACCCCACCGAGAGCACCCGCCACGCCGACCTCATCCTGCCCAGCGCGATGTGGGTCGAGAAGAACGGCATGGTCGGCAACTCGGAGCGGCGCACCCAGCAGTGGTTCCGCATGGTCGAGCCGCCCAAGGGCGCGCGCGACGACGCCTGGCAGACCATCGCGGTCGCCCGCAAACTCTACGACCTCGGCTTTGAGGGCATGAAGGATAAAGACGGCAAATTCATCTTCGCCATGCAGGACGAAAAGGGCAAAGAAGTCCCCGTCTGGAAGTGGGAAAATTACTACGATATCAACGTCGACAAGCAGCTCTTCGAGGAGTATCGCCTCTTCTCGCGCATGAAGCACAAAAACCTGGCGCCCTACGACGAATACGTCAAAGCGCGCGGGCTTCGCTGGCCGGTGGTCGAGCAAAAAGACGGCACCTGGCGCGAGACCCAATTTCGCTTCGCCGCCTTCGACGACCCGTTTGTCGAGAAGGGCAAGAAGATCGACTTCTACCACTCAACGACCAACGATGGGCGCGCCCAGATCTGGTTCGCCCCCTATACCGCGCCGCCGGAGATGCCCGACAAGGAATACCCGCTGTGGCTGTGCACCGGACGCGTGCTCGAGCATTGGCACTCCGGGACGATGACGATGCGCATCCCGCAGCTTCGGCGCGCGATGCCCCAGGCCTATGTCGAGATTAACCCCTCGGACGCCAGAGAAATGGGCATCGCCAACGGCGAAAAGGTGCGCCTGGTGACGCGCCGCGGGCAGCTCGACCTGCCGGCCTGGATCAACGGACGCGGCAAGCCCCCAAAAGGCAGCGTTTTTGTACCCTGGTTCGACGAACGCCTGCTCATCAACCTGATTACGCTCGACGCGCATTGCCCGATCTCGAAGCAGCCGGACTACAAAAAATGCGCCGTTAAGATCACTAAGATCGCCGAATAAGCCGCTTAAAGGAGTCGTCATGTCCACCAAATCGGGCAGCCACAAACCAATCCAGATCTTTCTCGTCATCGGGATTGCCGTCGCCTTTATCGGGTTCTTCGTCGGAACGCGCTCGGGCAGCCAGGTTGAACACACCGGCTACCACGACCCGCCGGCCCAGCGCCCCGGCGGCCAGGCGATCCCGGCGCGCAGTTATACCGAGATTTTGAGCAATCCGCTCTCAGAGAACGACCATTGGAAGTCGAGCATCGCGCAGCTGGCGGCCGAGCGCCCGGAGCTCTACGCCGAGGTCAAAAACTCCCCGGAATTGCTCGCCAAAGCCCTGGCCGAGCGCGCGAATAACCGCGCCTACGCCGGCGCGCCGCCCACGGTCCCGCACCCGGTCAAGCAGACCGGCGACCTGGCCTGTGCCGCCTGTCACACCGACGGGCTTGAGGTCCGCGGGCGCGTCGCCTCGCCGATGAGCCACCCCTTTATGACCAACTGCACCCAATGCCATGTCCCGAGCAACCCGGCGGGGCCGGACGACCCGGAATTGCTCGGCCCGATGTCCGAGGAAAACACCTTCGTCGGCATGGCCGAACCCAGCGGTGGGCCGGTGGCCTGGATGGGCGCGCCGCCGCAGATTCCGCACCAAACCTGGATGCGAAACGAGTGCGCGAGCTGCCACGGAAGCCTCGGCAAAGCGGGCATGAAGTCCACGCATCCCTGGCGGCAAAACTGCATGCAATGCCACGCGCCCTCGGCTCAATTCGACCAGGATATGCCCCCCGCGACCCTCGCCCCGGCGATGCCGCTGGCGACCCCATAAGCATAGCAAGGCGCCTCGATGTTTGATTGGTTCAAGAAAAAAGACGCGAATACACAAAGCGACGCCGACGAGAAGGATGAAAAGCGTCGCTATAACCGGCGGCAATTTTTGCGCGGAAGCTTCGTGCGCGACGCCCTCGACTTCTCCGAAGGCGACGCGGCGAGCGGGGCACAGCAGGCCTCTGCGCCAAATAGCGGGGCCTCGGGGCACCAAAAAGTCGACCTCCTGGCCTTCTTAGGCCAGCTCGACCCGCATAGCTCCGAGCGCCAACTTCCCCCGGGCGTCGACGAATTCAACCCGCGCCCGCGCGGGACCATCCCGGTGGTGCGCCCGCCCGGGGCGGTCGCCGAGCATGATTTTTTGCAATTCTGCACCCTCTGCGACGCCTGCCTCGACGCCTGTCCGCACGACTCGATCGTCGCGGCACCGGCGCGCTTTCGCGAGGCCGCGGGCACCCCGATGATCGACCTGCTCGACAACCCCTGCCGGATGTGCGCGGACACCCCGTGCATCAACGCCTGCGAAACCGGCGCCCTGGTCGCCATCGACCCGGCGGCCCTCGCCCCCGAAGAGAAGCCGGTCTATAAGATCGGCCTCGCCCTGCTGCAGCAATATAATTGCCTGGCCTATAATCATAGCTTTTGCACCGTCTGCGCCGAGCGTTGCCCCCACGAGGGCGCCATCATCCTCGACCAGGGCAAGCCGCGCATCGTCGCCGAGCATTGCACCGGGTGCGGCGTCTGCCATAGCGTGTGCCCGGCGCCAATGAACGCCATGATGGTCATGCCGAACCCGAGCCGCCCGCCCGCCCAGCGCCCCGAATAATCACCCCGGAAATCACGATGAACGACGCCAATCCCCCCGAACTCCCCGAGATAAATCAGGGACTCCTCGACGCCGCCACCCTCGCCCAATATTACCAGGACCTGGAGCTCACGCGGGTCTTCGGTGTGATGGTCAAAGGCGGGCCCGAGCGCTACGCAAACGAGCAGAGCGTCCCGCTTGAAACAGCCCGCCAACTGCTCGCCGACGGGCTGTGCCACGGCATCCAGATTCGCTATATCTGGCAGGACGAAGAGTGGTGGGACACGCTGGTCGGCACCGGCGACGGCGTGCGCCTGGTGCGCATCAAACACGCGTGGGACGGCGAGTAAGTCGGGCTCAAGTTTTTTAGATCGATTTTGCCCGCCGGGCGTTCAATTGGATGGGCCCTACTCTTCTCCTCAATTTGTGAGCGCACCGATGTCCTTTCGTCCGGCATATCTTATCGCCCCCCTGGCACTCGTCGCCCTGACTTCGGCTGCATTTGCGTGTTTCGCCCAGGAAACCGTGGTCGAAACGACGGAGCACCACCATATTGTCGCCCCGGAAACCGTCACGATTGGGACGCAGGCCCAGGCCGTGGAGCCCGCGCGACGGCCCGAAAAGGAGGTCGTCGCGCCCGTGACCGTCCACACCGCCGCGCTCACCGACACCTACGCCTGGCTGGCCGGCGAAGAGTTCGCGGGCCAAGAGTTCACCCCCATGGACGCGCGCTTTGCGCCGCCAGAAGGTTATACCCGGGTCGAAGTCGCCGAAGGCACATTCGCGGCGTTTTTGCGCGGGTTGCCGCTCCTCACCGACCGAAGGACCGTGCACTCCTATTCAGGTGAGCGGCTGCGGAGCCCGTCGGCGGCCATCGTCGCGATGGACGTCGGCGCGCGAAACCTGCAGCAATGCGCGGACACCGCGATTCGTCTGCACGCCGAATATCTGTGGTCCTCCGACCAACGTGACCAACTCGCCTACCATTTTACCAGCGGCGACGAGACCCGCTGGGGCGACTGGAAGAACGGCGAGCGCTTTCGCATCGCCGGCTCCAAGGTCAAGCGCGTGCGCAGCGCCAAACCCAACGGCTCCCGCGCCGAATTTCGCCGCTGGCTCGACACCGTCTTTATGTACGCAGGTACGCGCTCGCTTCGCCTGGACAGCAAGTCCGTCCAACCTCGGGCCATCGAAGCCGGCGACTTCTTCGTCGCCCCCGGCTCCCCGGGCCACGCGGTCATCGTGCTCGACGTCGCCGAGAACGCCCAGGGCCAACGCATCGGACTGGTCGGCCAGGGCTTTATGCCCGCCCAGGAGCTCCACGTGATTCGCTCGCGCGGCCCCCAGGTTATCGACCAGGTCTGGTTTGTGCTCCCCGACGAGGGCCAGCAAATTGACACCCCGTCCTGGGACGCATTTTCGAGCGATCAATTACGCCGCTTCACCACCGACGCGCCAAAATGAATCATCGCCTCCCCATCGCCATCGCCATCCTGGCCGGCGGCCAGAGCCGGCGCATGGGCCAAGACAAGGCCCTGCTTAAAGTCGGCGACACCACCCTGCTCGAGCGCATCATCGACGTCGCCCAGCGACTCACGCCCACCGTCGCGGTCATCGGGCGCACCGGCGAGCGCGACGACACGCGATGGATTCAAGATGACGCGCCGGGATTTGGGCCGCTGGGCGGGTTAAAGACCGCGCTCACCCACCTGGACCAACCCGTCATCTTGCTCGCCTGCGACATGCCCCGGGTGGACGCCGCGGCCTTGCAATGGCTGCTCGAGCACGCCCGCGAATCGGCGGCCGAGCACGGCGTCGCGACCCTGCGCGATGGCGCCTTCGAGCCGCTCTTCTCATTCTACCGCCCTGCCCTGCTGCCGCGCATTGACGCGCAACTCGCGACCCGGCGCCTGTCACTTCGACGACTGATCGAATCGGGTGATTTTACCCGCCTCGACGCGCCTGCGCCGGTCGGCGCGAAGTTGCTCAATATCAACACCCCGAGCGAGCTCGGCGCGCTCGGGGATCTGGAGTCGCGGTAGGCCCAAGAAATCGAGCAGGCCCAGCAACGCGTGTCTGGTCAATCTCTCTGACTCGCAGTACAGTAGCCGCGAAAGCACTTATTATTTCATGCACTCTTAAGGGCCCACGCGCCTGCCGGAGCAATATCTATGCAACGAACAATCGCAGATGCCTGGGACGAATATGAGCGCGGTCACGATGGTGAGGCGCGCGAAATCTTTGAGCAACTCATCAAAGACGGTAAAGATCCCGCGGCGGCGTTGTTGGGCCTGGCGCGAATCGACTATCGCGAGGGCAATCTTGATCGTGCGGAGCGTCGCGTAAATGAAGGCATGAACGTGCGCAAGACACCCGAGCTTCGAATCCTCGAGGCGCAAATCCTCGGGGACCGTGGCCAGCGCAGCAGCGCCGAGTCCAGGCTCAAGGCGGTCATCGGGATGCAACCGGACAACGCGTTCGCCCGCGCGCTTTACGGCGAGCAGATCATTCGGCAGGGACGCTGGGAAGACGGGACCAACCAATTTATCGCCGCGCTCAGCAATGACCCGAGCAGGCATGGTTTTCAGCATTTCCGAAAGGTCACCACCGATCTGGTCGACGCGCTGATCGCCGGGCGCATGCCCGAGAAGACCGCCATGCAATTTGTCAATCGCCTGGCGTATTCGATCGCCAAGCCCGACCAGGAGATGAACCACTTCTTTGGGGAGGCTCGCCGCGCGATTTCCGGTCGCCAGGCCATCGATCGGAAGCGCTCGACGGTCGGCGCGCCCTTGAACGCCCAGGGTCGCTTGAGCCGTCCGGACCCGTCACCGCAGGCGCGCGCGCCACAGCCGATGGCCCCGCAGCCTCACACGAGCGCCTCGCCCTACCAAAGCGCGCAATCTTCCGCCCAGGCGCAACCGGCGCGCCAAACGCGCCCCCAGCCGCCCCCCTCGCGCCAGCAATCGAATCCAAATGTCGACGCGAATATCCAGAACGTGCGCGCGCTGATCCTGGAGGAGAAGAGGCTTAACGAGGACCTTCTCAGCGGCATCCCCGCGCCAGAACCGCTCGAGTGGCCGTCTGAGATGGGCTATTCGACGATCGACACCGTCCCGCCAGTCCTGCTCAAGCGTGACTCGCTGCTCGGCTATTCTTCACAGATCGATACCCGAGATTTCCGCGTCACCACCGGCAGCCTCGCATCCGAGATCTTTTTGGAGCGATGCCTGCGCAACCTGCTGGTCGCCACCCAGGAGAATAAGGCCGTCGTCCTGGACGCGCGCCCCGATAGCGTCTGGCAGATGGAGATGAATTGTCGCGACGGATTGCTCGACAACGTGAAGCCGCCCAGTGAGCTCTATAACGAGCTCGAGGGGTATGAGAATTTCGCGGCCTATTCGCTGGCGATGTTCCTCGGCCACAGCCTGGCCGTCACGCACAACGCGACCTGGACCTTTGGCAAGCCTGCCTCCGAGAGCTTCTTGGAGCTCGGCGAGACCGTCCTTAAGCCGTTTGAGCTGGTGGATCGCTGGCTTAAAAGTGAGGACAAAGAGTCGGTCAACCTCGACCTCTTATCGCGCCTGGCCAAACGCGCCACGCAGCGCAGCACCGCGATGAGCGTGCGCCGCGACTATATCGACCCCACCCGCGGCGTGCAAAATGACTCGCTGCCGGCGACCCTGGCGACGCTGTGGACCGGCTATCTATTCTCGCTGTCGGACGCCGCGATTTCCCACGTCTCCGACTCGCTGAAGATCGATCAGGATACCGACGGCGCGATCACCTTCTCGCTGCCAAGCAAGTGGGCGCCGACCTTCGCGGCGGGCCCGGGTGGCGCGGGGATTCGCGACGGCGACCGCGTCAGCCTGGCGTATATCCGCCGCTCCGGAGAGTTCGTCGCGCTCGCTACGCGCAAGGGATTCGCCGCCTATATGGAGGCGACCTCAAGCGAGCTCGACAACGATACGGCGATTCGCGCGCTCAAAGTCTTGGACACCGCGCATTGCCCTCAGTGGCGCCTGGCCGCCGACCCGGCCAGCGCCAAAGCGCTGAGCGTGCCGGGGGCTAAAGCACTCACGCCCCCTCAATTGCGCTCGGGCGGGGGGCAAAAACGCCTCGAAGTCCAGGGCCTCATCCCCCAAAAAGGGCCCATGCAATTCGACCTTATTTTTAGCCCCACCGACCTGATCCCCTGGAAGCTCGAGCTTAAGACCTGAGCCCCACCTGCTCAGGTCGCCTCGACCTGAGCAGCCTTTGACTCCAACCACTCGCGGATGGTCTCATCGAGCTCTTCGACGAACTCGATGGGAGCATGCACGCGCACGTCCGGGATCATGCCGAGCACAAACGTGCGGAACTCGGGGCAGACGCCCAGGCGCAGGTGAACATGCAGCCCGCCGGTGTCCGGGTCTTCTTCGATGCGCTGAGAGGGATGGATGCGGTAGCGCCGCAGATAATTCGCCCAGGAGTTTCGAACCTCCAGGTGCACGTCGGCCACCGGATAGTTCTGGGCGTAGATGCCGAAGGCGTTTTCGAAATATTTCTCCAGATCGATATCGCCGTTCTCATCGACGCCGAAGTCCACCTCGACCACACCATCGTCGCCCGCGTCCGCGCCGCCCTCCGCGTCGGCATCCTCGGCAGGCGCCTCGGCCCGCAAGGCGTCCAAAGACACGATGCCCGCGACATCATAGAGCTTGGTGCGCGACTCGTGGTCGGCCAACAACCACAGGCGCCCCTCATACCAGACCAACTTTCGCGGCGTGACGATATAGTGGCGAAGCGCGCCGTCGGCCCGCGAATATTGCATCGCCAGGCGCTGGCCCAAGAAGACCGCGTCCAGGATATCCTCGGTATGCTCGGTCATCGCGTTCTCATCGACCGGCAGCCAACTGCGCCGCAGATGCAACGCCCGCGACACCCGGTCCAGGCGCACGCGCTGCTTGGAGTCCGGCGAACCCACGCGCTCGCGGCAATGCTGGGCGAGGCGCTCGATTTCCTGGAAATACGGCGTGTCGTGAAATAGGTCGAGGGCGATGGAGCCCAGCTCCAGCGCCGCCGCGGTCGCCACCGAGATATATTGAGGATTAAACTCCGCCCAACGCCAAACCTTGGTGCGCCCCTGGCGGTGGGTCTCAAGCAGGTAGAGCTCTTCGAGTAATTTCAGGTCTTCGCGCGCCTGGGGGTATTTAATCCCGAAGTTCTCGACCACTCGTAGAATCGTGACATCCTCGCCGTTCTGCAACCATTTCATGATGGCGTGGGAACGCCTCGTCGCTGCGAAGGTATTGCGTGCAGACATAAAACGGAACTCCTTAAAAGACACAGAAAACGCGCGGATTCACTCTGCTATTATTAAAATTTGTAAGCGCGTCAGATGAATGCAGGGCCGAGGCGTCTTAAAAAACGCCCCTCGCGGAATCGATCGCACCCTAGACTGCACAATCATGCAGCTTAGAATTGCTTCGGGCCCCGAGTACGGAGCCGCAGCATGCCCATAATTGTTCTTACATTGCACAAGACGCGCCCTGCATCAACTATATTCCTCAAAAATGAGACGAAGGCCGGTCAGAGTCAGAAATTGGTCGACCTCGTCGATAATATCGGTCTCATCAGCGAAGAACCCCGCCAGGCCGCCGGTTGCGACCACGCGGGTCTCTCCGTCCAACTCCTGCTTCATGCGCCCGACAATCTCGCGCACCAGACCGGTATAGCCGTAGAGCAAGCCGGACTGAATCGAGTGCACGGTGGTGCGGCCGATCACCGACGGGGGGCGCGCGAACTCAACGCGCGGTAATTTACTCGCGTATTGAAAGAGCGCCTCGCTCGAAATCGTCACGCCCGGCGAAATCGCCCCGCCCAGATATTCGCCTTTGGCCGTGATCGCATCGAAGGTCGTCGCGGTGCCAAAATCAACCACCACCAGACTCGTGCGGTGACGGTCCCAGGCGGCCACGGCGTTGACCAGGCGGTCCGCGCCAACTTCGCTCGGGTTCTCGTAGAGCACCGGCATCGAGGGCGTCACGCTCTCGCCAACCACCAGCGGCTCCAGGCCGAAATAGGCTTTCACCATCGCCACCAGGGAGCGCTCCATCGGCGGCACGACGCAACTAATAATCGCCGCGCTTACCTTCTCCGGGTCCACCCCGGCGAAATAAAAGAGCTCGCGCACCAGGATGCCATGCTCGTCGCTCGTGCTGCGGTGGCGGGTTTGCACGCGCCAATGCTTCACCAACTCGTCGCCGTCATAGACGCCCAATACGGTGTTGCTATTTCCTACATCAATGACAAAAAGCATATAAACTCGTCTGTAATTTTTTGAGAAGTTTGAAGTCCCAGGCCGGCGCCGGCGCCCGTCGGTTTACCCGAATTGCGGGCCCGGGCGCAATGTAGGCTAGACATCACTCGCGGCCAAACACTATATTCAGCCGAACGCTGGAGCAACACGCGCCGCGCACGCTTGGCGTATCACCGCTTCTTTCCACGCAACTCCCCTCGGCAGTCCATGACGACGTTTCTACTTCGCCGCCTATTGGCATCGATCATCGTGATCTTCGGCGTGGTCACGCTCGTTTTTCTCGTGCTGCGCGCCGTCCCAGGCGACCCCATCGCGTCAATCCTCGGGGAGCAAGCCCTCGCCGTGGACAAGCAAGCGATGCGGGAATGCCTGAACCTGGATAAATCACTGTGGCAGCAATATGTGCTCTTCTGGGGCGACGTCGCCAACGGGACCCTCGGCACGCTCTGCGGGGAGCGCGGGGTGACGGTCAGCGATAAGCTGATGGCCAATATCCCGGCGACCTTTCAGCTCGCCCTGGCGAGCCTTGCGATTGCGCTGATGATCTCGCTGCCGCTGGGCATCGCGTCGGCGCTTCGGCCCAACTCCTGGGTCGATAATAGCTCGGCGGTCATCGCCCTTCTGGGGATTTCGGTGCCCAGCTTTTGGCTCGGGCCGATGCTGCTGATTCTGTTTAGCATCACCCTGCAGGCGCTGCCGAACCCGGGCAGCGGGGTCACCGGCCTCTCGACCCTCATCCTGCCCGCCATCACGCTGGGCAGCGCGCTGGCCGCCAAGCTCACGCGCATGACCCGATCGAGCATGATGGAGGTCCTAAGCCAGGACTATGTCCGCACCGCCAAGGCCAAGGGCAACCCGGCCTGGAAGGTCACCATTAAACACGCGCTTCGAAACGCGCTGATCCCGGTGATCACCATCCTCGGCCTGCAATTCGGCGCGCTTTTGGGCGGCGCGATTATCGTCGAGAAGGTCTTCGCGCGCCCCGGCCTGGGGACGCTTTTGCTCGACGCCATTAACTCGCGAAATTATCTCATCGTGCAGGGCTGCGTGATCTTCATCGCCTTCGCCTACGTGGTCGTTAACCTGCTCACAGACCTGATCTATAGCTGGGTCGACCCGCGGATTCGCTATGATTGAGCCCGCCCAAACACCCGCTATCGCGCCGCACTTAACGCCGACCTCCGCCGAGAAGTCATCCATCTCATGTGGTTATTAAAACTCATATTTAGCCGCCGAGACCGCCTGGGCCCCCTGGTCTGGGTAAGCCTTTTTGTCCTTTTGGGCGTGCTCTTTGTCGCGGTCTTCGCGCCCTGGATCGCCCCTTATGGGCTCACCGAGATCGACGTCACCCACCAGCTCGAAGGCCCCTCAATGGCCCATTGGCTGGGGACCGACGAGAACGGCGTCGACGTGCTCACCCAGATCATCTTCGGCACGCGCGTGGCGGTGTTGGTCGGCGTCTCAACGGTCGCGATTTGCTCGACCGTCGGCATCACGCTTGGCGCGATCAGCGGGTATTTCGGCGGCTGGGTTGACGAAGTCATCATGCGCATCACCGAAATCCTGATGGCCTTCCCGGGCATTCTGCTGGCGATTCTGCTCATCTTCATCACCCAACGCCCGAGCCTCTTGGCGGTGATCGGCGCGCTGTCGGTCTCCGGCTGGGCGGGCTACGCGCGCCTGGTGCGCGGGCAGGTGCTCAGCGAGCGCGAGCGCGCCTATGTCGAGGCATCGGTCGCCCTCGGGTTCCCCACCCGGCGCATCCTCTTTCGCGAGATCATCCCCAACATCCTCGCCCCGGTCATCGTCCAGGCGACCTTCGGGGTCGCCGGCGCCATCCTCGCCGAGGCCGCGCTGAGTTTCCTCGGCCTGGGCCCCCAAGATCTGCCTAGTTGGGGGGCGCTGCTCGACCAGGGCGCCACCTACTTCTTGCTCATCCCGCACCTGGCCATCTTCCCCGGCCTGGCGATTATGATCACCGTCCTGAGCATCAACTTCGTGGGCGACGGCCTGCGCGATATCCTGGACCCGCGCGCGATGACCCGCGCGCCCTGAGACACCTCAGGGTCGCCGCGACGCTTTGTCGGCACACGCCTCATCCATTCGATGGGGCGCATATTATCCATCGAGCCACCTCAACGCCCCCGCAATAACGCGCCAGGGGCGTTGAGGCGGGTCAGAAGGGCCGCTCACACCACAGATAAGGGGATGGCACGGTTCATGCTTAAGTGGCGACTGAAGTTTGGAGACCCTTAAGCAAATTGGAATATTATGTCGAAAAATTACTTGATGGTTGCGACTCTTCTAGTGATTGCATCTTTGACGGCGACGGCGTGTAGTTCCCCCCATTTATATTCTCAACCCGGGCGAGTAGCGGCGCTGGAAGCGGCCAAGACGCTCGACGCGGGCGAGCAGTCCCTGGGCGCTCAAGGAGGCGTGGGGCATGAAGCATCGATCGACCTGGCTCAAATAAGCGCCAAATACCGCTACGGTTTAAGCGATCAAATCGAGGTTGGTGTGGACGGGAATTTGCGCGTGGTCACCAATATGGAAGAGCTAAAAAAACCGGTCAACTCCACCATCTGGAGCACGCGCGTTGGCGCCAAATGGGCGCCCGCGCTCCTGCAGGACTATGTCGCGGTGACCGGCGGAGTCGCCGGCGGGACCTACGCTGCGGGCCAATTTCTCTCGCCAGACCTCGGCGTGGTCCTGGCGTTTGAGAACCCCTATGTCGTCCCATTTGTGTCGGCGACGGGCTATGTCAGCGTCCCGGTTAACGCTCAAGCAGTCGACGTTGCCCTCGCGCCGCGCTGGGTCTATAACCCCTCGACCGAACGTAACGAATTAGAAGAGCGCCCTCAGGAATTCTCCACCCCGGAGACCACCTGGGGCGTCACCGGCACCGCCGGTATCCGCGTCCCCGTGGACCTCGGCAAAGTGACGCTCGCGCCCTCGATCGGCGTGTCACTATCCGAATTTACCGACGGCACCGAAGCCTCCAGCGCCACCGCCGCGAACCTCGGCATGGATGTTGTCTTCTAACCCGCCAATAGGTGCCCGCATTAAAGAACCGGGGCCGCGTCACACACATAGGCCAGGCCAGTGCTACCATAAGCATCGGCCTGGCCTTGCAGCATTCACCAGCACAACGGGGCACCAAAATCTCCAGGCGAGACAGCGCTCAAAGGAAACTTCGGAGATGCGTCGCGCAGTGATTGACGCCCAGCCCACCACAAAGCTACGCTTCGACGACATCTTCAGCACTGCCCAGGCCCACACCAGGCCACTCAACTGTGATCGAAAGCGGAGCCGCTCCAAATGCCACGCCAACCTATTTTATTGCACTATGCGTTCTCGTTTCTCGGCGCGCTCGCCGTGACCTTTATGGGCGCGACGAGCTTCGCCGCCACGGTGCAGGTCCAACCCGGCGATGACCTCCGAGCAGCCGCGAACGCGCTCAATCCCGGCGACGAATTGGTGCTCGCCGACGGCACCTATGAGATGTCGCCGCGCTTTCTGCTCACCCTGCGCGGCACCGCCGAGGCGCCCATCGTCATCCGGGCGGCCGACGGGGCGGCGCCGCTTATCCATCGACCCAACGCTGAGCAGAATATCTGGGATATCGACGCCGAGCATCTGCACATCCGCGGGCTTCGCTTTTCGGGTGGCTCGGCGGGGCTTCGCTTTTTGCACGCCGAGGATGTCCGCGTCGAAGACTGCGAGATCTTCGACACCAACGCCGTCGCGCTGCGCATGAACGACAGCGGCGCCCACTACCGGCGAAATTTCATCATCGGCAATGAGATCTACGGGACCGCAGGCCACGGCGAAGGCATGTACCTTGGGTGCAATTCCAATGGATGTCAGTTCTCGGAGGGCCTCATCGCCCATAACTATATCCACCACACCAACGGGCCAAACGTCACTCAGGGCGACGGCATCGAGATCAAAGAGGGTGGCTGGGGCAACACCATCCGCGGCAACGTCATCCACGACACCGGGTATCCCTGCATTCTCACCTACTCGACCGCCGGCAACGGCCCGGCCAATATCATCGAGGGCAATGTGATGTGGGCCTGCGGCGACAACGGGATTCAGACCTCCCAGGACGCCATCATTCGAAATAATATTATCCTGGGTGCCGCCGCCAGCGGCATCGCCCTGCAACCCCACCAGGCCGGCGCCCCGGCAAATCTCGAGGTCATACACAATACGGTGGTCAACACCGGCGACGCCATCGCGCTGCGCGGGGCGACCGGCAGCGTGGTCATCGCCAATAACGCTGCGTATTCGTCGTCGGCTTCGGCGCTTCGACTGATGGGCGATATGGCGGCGGTGCAGATCAGCGGAAATGTCGGCGTCGGCGGAATCAACGGTCCAGCGGGTGGACTCAGCGCAGGCGACCTCGGCGCGGACTTCGTGGACGCGCACACCGGCGGCGGCGTGATGGATGTCTACCCGTCGGCGACGGGCGCGTTGGTCGGCGCTGGCGATACAAGCCGGGTGACCGAGTTCGACTTCAACGGCCTGCTACGCATGGGCGTCGCCGACGTCGGCGCCTACCGCTTCGATTCGGCTGAAAACCCTGGCTGGACCATCGCCCCGGGATTCAAAGACACCGCCACCAGCAATCCGGGCGAGCCGGGCAATCCCGGCGAGGCCGACGCGGGTCCCGAGGATGCTGGCAGCTTTGATGTGAGTTCGGATACGACCGCAAATCCGGACGCCACCGTGGGATTCGAAGATACCCAGTCGGCACCGGATGCCAACGATGCACCGCAACCTCAACCGCAGGATGACAATTGGACTAACAATCACGAAGACTCAGATAGCTCGGATTGCTGCGGTTGCGCGGCGACCGGGCAACCCACACCCGCCCACGGACTCCTATTGCTTGGCGGCCTGGCCATCTTCGCCCGCCGGCGCCGGCCCGGAGTGACCCGCTAGTTTTTCTGGCGAACCCTCGCCGTTTCAAACTTGCGCTTTTTCCCAGTATCGCCATCATGGGGCGGTGACGCCCCGCCCCTTTTTTTATGGACAATCAGACCGTGCAAGACGCTATCAAGAAAACCACCGACGACCCGACTGACGCTGAACTCTACGCACTCATCGGCCAATTATTATTGGTCGGATTTGAGGGCGCCGACACCGACCCCCCGCCGGCCATCGCCGACGCGCTGGCGCGCGGCGATATCGGCGGGACCATCTTATTTCGGCGAAATATCACCTCGGTTGAGCAGGTCTCGGCGCTCAATACGCGCATCCATCAATTGAGCGAAAACGCGGTCGCTGCGCCGTTTGTGGCGGTGGACCAGGAGGGCGGGCGCGTGGTGCGCCTCAAAGATCCGCTCACGCCGATTCCGCCGATGCGCGCCGTCGGCGATATGGCAGATCTGCGGCTCACCGCCGATGTCTCCGAGGTCATCGCCACCGAAATCGCGGCGCTCGGGTTTAACCTGAACTTCGCGCCGGTGCTCGACGTCGACACCAACCCGGAGAACCCGATCATCGGCGACCGCGCGTTCTCCAACGACCCGGCCATCGTCACTCGCACCGCCGGCGCGTTTTTGATCGGCCATCATATCGCCCAGGTGATCCCCTGCGGAAAGCATTTCCCCGGCCACGGTGACACCCTGGTCGACAGCCATATCGCCCTGCCCGTTTTGGAGCATGACCGCGCGCGCCTGGACGCGGTTGAGCTGCAACCATTTCGCCGCATGGCCAGCGCCAATATTCCGATGTTGATGACCGCGCATATGATGGTCCCCTGCCTCGACCCGGAACACCCGTCCACCCTGAGCCGCGCCACGATTCGCGGCCTCTTGCGCGATGAGCTCGGCTATGAGGGGGTCGTCATCACCGACGACCTCGAGATGGCGGCGGTCGCCGCGCATTATGAGATTGAGGAGATGGTCGAGCTGGGGCTCCGAGCGGGCATCGATATCTTCCTCATCTGTCGCAGCGAGGATATCTGGCAGCGCGCGCGCAAACATCTCTTCGCGCTGGCGCGCAATAATTTCGATGACCTTATTCGGGTGCAGCGCGCCGCCGAGCGGGTGCTCGCCCTCAAGGAAAGCCTGCTGGGGCCGAAGCGGCGTCCCTGGACGCCCTACCCCGGCTGGCAAAAGCTGCTGGGCTGCGAGGAGCACCGAGAGACGATGGCGCGCATCGAGCAGCAGGCCAGCGGGCCGAGCGAAGACCCGACCGAGCTCGACGCATAACCTCCGCCGCGACACAAAAAAAATGCCCCGCGAGACACCAGGTCTCGCGGGGCATTTTTAGACGCATATTCATCATCCAGATACGAATTCAACAAATCGCGTCAGGTAAGTCTGCTACACCTCAGCGGACTCAGGGACTCGGCAGCACCGTTCCCGCGGGCACCGTGGTCATGACCGTCACAGGGTCGACCAGGCATTCCTTTTTGCCCGGGTAGTACAGACCAACGGTCGTCGCCCCTACCGTCTCGCCCAGACCCAGGGCGTAGTTGCGGTCGATATCGTTGCCGTAGGGGAAGGTGAGGTCACCCATTCCCGAGGCCAACGGAGACGCCGCGTCGAATTTGACGATATAGCGTTTCCCCTGGTTTTGGTCGGTCAAATAGCCACAGGTATAGGTGCCGTTGGGGTTGTCATTGGTCGCGGTATCGTCGAAGCCCATGAAGCTGAAGGTCTCCATATTATACCAGTTGGGCGGCTGAAGATCCTGGTTCTGGTTGGCATCATCGCCCGAGATAATTACGCCACCGCCCAACTCGCGGAACTTCGTCAGGGTTCGGTAGGTCTTTTTGTTATTGATCGGATATCCGGGGTTCACGAACCAGATGACCGAATAGCTGATCGTCTGGTAGCGCTTCAAACCACCGACGGGCTCGTCAATCAGGTCTACCTGCGTGAAGCCAGCGGCTTCCAGGCGCGCCTTGATATACTCATCTTCATAGGGGTCTTCGTTATTGACCGTGTCACGCACGACCAGGATGCGCGGGTCCGGGTCGCCCAATAGATTCGGGTTGACGTAATCGACCGCATTCTTGGCCAATTTGGTAGCCTGTGACTTCTTCATGCCCATCGAATCGTCGGTCTTCAACTTGCCATCGACCACGCACAGGTCAGCGCCCAGGGTCACCCCGATAAAAGCCATGCCGGCCGGGGTACAATCGGCGAGCGCATGGGTCTTGAATTTAATCGACGCCTGGGATTCGGAGGCGTCAAAATCAACGCCGGTTTGCTCGGGCAGAATATCCTCGATGGGGGTCAGGCACCAATTCTCCCAGGCGAGGTCTCGCACCGTTACCTTATAGCCAAGGCTCTTGGCGCGACGGCTCGGAATGACCACACATTCGGTCACCTCACCGGTCTCCGGGTCGGTCGTATTGCTGATCACTTCCGGCTCGAAGCACTCCCCTTCTCTGCCTTCCCAGGTAAACTCGAGCGGGTCTCCGTCGGGGTCGCTGGCCGTCGCACATGCCACCACGCCGGCGCCGGCGCACATGAATTTGTCGATCTCCAGGCTGATCTCGGGCGGATGGTTGAGCGTACCGATGACGTCGAGCGCGGTCCTGGCAACCCCACGACATTGGCTGATCAGGAGAAACTCATTGAACGTGTCGTCGTAGACCGTCTCGTTATAGAGCGTGGCGGTCGCGCAATCGAGCGAATCATCGCCGTCACCGGTGATCGGGGTCGCCTCAATGTCGTAGCAACCCGGCGCCACCGTGAAGAAGTGGTCGGAGAAATGGTGGGAGGAATCCGGGTCATACGGTTTTTTCTCAAAGGTCGAGTTATCCCCCGGCAGGTTCACCTGCTCCAGGCTCTCCTCGGCGCTCATCGCCGGGTCCCCGGTGGGCAGCCCCGTATCACAATCCACCGGGGTCGCGGTGAAGCGGAATCCGGCCACGTCCGACCCGCCAATCAGGTCGATGTTGAGCGCCATCCCCGCGGTCTCCACGCCCGGGCCCACATCCCCGTCACCGGTGTCCCCACATGCACCCAGGCTCAGCGCCATACCAACAGACAGACAAGTCGAAATAATTCGTTTGCGATTCACGTGCATCTCCTTTCATTATGCGCCGCCGGCGTTCGCACACGCGCCCCCCGACCCGCAAATATTGAAACTCGAAACTTCATCCAAAAAGTACGGCTCTCGCATTCACGCGTTCATTCACACGTCTACTCACGACTGCGCCCGGACGCCCCCAGGGTCGCGGACATTTGCTCCCCGCAGATCGGCGCAACGACGCGCTGCTCCGGGGCCTTGGAAATGGCACGGGAATTCCCGTGACGATGCGCAAGACATAGCGCTGCGTCGCCTCTGGGCAAGTCCCCCCTGCCTGGTCGATTGGAGTTTTCTCTACAAAGCGCTGAACGGGCTGCCTGGGAATCTCATCCGCAAAAGCGACTGCGCCCGTCCATGCTGCACTTAGAATCGTGCGCACATCCCTGAGACTGAGAAGGCGTTGAAGCAAATAAAGTTACGACACCCGCCAGCGAGCATTGCTGAGCACTTCTTTAAGCGCCGCTCGGGCGGGTGCCGAAACGCTTAACTATTCCCGTCGCCCCATTTAAATTGCAATTCGAGCTCTTCCAGCCCGCCTTCGGCCTCATGCTCAACCGAAAGTTCTGCGTCGGCGGGAACCGTCAAGCGATGCCCCTCGACCTGAATCCGGAAGGACTCCCCTTGCTCCACGGCGTCGGCGATGCGGCGCAGGGTCGTGGCGAAATACTCTCGATTGGTGATCTTCTCGACATCACGTTGCATAGTTTCTCCTGGCTAGGGTTTTGATCAGGCCCTTCGGCTGGACCTGGGTAAATAACGCGCCCGACCACCCTCAGGTGATCTTATTCAGACGCGGGTCTTGCGGGCCATCGATGGCCTGAACATCGACATCATGGTCCTTCAGATATTGAATTCCGTTGGCCCCGGCGTATCCACCGCCGACCACCAGAACCCGGCGAATCCCCGCGTGATGAATCAACTTCGCGCACATCATACACGGCTCACCGGTCACCACCAGCCACGCGCCGCGCGTCGGCACGCCCGAGGCGGCGCAATTGCAGATCACGTTCATCTCGGCATGGTGGCAGCCGATCTCCATGCGCGTGCCGGACTCCACGTCCTGTGCGTCGCGCAAACACACATCCCCGCCGCATAGCTCTCCGCCGCCGCGCGGCCCCCCGTTATAGCCGTCCATCAGCACGACGTTTCGCTCCGGGTCGAGCAGCAGCGCGCCAAATTTGCGCCGCGGACAATTCGACGCCTGCGACAGCGCCAGACACTGCTGGATCCTAATTCGAATATGTTTTTCTTTCATAATCTCAGACTACTCTTGGACGCGTGGGCGTCGGGGGTTACTCCGATGCGCTCTCGCCCGCGCGCTCCGGGTGAAGCCGGGCGATCAGTCGCTCACCGGTGGTGGTGATTTCGTCGTGCAAATAGCGGCAGCGCGGCTCGGCGCGCTCCAGATACCGCTCCAAAAGCCCGGCGCGCTCCGGGTATTCAAGCTGCTGCGCGTAGAGCAATTCGCATATATTAAGGTCGATTAGCAAGCGGGACAAGCGCTCGGCGTGGAGCATCGCGTAGGCAAAATCATGCTTGGGATCCCACTCTTTGGTGAGCTCCTGGGGCCAGTCGAAGATTGGTACATTCGAGAGTGACTTGAATTTGTCGACCGCCGTCTTGGTGACCAGATATTGCTGTGCCCCGAGCGCCAGGCTCTCCAATTTCGCCACGCGCCGGGCGAGCGGGTCGCGCTCCGACACGCTCTTCCAGCGCGCCTGGGCGACGCGCTTCACGAAGGCCTGCGGATTCTTCATGATGGAGCTCATCGAGTCCTTCATCGCCATCAGCGCCTGAATCTGGCTGGTGCCCTCGTAGATCGGCATCACCATCGCGTCGCGCAACAACTTCTCGGCGCCGTACTCGCTGGTATATCCAACGCCGCCGAGGATCTGGATGGCCATCTGCGACATCTCAACGGCCTTCTCGGCGGCCTGGTATTTCAGCAGCGGCGTGAGCAGGCGCGCCTTCCACTGATGCTCTTTATAGAGCTTAAGTGCGCGCTCACTCTCCTGGGCGTCCGTGGTCGCCGCGGCCATAATCTTATATTTTTGGGCGAGCTCCTCGTGATAGGCCGCCTCGACCGCCATGGCGCGAATGCCGATAATATCGATCGACATCTGGTCGAGGTATTCGGCGATCATCTCGTGGCGGTCGATGGTTTTCCCCATGCTCTCGCGCTCCGCCGCGTAGTCGCGCGCCATGCGATAGGCCGCCTCGCAGAGCCCCAGCGACTCAAACCCGATGCCGATGCGTGCGTTATTCATCAACAGCAGCATCTGGCGAAACCCGTCGCCGCGCTCGCCGAGCAGATAGGCCGGCGCGTTGTCGAAATGCACCTCGCAGGTCGCCGACAGGTGATGCCCGAGCTTCTCCTCGATGCGCTCCACCGTGGCCACGCGCACGCGATTGCCATCGGCGTCCTCGGTCCAGGCCGGCACCAAAAAGGTCGACAGCGACTTAAGACCGGTCTTCTCCTCATCGTCGAACTCGGTCCTCGCGATGACGATATGGTATTTGCCATGCCCCGAGGTGATGAAGATCTTGGACCCGCTCACCCGCCACACGCCGTCTTCGTCGAGCTCCGCCTTCGCCCGAAGCGCCGCCATATCGCTGCCGGCGTCGGGCTCGGTGATGTCCATCGAGCCCCAATTTGCGCCGCTCATAATATCGGTGATCTCATCGCCAAAGCGGGTGCTCGTGATATGGCCGGTCTGCGGGTCAAACTCCGTGCTGCCCTCGGCGATGGACGTCACCAGCAGGACCATCGCGATGCCACAATGAAACCCGTGGTGCGCGCTGATGGAGACATCGGCCCGGGCCATCATGCCGATCTGAAACATATAGATCAGCAGCGGCGTGTTCATGCCGCCGAGCTCACGCGGCACGCAAATCCCGTGGATCCCGAGTTCTCCGATCTGTTCAAAAATCGAGTCGAATTTAGCCGGGAAGAAAACCTCTCCGTCCTCATAGCGCGGACCTTCGCGCTCCATCTCGGCGATATGCGGGTCGATCTCATCGCCGATAAACCCGCCGAGCAGCTCCAGAATCTCCTGATAAAACTCCACCGCCTCGCCGCTGTCCTTGAACCCGTCTTCATAGTTGAAGTCATGCTCGGTCAGGCGCACCAGAGGCTCCCAGTCGATCCATTTTTCGACGTAGAACCGAAGATCTTCGTTGTCGTTATAAAAATTTGCCATCGTTTTTCCTTTAGGTGTCTCTGGATGCCTCGTGGCACTCGAATATATGTCGGCAAAAAAATAAAAAGACGCGCTCGATTCCGCTCCCCGGGATAGAAGCCAAGCCCCCTGCTGACAAACGCATCGAAGCGTCGCTGATAATAGGCTGCCTACCAGTTGGTCGACGCCGCCGCAATATACGAGGGCGCAGCCCCGAGCGCCGCACAGATCGTGGCCCCCCCCCCGCGTCAAACGCGCCGCGGGGCTATGGCCCTGGGCGCCCCCGAAAACAAAAACTCGGGCTCTTCCCAAAAGGAAGAAGCCCGAGTTGATTGTTTTTTTAAGCAGCGCGGCGCCACCGAGGACGCCGGATTTCTGGCATTAGGCGCTGGCGAATTGGGGCATCAGCGCGTGGTTTTCCAGATGCACGTGGGTGAAGGTGTCGCCTTCGAGCGCCTCGAGTTCACGGAATAGAGTGCGGTAGCTGGTGCAAGCCCAATCGGGCATCGAATAGTCGGAGCTTAGCGCGCGCAATTTCTCGAGCATCGCGCCGACGGCGAGGTGGTCTTCGTCCATATTGTCGAATTCTTCGGCGAGGACGTCCGGGTCGGGGGATTTGCTCATGAGCGCCGGGAAGAGGATCTGCTCCTCTTCGTCGAGATGCTCAAGGAAGGACGCCGCCAGCGCTTCGAAGACCTCATGCATCTCGATCAGGCGCGGGTCGTTCTCGCCGTGAACCCGGGCGACCTTCGCGGAGAGCTCCCCGATGAAGGGCAGCGAGTCACGCAGCGGCTTGTGGTGGGTGGAGATAATATGGGCGATGAGCGCGGTCGCCGGCAATTTACTGGGGTCATCGGCGCGCTTGCCCTCGCGGGTCTCGATGGCCTGGCTGAGGTCGCCGATAAGGGTATCGTAGTCAATTCCGTATTCGGCGGCGGCGTCGATGATGCTGATATTACCTTTGCAGCAGAAGTCGATATGATATTTTTTGAAGACCGGTCCGCACTCGGAGAAGTCCAGGACGAGGCTGGCGACGGTCTGCTGGGGGTCAAATGGGGTAGTTCGGCTCATTTTCGAGACTCCAATAGGGTGGATTTATTTCAGGGATAACCCCTGGCATTCTTGAGAACTTAGCGATGCGCTCACGGCGCGGCGCGCTCGACGATAGCCATAGCACGTTATATGCCAACCGTGGCGCGTCGCCCGCAGCTTCGGCCGAGACGACGGCCTGCACGCGCCCCGGTGGGGCTTGGGTCCTCTCCTTGTCGGCAAGAAATCCTAGTCTCCGCTAGAGAGCTAAAGAGAACCCGGCCTCAAATACCATACAAAAAAGTAAAATATCGGCAAAAATAATGCGCCAATCGCGGACGATATGCATTATTTTCGCCGATATTTTAGGAATATTGGAATCCCAAGCCGCGCCCGAACACCCGGGCGCGGCTGGAGATTAGCCCTCGAGTGTCGCGTCGAGCGAAATCTTAACGCCGCTGAGCGCCTTCGATACCGGGCAATGCGCGCGGGCGTTCTCGGCGATCTGTTGGAATTCGGCGTCCTCGATGCCGGGAATCACCGCGCTACAATTGAGCGCGATGGTGGGAATGGAGATATCGCCGCCGGCATTCTTAATCGCGACCTCCGCGACGGTCTCAATCTTGGTTGGGTTATAGCCCTTCTCGGTGAGCATGAGGCTAAAAGCCATCGAGAAACACCCCGCGGATGCCGCTCCGAGGAGTTCTTCGGGGTTGGTCCCCGTGCCGTCTTCGAATCGGGTGGCGAAGGAGTATTTCCCGTCAACCGCCCCGCTTTCGGTCTTCATCGTCCCGCTACCATCCTTGATCGTCCCCTTCCAGATTGCTGTTGCTTTTCGTGTTGGCATCGATGCCCTCCGCGTAATTTCACCAATAAGTGAGTTTGTGGCGATTGCCCGACAATGGGTGAGTGAGAGTGAATGCTAGGCACCTGGCCCAGGATGACCAATACAAATTTCAACTTCCTAAAAAGCCCCTCGACGGGAGGTGTGATTGGGCGAGATCCGCAAGAAATAAAACGCCCGCGCCATGCGATATCGCATGACGCGGGCGAGGGTTCTCTCAGGTCATTTCAGACGAGCAATCAGGCGGAGACGCCTTTGCTATCATCGTCGTCATCGCCCTCGTCGCCGCCACAGGCGTGCTCGGCGCTCGACTTATCGTCGTCGTCGCCCTCGTCGCCGCCACAGGCGTGCTCGGCGCTCGACTTATCGTCGTCGTCGTCATCATCGCCGCCGCAGGCGATGAGATCCGCGTTGGGCACGACGCTCTTATTGACACCGGTGTCGACCGTGAGGGAGCTCGGCGTGGACCAGGTAAAGCCGGTGCTCATCGCAAAGACAACGAGCAAGAATAAGGACAGCTTCAATTTCGAGTTCATCTTTCGCTCCAAGGTCGAATATTATTCGATACGCCAGTCGGCTATTTTAGGTGTCGAGGCGCGTTGATTTCGCGCAAATACTGCCGGCAATCATAAAGGGTTCCTTGTCGCGTCGCAAGTTCGCCTGGCCCAGGCCTCGCGCGCACGAAATCACAGCCCGCAATCGCCACTGAAATACACGCCCTATCGCCCGAATTTGCCATTGCGGCCGAAAAGCGCGATTCTAGTCGTTGCTCCGTTTTCTAAACGCCCCGAGCTATGGAGGTGATATGAAGTACTTCAATAAAGGCAGCGAATCAGCAGCCGAGCCGCGCCGACTTCGACATGGGATTATCGCGTCGACGAGTCTGGCGATATTGATGGCCTGCGCACCCTCGCGCGCAGCGACGCCCGATAAACCCCGCGCCGAGGCGCCGCCGAAATCATCGTCCCCCCGGCCCGACGCGCCTCAAACCACTGGCGCATCCACAGCCCAAACGCGCCAACTGGCGCGCCAGGCGTCGCCGGAAGACGCGCTGAGCGTCGACGCGCTTGAAGCCCGGGCAAGAAAGCGAGAAACCGCCGATAAATCATACCCTTATCACAGCCAATCTCGGCGAGTGCGCGGCAAGGCGAAATGCCCAAAGATCGAGGTTATCAGTTATGAGGGCTCGCTTATCCCCTACAATCAGCCGATCGAGATCAACCCACATTTCAAGGATCGCCTGGTTCGCTTTGAGCGATTGGTGATGGAGGTCGCGGTTCGGGTTTATGGGCGCGCACCCGCACAGATCGTCCACTTCGGTGGGCATAGCTGCAAGACGGTGAGTGGGCGCGGAAAGAAGTTCAGCGAGCATGTGTTCGGGCACGCGATTGATATCTCGGGTTTCAAATTCGACGCCGCCGCCGACGCGGACACCGCAAGCGACGCGGCCGTCGATGGCGCGTTTTCGGTGGCGCTCAAAGAGCATTGGGGCGCCACCGACGGCTTCGGCGCCAAGCATGCGCAATTTCTGCGCGAACTCGCCGACGTCCTCAAAAAACGCGGCCCCTTCAGCACCATGCTTGGCCCGGCGTACCCGGGACACGACAGCCTTTTTCATTTCGATTTTGGCCCGCAATTTTTCTTTCGTATTTGAGGCATCCCGCCGGGTCGCAGGGACGGGCGGCGTGCCTCGAAATTCGGGGCAATTCGCGGCGATCGCGCGGTTGAGCCTTTCCCTTGGGCGGGGAGTTTTCTATGCTAGTTGGTGAGCCGAAGCTGCATCCTATTCCTCACACGCATGAGCGCCGAGACATCGATGAGCAATAAGACACAACGCCGCGAGCCACGGATCAATATCTCCCTGCCAGTGACCCTGCAGTTGCCCGATGGGGAGCTGGCCTATGAGATCGCGAACGCCTCGCATCGGGGTATCTTTATCGCGTGTCCTCAGCCGCTGCCGCTGCGAAAGCTCGTGCGATTCTCGACCCAACTAAGCGAGGACGAAGAACCCTTGCAGATGCTCGGTCTGGTGGCCCACACCGTGAACCCGGCCGAAGCGCGTGAGAGCGGCAAGGCCGCGGGGATGGGCGTGCAGCTCTACTCGGTTGGGCGCGATACGCGTGCGCGGTGGCGCACCTTTATCAGTGAAAAATACGAGAATGACCCCAGCGTTCGCGACCTCGCGCGGGCGCAGAATCTGCCGCGCGTGAGCCTGCATTTGCGCGCGATGGAGCAGCTTCAGACCTTCGCCGGGCGAGATTTACAGAGCGGAAATATCTATGTGCGAACCGCAAACCTTCACCCCGTCGACACGGCGGTGATCTGCGCGGTGGTGCATCCGCAGACCGGCCAGATCTTTGATATCGAAGCACACGTCACCGCGGTCAAAGAGGCGCCTCGGCGCGAGCGCGGCATGCGACTTGAGTTTGTGGAGTTTGACGCCCAGGAGCGCGCTCAATTCGAGGCATTTGTGCGCGGCAACGCCGAAGCCTGATCTTTGCCGCTTGAGTTTGCGACCTTCGCTTCCATCCATTTGCCACCCATTTATGGAGCCCCCACGTGACTGCAGACGCGCCTCGTCCCTTTCCTGAATTACCCGAAACGATCGAATCCATTCATATTATCGGCATCTGCGGCACCGCCATGGGAAGTCTGGCGGCGATGCTGGTGGATCGCGGCTTTGAGGTGCGCGGCAGCGACGCGATGGCCTACCCGCCGATGAGCACCTGGTTGGAGTCGCGCGGGATCGACATCATGGTCGGGTACGCGGCCGAGAACCTCAATTGGAACCCGGATCTGGTGGTGGTCGGGAACGTCTCGCGCGCATCCTACGCCGACGCGGTTGAGATGCGCCGGCGCGGCCTGCCGCACCTGAGTCTGCCGGAGGCGCTGGCGCATTTCTTTTTGCGCGGCACCCGCCCGCTGGTGGTCACCGGCACCCACGGAAAGACCACGACCAGCAGCATGTTGGCCTGGATCACCGCCTTCGCCGAGCGCGACCCGAGCTTTATGATCGGCGGCATCACCGGCAACTTCGGCAGCAATTTCCGCCTCGGCGAGGGCGATATTTTCGTGCTCGAGGGCGACGAATACGACACCGCTTATTTCGATAAGGTGCCGAAATTCTGGCACTATTCGCCCTTCCGCGCGACCATCAACAATATCGAGTTTGACCACGCGGATATCTACGCGAATGTCGAAGAGATCGAGGCGGTCTTTACGCGCTTCGCCGAGATGATTCCGGCCGAGGGGAGCCTGTGGGTAAACGGCGATGACCCGCGGGCGATGAAGGTCTCCGCGGGGTGCAAAGCCCGGCGCCGCACCTTCGGGCTCGGCGAGCAAAATGAGCTTCGGGCCGAAGATATCGAATACGGTGACACGACTTCGGCCGAGGTCATTCTGTCGGGGCAATCACTGGGTCGATTCACTATCAATACGCCCGGCGAATTCAACGTGCGCAATATGCTCGGGGCCCTGGGCATCGCGCTTGATGAGGGGATTTCGGCCGACACGGTGCGCGAGGCGATGGCGACCTTTGAGACGGTGAAGAAGCGCCAGGAGCTTGTGGGTGAGGCAGCCGGTGTTCGGGTTTATGACGACTTCGCCCACCACCCGACCGCGGTGCGCGCGACGGTCGAGGCGATGCGTCGACGCTACCCGAAGCAGCGCATGTGGGCGATCTTCGAGGCCAAGAGTAACACGTCGCGGCGCAAGGTGTTTCAGAGCGCGTATCCCGACGCGTTCGCCCAGGCAGATATCGTGCTCCTCTCGCGCCCCTTCGCCAAAAAAGACGGCCTGCTCCCGGAGGAGCGCCTCGATATCGAGCAACTCGCCGCAGATATCCAATCGCTTGGACCGGAGACGCACCTGATCCCCGAGGTCGACGCCATCGTTGATTTCGTGCGCGAGAACGCCAAGCCCGGCGATATTATCCTGGGACTTGCGGGCTCTTCCTTCGGCGGTCTTCATCAGAAAGTGCTCGACGCGCTGCAAGACTAGCAGCCGTTGACGCGCCCCTATAAATGCTGGCCGACCCTCTATTCTGAGAGGGTCGCGCCGGCATTTTTTTTGCCCCGATACGCAACGAAATCCGGGAATTCCCGATAACTATATTAGTCAATCTGAAGAGGTGTGCCCTCAACCATATGAATATTGGAGATGCCCTATGTCCCCTCAACTCCGTCGAAAAGATGCGCTGATTTGGCCCCCAATCGCGCGCTCGGTCGCGATGCTTTTGTGCACGCTTGCGCTCACGCTTCTGGGATTTTCGGAGCGGGCGACCGCCGCCGAATTCGGCCGGTGTCCTGCGAGCGGCGATGCGGCCGCGCAGGTTCGCAGCGCCGAGGAGTTCGACGCGTCGGCAAACGACAATAGGAGCGCGAAGGCGGGAGGTTTTCGCCAGAAAGCCGCGCCCTTTGCCCCCGATATTATGCTGCGCCTCTGGTACCAGGAGCGCGCCCGCAACCAGGGTCGGGCGCGCTCCCACGCCATCGCTCAACTTGCTCGGCCCGACCAGATAATAAGCGTCGCTCACGAACCCTTCGGCTGGCAGGTCTCGCTGCGTTGGAACCTGGTGGATATCGCGGAGACCATCTTGCCCGGCGACGAGAACCAGTCGCGCATCTACGCCTCGGACTGTGCGGCGTTTCAGCATCCGTACGAGGACTTCTTTCGCCTGGATGAAGGCGATTCCCTGGAGGCAGCTTCGACCACCGGCGACCCGCAAGCGCGGGGGGAATTGCGATGAGTTGCAACTCACTCAAAACACTCACCGCCTTATGTCTATTCACGACATTGGTGAGCCTCTTTTGGACCCAACCGGTGCTGGCCCAATCGCAGTCGCGGGTAGTCGACAAGCTCATCGCGAATGAGCCGAGCCTGGCCCAGCTGCGCCAGCGGGTGTTGAGGGTGCGCGGATGGGAGGACCCGGACCTCGACCGCTGGTCGACCCGGGCGCGCTGGTCGCATCTATTACCGGATCTCAAGGGCGAGGCGGCGTGGCTTGACCAGCGCGACGTTCAGGCGCGCTACCGCGAGGATATCAGCACCACTAACGAGGGGCTGATGTTTCGCGACGGCGGGCAGAACAACTTCTATGACGACACGCGCCTGCGCTCAGTCTACGCGGTGACGGCGCGCTGGAGCCTGTCGGGGCTAGTGTACGATCCCAGCGAGACGCGCATCGCCAGCGAAGTTCGCCAGCGCCAGCAGGCCCGCCAGAAGTTGCTCATCGAGGTCGGCGAAGCCTATTACGCGCGCCGACGCTTCCAGATCGAATGGGCGCTGACACCCGCCGCGGATTGGCGAAAGCGCATCGATACCCAGCTCGAGGTCGACCGCTTCACCGCGCGCCTGGACGCGATGAGCGCGGGCTGGTTCTCGACGCAAATAGCACAACTTAAAGAGAAAAACCGAGGAGAAGGCCAATGACAAAATCAGGGTTATACCGTCGAATTCGCCCAGTATTTCTACTTCTTCTCTGGGGCCAATTGGCGAGCTGTGTGGAGGCGAGTGCGTGGGCGTGCCAGCGAAGTTCGGACTGTCCGGGAGACGAGATTTGCCGCATCGGAGAGTGTGTGCCGAGGGATACCTATCTTCCCGCGGCGTCGCCCCCCGACGAACAGCGAAGTGGCGAATTGAGCGAGCTCATCGATCCGACCGAGGACACCGACGCCCCGGCCACGCCAGCCTGCCCGGGCAGCCGCCCGCCCGCCCGGGGCGACCTGATCATCAACGAGGTGCTCGCCAACGTCCCCGGCGGCGAGGCTGGCGACGCGAACGCGGACGGGGTGCGCGATGCGTACCAGGACGAGTTTGTCGAAATCGTGAATCGCAGCGGAGACCTGCTCGACGTGAGCGGGGTGACGCTGCGAATCGGCGAATATAATAAATTCTATTTTGAGGAGGCTTGCCTTGAGCCCCTGGAGGCAGCGGTGATTTTTGGCGGGGGTGAGCCCGCGGAGCATGTCGATTACCAGGTCTATATCGCCCGCGCGCGCCTCTCATTGGGGAACTCCGGCGGCTCGGTCTCCCTGCTTAGCTCGACGGGAACGCAGATCGACGCGATGAATTATGCCGAGTCGGCGGCGGTCTCGCTCACCTTGTCGCCAGAGGTCGAAGGCTCCGAATATGTCGCGCATAGCGCGTTAAGCAGCGCGCGCATCTTTAGCCCCGGGACCTGCGCGAGCGGCGCGGCTTTTGCCGCCGGCTGCGTGCCCGACGAGGTCAGCGCGCCAGAGTAGCCGACGCGTTGAGGCGGCGACCCAAACACAAAAGCGCCCCGGTCTAAAAATGACCGGGGCGCTTTTGCGCAACCCTATCGACTCAGGAGTCGATTGAGGGGTTCAGGCGAGGCCAACTCAGAAGCCGTAGCCCAAGCTCAACGCGAAGATATTGGCGTCGGTGCTATAGGTACCGCTCGGGCCGCGACCGTTTGCGATCTCACGCGGCAGCGCGTGAACGATCGAGTAGGCGGCGTCGGCGCGGAAGGACTCATAGGAATAGCCCACGCCGACCGAACCGGAGATGCGGTCGTTGCCCGGAAGCGACGGGTTGACCGTCTCATCGGGGATCGGGGTCATGTCGTAGTTGCCGCCGAGGCGCACCGCGAAGGCATCGGTGACGTCGTATTGAGCGCCGACGCGGAACGCGAAGGCGTCGTCCCAATTGCCCTCGATGGGCGGCAATTGCGCGAGGGCGTCGGGGTCGCCATCAGTGTCGAGCGTCAGCACGATCTTATCGTAGGTGCGCCACATCGTATAATCGACCTCGGCGTGCAGGAATAATTTGTCGAGTTGGTACCCAAACCCCAGGGCGATGGTGTCGGGCAGCGTGATCTCGGTGCTGCCCGGGTTGTCCCGGAAGGTCGTATAGAACGGGGTATTCTCCTCGCCCTCGAAATGCGCGTCGCCCTCGAGGTCGAGCTTGACCCGGCTGCGATATTGCAGGCCGATGGTGAGCTCTTTAAGCGGCTGATACATGACCGCCGCTACGCCACCGAAGCCGAATCCGGTGCCGCCAATATGGGCGTCGACGAATTGGTCGGGGCCAATGGCGACCGACTTTTTCAGGGTAACCGAGCCGTGGACGATCTGGGCGCCGGCGGCCACCGAGAGGTCGAGACCGGGGATTCTATAGGCGACGTTGGGGTTGATATTGACGGTCTGCAGGTCCTGGCTTTGGATGCTGGTTCGGCCAACCCAGTCGTCGGGCCAGGTGATGCCCAGGCCGTAGGCAAAGGTCAGGCCGACGCCCGCTGACACGCCGGAGTCGGCGATATTATCGTAGCTGAGATGCGCGTGGGGCGGCGGGAAGAGGCGGTCTTCGGTCGAGACCTTCTCGCCGCCACCGGCCGGCTCATAGCTGGAGCGCGGCAAGAGGATGGTGTCGCCAATATAGACCTTCAGGCCTTCGCTCAGGCCCATGCTGGCCGGGTTATAAAAGCTTGCGTTGGGCTCGTTGGGGTTACCAGCGGCGCCCGAACCCATGGCAGCAGCGGTCGCGCTCTGCGATGAGTTCTGGAAGCCGGCAGCCATCGCGGTCGCGGGCAAGCCCACAAGAGCGGCAACAAAAGATGCTGTATAAAATGACTTTCGTAAATTCATTATGAAATCTCCTCATATGACGACGCCCGACGAAATCGGTGCTTTGAGTCTGCGGATTTCGCCCGGCGCCAGCCTATAACTAAGAATAAATTCGGCGCTTCGATGGCAAGCCAGGCGCGCTAAACGTGCGCCCGACTTGCCTCATTGCATGGATTACAGACCACAAGCGTTCAACTGTTCACTGGCGAGTTCGGCCGTTCCGGAGCGCAGGCCGCTGCTCAACCAGGTGGCGATTTGAGCTTTGGCGCAGGTGGCTGCGGCGTCGTCTCCGGCGATGAATCCGTGCAACGCGCCCTCGAAAGTCGTGTGCTCAAGCGACACGCCCATGGCGCCGGCGAGCAATTCGGTGGTCGGGTTGGGGACCGTGGTGTCGTCGCCGGCCATCTGAATCATGACCTGGTTATTGCTCAGACGGTCACCCAGGCTGAAGCTATCGGCCGAGACGTCATAGAGCACCGAGTATAGCGGCTTATCGGCGTCGAGATCGGCAGCATCATTGCTGGCGATATGCGGCGCGAAGATCCAGGGGTCGGCCGGCTCGATGGTCCATTGGAGCAAGGAGGCGGTCTGGAAGAAGCTGAAGCTATCGGTGGGGGGAAGCTGCTCGAGGATATCGGCGCCCAGCGAGCCGGTGATGATCACCTCGGTGAGGCGTGCGCCCGGCACGTTGAGGGCGGCGACGGTGACGTCGTCATTGGTCGCGATGAAGTTGGTGCCGAGGATGCCACCCAGGCTCACGCCGGTATAACCAATCGAGTCCTCGTCGATAAGGTCGGTGTTGGCATCGGCGTCGAGGACGCCTTCGAGACCGCCATCTTTGATGACCTGCGCAAGGATGGTCAGATCGACCCCTGCCTGCAGGAAGTTATTCTTGGTCGCGATCGCGTTGGCGGACATGAACGGAACGTCCGGGACGGCGCGCGGCCCGTGCAGCGGGAAGTCCATGGCGACCGAGGCCATGCAATAGGGAGCGGCGGCCAGGGCGTCGGCGAAGATGTCAACGGCCTTGTCACGGTTACCACCCAGGCCGTGGCCGAGGATGATGACCGGGAAGGGACCGTCGGTGCAGACGGTGGTGTCGGGCACAGAGACGGTGATCGCGACATCCTGCTCAACCGGGGCTTCGAGGAGTCCGAAGGGGTTGGTCGGGTCGAGGAAGAACTCTGTCTTAAACGATGCTTGCTTCTGCATCATGCCGATATTGGCAAAACCCGCGCCGGTCGGCGGCGTCTCAACATCGGCGACGTTGCCCTGCGCGCTGAGGGCACCGCCCTCGAGGGCGAGCGCTTTGCCGCGCGCGCTGAGCTTCTGTTGCTCGTCGGTGGAGTTGTCCGTTTGGAAGGCCCAGGCGTTGGCGATTTCTTTGCGGTCGCCGTAGCCAATCACAAGGCCTGCAACGAAGAGCTGGGCGTAGGAGAGACGCGCGCTCTCAAGGGCCACCGCGGTCGCGTCGTCGAGCTCTTTGACCAGGCTTTTGCCGTCGTCGTCGGCGATCGGGTGCTGGCTGCGCAAGAAGATGAACGCCTCGGAGGGTTTAACCTCCAATCCGTTAATATCCTTGACGCCGGTGGTGATAATACCAGCGGTCACCTCGTTATCGTCGGGGTTGCCCCCGAATACTTCGTTGGCGTCAAAGGGGCTTCCCAGCGGTCCGAAGGCCACCAGGTTCCAATCCTGCTTATACTCGAGGAAATAACGCTCTGCCGGATAGACCTTCGGGAAGCCATCGACCGTGCGGGCGAGGACAATGGTGTCGGCGTTGACCGTGGCCGGGTCCAGGGGCGCGCCGGCGAAGGGGAGCCAACCGTTGGCGGTGTTGGCGAAGCCGTTGCGCGCGTTGAGCTCGTTGATGACCGCTGCGGTGAGGGCATCGGCCTCCGGGTCCACCGGCATGGTGACCTCGCCGTTGGGACCGTTACGAACAAATTCGTTCGGGAACGGCACGTTTGCCGCGGTCGGGTCGAACACGGCAAAGGCGTCGGTGGCGGTGCGCCAGGCGTTGGCCGACAGGATATCGGCGCGCGTCAGGTCCGGGTCGGCCTCCAGGGCCGCGGTGACCGTCGGCGCCAGGAATTGGCGCAGGCCTTCGAGGCTCTGGGCGGTCTCGTCTTGGCCGGCGAGCAGGTCGACGGTGGCGACACCGTTCTCATCGACAAGCGGCGTCTCGAAGGTCGCGAAGTGAATCGCCTGGGAGCGCACGACCTGGTTATTATCAGTGTCTTTGATGTCGCCGGTGAGCACGAATCCGTAGTGGCTCGACAGCGTAAGCGGGGTCGCGATCTTCGCCGCGATCTCATAGCTCATGCTCGCCGCGCCGCCGTCTTCGGCGCTCGGGGTCTCGACCGCGTTAAATTTAACTTCGGCCACGTCGAGCGTGCTCGTCGTGCCGTCGGCGTTAAATTTAAAGACCCGAACATTTTCGGTGCCGAGCGAGTCGGGGTTGATCTCACCCGAGGTCGGAATCGTGATCGTATTGGAGCCAGGTAGCCACCCATGCAGGGTGCCGACATAGGCATAAAAATCGGCCTGGGCGGAAGCCTGGAGGTCGGCGCCGAGATTCGGCATCGTTCCGTCTTCTTCAAGCGCCAGGTCGCTGGGCAGCGGAATCGCCGGAATCGCCGGGTCAAAGACGATACTCACGCGTTGAATATCTTCATCGACCGGGACTTCTTCGGCGCAGCCGACAGCGAATGCCATAAGGGCCAGGGCCAGGGGGCCCGCGGTCCAAGCGTATGAACGAGGTTTTCTAAAAATTTTCATGCCAACTCTCCAATTTCGATCAAGACCAATTCAATCATTCAATCGGCCACATATTAGGCGACGCGGTCGTCCTGATTCGGCTCGGCGCGGACACTGGACGTCGCCAGGGGACACTATCAAAAGTACTTAAACAGAGTTCTTAGCGCTTCGCGGGCTAAAATGCGAGTAACAACCCTAAATCGCACCATTTTTATCGTGTATTTCGAAGCAAATGGGGGCAAAACTTGCGCGCCTGGCGTTTGGTGCGTTATGACTGTGGGGATGAGGCCGAATATCTGGGGCTTCGTTGAGGTTTTGACCTCGGGCAAAGCGAGCACGGTGCGCGCGATAATCGCTGCGATATGATTGGGACGAGTCATGATAGATGCGCAAAAAATGGGTAAGCAGCGCCAAACCCGCCCGAAACGCCGGTATTTTATCGCCGCGCTGATGGTGCTCATCACGACCTTCGCCCTGCCCTCGGCGGCGTTCGCCGCGCTGTATCGCTATGAGGCGCCGGACGGTACGACCCTCATCACGACCGAGAAAAAGGGCGCGGGATACAAGTTGCTCGAAGTGCTCTCGGGCCCTTCGCCCAAGGCCTCCAAACCCCGGCCAGCCGCAAAGCCGACGTCCAAGCGCAGCAACGCGTCGACTTCGCAAAAGAGCAGCGCGCCCAAGGCCGCCTTTAAGTCCAGCGGCTCCACCCGGCGCGGCGAGCACGGGTTCAATGACATTATCGCCGAGGCCAGCGAGGCATATGATGTGCCCTACGCCTTTATTAAGGCGGTGATTCGCATCGAGAGCGCGTTTCGCCCCGACGCGGTCAGCCCGGTCGGCGCCATGGGGCTGATGCAATTGATGCCGCGCACCGCCGCGAGCCTCAACGTCACCGACGCCTATGACCCGCGCCAGAATATCTACGGGGGCGCAAAATTTTTGCGCATCCTCATCGACCGCTATGACGGGGATATCAACCTGATATTGGCCGCCTATAACGCCGGTGACGTCGCGGTGAAACGCTACGGCGGGATTCCCTATCCGCAGACGCGCGATTATGTCGCGTCGGTGTATTATTGGTATAAAATTTACGAAAAAGAGCAGGAGTCTCGGTGAGCGCATCCACGATTCGTCAGGATATTGTCAATCTCCCCAACCTCATCACGTTGGGGCGCATTGCGTTGATCCCGATTACCTCGCTATTCATCTTTTATGGGGACCCGATCTCGTGCTTGATCGCGGTGCTGCTGTTCTGGGTGGCCGGGGTGAGCGATTGGCTCGACGGGTATCTGGCGCGCAAGCAGGGCCTGGTGAGCATGACCGGAAAATTCCTGGACCCGCTGGCGGACAAATTATTGGTCATGGCGACGCTGTTGATGCTGCTGCCGCTGGGGCGCATCTCGGTGTGGCTGGTGATGATTATCCTGTCGCGCGAGATCAGCGTGATGGCGCTGCGAAGCATCGCGGCGGCCGAGGGCATGGTGATCGCGGCTGGTCAGGGCGGCAAATTCAAGACCGCCTTTCAGATGACCGGCATGCTCGGCCTCATCATTCACTACGAGTATATGGTGGATTATTTCTTCATCTCTTTTCGTCTTAATTTCCACCTGATCGGGCTGTGGCTGCTGATTATCTCGGTGGGCTTTAGCCTGCATAGTGCCTGGGAGTATTTCGCCAGCTTCCTGCAGGCGATTGAGGGGCGAGAGGCCCCGGCTGCCGAGGCAGAAGCGTAGGCCAAGAGTATTCTTTATCGTCGCAAAGAAGCCCCAACACTCAACGTGTTGGGGCTTTTTCGTGGGCGCGTATGGAGCATCGTCTCGGACTATAGCCCCAGAAATTGCATGGCCGTCTGGCCGGGCTTGAGGAAGTCGACGCGCACGTTGAGCTCGCGCAGGTTCCCCGCGATGCGCAGGCGCTCTTCGCGCTCGGGGATGGCGAATAATTCGCGCGCGATATGGTAGCGCTCGGTGGCCTTGGAGGCTTCGTCGCCGTTAACCTCGTCGTGGTAGGCGGGGGTAAAGGGGACCAGGAAATGCAGGGTATGTCCTTTGAGTTTAGCGAGGCGAATCGCGCGGGTGAGCAGGTCAATGCTGGTGATGCCGCAGAGGTCGGTGACCACGACGATGAGTTGGCTGCTGCGGGTCGAGGTGACGACCTTCTCGATGGACTCCTGAAGGCCGCGCTCCTTTAGCCCCAGGCGCGCTTCGATGCGATAGGGAATGGCGAGGCCGCGCAATTGGGCGAATTGACGCAGCGCCGACGGCGGATTGACCACCACGCCGTCGCGCAGCGCGCCCGAGTCGTAGCGCGCCATATCGCCGGGCAAAGTTCCGCGGACCCAGCGCTCCAGCAAGTCGCGATTGACGCCGGTGTCGGGGTCCACCGGCTCGGTGCGCCGAAAATCGAGGCGCTCCTGGATCATCAAATAATCGGCGAGCCGGGTGACCAATTCGGTGTCGGACCATTCGCAGAAATCCGGGTCCACGATGGCGCCGACCCCGACCAGGTGGCGCAGCATATGCCCGAGGTGCAACATCGAGGCGCCCGGGGCGATATGCCCGTACAATTTCTCGTCGAAGGTCATCAACCCCACGCGGTCGCGCGCGCGGCAGAGCTTTTCGGCAACCTCCGTGACCAGCTCAATGCCATGCTCGAGCTTTTGGCCCTGCCACTGTCCGCCCCGCATCGACGTCGAGATATCCAGGAGCAGGTAGACGCTGAAGTCGACATCGCGCTCGTAATCGCGCGAGATAAGCTTGCCGGCGCGCGCGGTGGCCTTCCAGGCGATATTGCGCAGCGGGTCGCCCGGGTGGTACTCGCGCAGCTCGCGCACATTGCTGCCACCGCCGCGCTGCCGACTTCGCTGGGTGCCGTGCCGGCGCGCCAGAGTTCCGGTGTCCTTAAAGCCAACCCCGAGCGCCTGAACGCTGCGCGGGTAGACCTCCATAGCGTGTGTGCAGGGCAAATAATCGCGGGTAATCAGCAGGCCGAGCGGGTCGGCGGCGTAGATATCAAACCCGTGCAGGCACCAACGTCCGCTGCGCTTGGCGCGCACCGCAATCGTCAGCGCGGAGCGAACCCCCGAGGGGATATGAAAATGCTCCGGGATATCCTCGAACGCCAGGAACTCGGAGGCGTAGGGCTTTAATTGAAGCCCATAGAGCGGGATCCAGGCGTCGTTTCGAATCACGATATGCAGCTGTTTTTCTTCGCCTCGCACCGCGGTTGATATGTGGCGAAGTTTGTCGTCTTCGGCGTCGGCGCACACGATGGACACAAAGCGTCGGTCCAGCGCCAGCGCGGCCACCACGCAGAGCAAAAACGAGATAGCCAACACGCCCACCATCACCTCGCCCATCAACAACAAGACGGGGCGCTCGGCGAAGGCGCCGGCGCCGATGAAGATCAGCGCCCCCACAAAAACCCATAGGCCGCGCGTGCTCAAGTGAGGAGCCACTTATTTCCCCCGGGCGTCACGCGCATAAGAGACGCGCGCGAGCGCCTCGGCGACGATGCGCTCGGCGCTAAGCCCCGAGAGTTGCGCCTGCGGCACCAGCAGCACGCGGTGGGTCAGCACCCCGGGGGCCAGCGCGCGCACATCATCGGGGAGCACGAAGTCGCGCTCGCGGATAAGCGCCCGGGCCTTGGCCGCGCGCAGCAGCGCGAGGGCGGCGCGCGGCGAGGCGCCCAGCGCGCTATGCTCATGCTCGCGGGTATAGCGGGCAAGATCGACGATATAGCGGATGAGCTCATCCGAAATATGCACGCCCTCCACGGCCTTCTGGATCGCGATGACGTCGACGCTATTGAGCACCTGCTCCACCGGTTTGAGCGGATTCTGGTGGGTCTTAATCACCCGAAACTCCTGCTCGGAGGTCGGGTAGGTGATGACCATCTTGAGCAAAAATCGGTCGAGTTGCGCCTCGGGCAACGCGTAAACGCCCTCTTGCTCGATGGGGTTCTGGGTGGCGATGACCAAAAATGGTGCGGCGAGCGGATGGGTCACGCCGTCGATGGTGACCTGGCGCTCCTGCATCGCCTCGAGCAGCGCGGACTGGGTCTTCGCCGGCGCGCGGTTGATCTCGTCGCCGAGCACGATATTGGCAAAAATCGGCCCGCGCCGAAGGCTAAACTCATTGGTGTTAAGGTTCGGAATATAGGTGCCGGTGATATCCGACGGCAGCAAATCCGGGGTGAATTGAATGCGATTAAACTCCGCGTGGAGGGTCTCCGAAAACGCCCGGGCGAGCGTGGTTTTAGCAACGCCGGGCACGCCCTCAAGCAGGATATGACCGCGGGCAAAGAGCGCGACGAGCAACTCCTCGACGCGCGCGTCCGGGCCGATAAAGACCCGCCCCACCTCGGCGCGCACCCGCGCGATCTTGGCCGCGTAGCGCTCGATAAATTCGGGCAGGTTCAGCTCGCCAGCCGGCTCGTCTTTTGTCGGCGCGTCTTCGTGCATTTTAGACCAGGTCTCGGGTACGTCGTTCATATTCTTCCTCCAGCCCCATACGGCGCAAAATCTCGCGCGTGCTGCGGTATATTTTTATCAGGTCGCGCTCGCTAAAGTAAGCGTCGCTGTCCAGGAATACGCGGTGGCGCGTCGGGATGCTCGCGTAGGTCGCGAGCAGGTCACGCGCCTGGCGCTCGAGCTTTTTGGCGTCGGGCGCGTCGCGCAAAAACCGGCGCCGATACTCGCTGGCGAGCACCGCAACGGTCGGTCGCTCGTCGGCCGGGATGGGCCATTTATCCAGCGCGTCGAGAAAGAGCTCCTCGAATTGCTCCTTTAAGATGGCCAGCGCCAGGGCGTAATTTGTCTCACGCCCTCCCCGCCCAAATCGCGCGAGGTTCCAGTCAAACTCACTCTGCGGCGGCAGCTCATTTTGCCCGCCCTTCTCGATATGCGCGCTATAGGGTCGCCCGGCGCGCAGCCGAAAAACCGCGGCCAAATACAACGCCAGCCCGCCGGCCAAAAGAATCCCAAGATAATAGAGCAGCCGGCTCACTGGCACGTCCTGCATCATCTGGCTGAGCGTCTCGTTGAACTCCCGAATCCAGCGACTCCAGGTGTTTTTATCGGCATGTTTATCGCCGGTGTTGATATAGGTGCCGCGCTGCTCAAAATTTTCGACCAGGAGGATGGCCCGACACGGCTTTCGGTCAGCGCATAGATATTGCAGGGTATTGCGCGCGAATTTGGCGTTGTCGGCGACCTGAAGCATCTGGTTGATTAGCATGCTCGCGTCGGCCAGGGCGACCACCTTGCCGTCACCAAAATTCATATCATAGACAAGCCCGCCGCCCTCGGCATACGCCACCACCGGGCCGCCGACGTTGAGCAAGACCGTCGGGTGATTGGCGACCAGTGACTGGACGTCATCGATGAGCGCGTGGGCGCCGGTGGGCGAGAAGATCGGCAGGTTCGGGTTCTCTTCGACGAAGCGGTCATGCGGCAGTTCGCCGTTTTGCACGTCGAGGTAGCGGATGCCGAGGCGGTCCAAGAATGGATAGCTCGAGCCGCCCTCGATCGCGTAGAGCATCATGCCGCCGTCGAGGATATAATTGCCCGCGTTTTCAACCTGAAGCGGGTCCAGCGGGTGGAGCGCGATGACGATATCCTGCGCGCCAATGGCCGACCAATCAAGGGTCTCGGTGAGCTCCACTTCGACGCGCTGCGTCGCGGCCAACGCCACGAATTCGGACAGCCCGCTCCAGGCCTGATTATCGGGGTGATAATCGGTTTTGCGCGGCTGTGGGGTGATCGACGGCCCAAAGCCCTGCGCGCTTGCCGGTGTCACGCTAAGCCCGCTAAACCCCTGCGGAATCAGAAGAAATGCACAACACAAAACACTCGCAATGAGACGCGTTCGCGCGGCGTTTCGACTCATGACGCACCTCCCTGCGCCTTCTCGCGAATGCGCTCGGCCAGGCGCCTGGCGAGCTGCCAGACGGCGTCGTCGAAGACGCGTCCGCTGAAATATGTCTCCTCGACCACGGCGGTCATCATCGCCATCAATTGCTCCCCGCTCATCTGTGGGTCCTCGCCCGCGGCGGGCGCGGCGCCCTGGCGAAGATGGCGTTTGAGCGCGCTCACAAACGCCCGACTCGCGTCGGAGTTCAACGCAGCATCGTTCGCTAAAATCACATCATCATCGGGATTGCTTTGCTGCTCATCCGCCGCCTGAAGTTCGGCCTCGCGAAGCACCGCCTGCAGGGCGTCGTCGATCTCATGGAGCGAGAGCGTGCCCCACAGGTCGCGCCCCTCGAGCGACTCGACCAGCGACTGATAGAGGCGCCGGATCTTCAGGGGGATCGCGATCATCCCCAGGCGCATATTGCTCAGCTTACCATCATGGGGCAGCCGAAACTCGAGCTGTGATTGCATAAAGCCCGGGGCGTTGACGGACAATTCGTAGCGCCCCTGCGGCAGGTCTTCGATGCGAAAAGCCCCGGCGCGCCGGGGCGCCTCGCCCGGTTGAGCAGGCTCAACCCGGTGGACTCGAAGCGGCGCATCTTCGCCGCGCTCCCGTATGCTTATCTCGGCCAGTGAGACCGGGCGTTGCTTCCAAATATCCCAAATGACCCCGGCCAATATGACCGTCGAGGGCGCGACGGCTTCATCCGCCGGGAGCGCCTCCGACAGGGAACTAAGCTCCAGATATTCGACATCCTCGAGCGCCCGGTCGGCCCGCTCGCGCGAGGCCCGCTTGCGCCGGTGGTCGCTCAGATAAGTTGCGATCACCTGCCAAAAACGCTGCAAAAGCAAACCAAAGCCGCCGAGCAATCCAAGCACCGCCAATAGGTTGAGCAGCCAGCGCGAAGCCTGGCGGTCAATCTCGATCGGCTCGGCCTGCACGGAGACGCGCGCGCCGGCATCCGGCGCGACTTCGGCCCGGGCCGACCAGACGCCATCGGCCAGGTCAGCGCTGGGGAAGAATGCCTCGAAGTCCCCGGCCGCGTCAGTCGTCACGGTCATGCGCGGAGCCGCGTCCTCACCGTCATCGGATTGGCCGGGGTCCTGGGTGGAATCGGCCACGGCGCCCTTGCGAAAGAGGTCCACGCTCACGCGAACTCCCGCCAACTCGCCGAGCTGGTCGCGGACGTTTCCGCGCACCACCATGCCGCGGCGCAGGCGCTCAAAGACCTCTTCAATCTCGGCGTGCAGCTCCAGCGCCTCGCTCACACGCAAGGTCTCACGCGCCGGCTCGACCTGGTTATAGCGCGGATTGCTCAGGAGGGCGCGAACTTCATGCAGGCCCGGCGCTATGGGCGGGTCGAGCACAACCGTCCCTCGGCCAAATTGGTCGAGCGCCACCGCGCCGACCGTCATCTCATCGAGCAGCACGACCGCGTCTTCGGGCAAGCCCACGCTATCGACCGTCGCCTGGATGCGGATGGGCAGCGCGCTCTGAGCGCCGACGACCAGCGAGGGCATATGCAGGCTGAGCTCAACCGGCATCTCACGCACCTCGACGGTGGTCGAAAAGCGGTCCCCGCTGAGGTTCGGCGTCTCTTTAAAAGCGACCTCGACGCCCCATCGCCCCGGCATCAATTCGCGGTGCGCCCGGAAGACGCCGCCGCGCTCGCTAAAGACCTGTGTGCTGATGTCGGGTTCGGTGTCCAGCGGCGCACGGTTGGGCGTGCTGTCGAGGTTTCTGAAGTTGATCGTAACTTCGCGCTGACCCAGCCCGCTGCCCTGCCGGTCACGCAGCGTCCCGTGCACGCGCACCATCGTGCCGGCCGCGCTGACGTTGACCTGCAACTCGCTATAGGCGCGAATATTGATCTCAATGGCCTCCGCCGGCGCCGAAAACGCGCCAAGCGCAGACATGCCCACGAGCAGCCCGAAGACGCGCGCGAAAACTCCCCTTAATGCCCGGTGATTTACTTCGACATTCATAGAGGTGTTCTTCCCATCTCCAAACATTCGGAATTCAATCGCGAAAGCTGTAACGCTTTGGGCCCACCGGGCTATTCCGGCGCCGGCGGGTCATCGGTGGCGGGGCTCGGCGTACCGTGCTCATCGCCCTTCTCGCCCCCCTCGCCCTGCAGGCGCTCGAGCGTTTCGCGGGCCCATTCGGCGTCCTCACCGGCGGGGGCGAATCGAAGATAGCGACGAAGTTGGGCGGCCGCCTTGGTCTTGTCGCCAGCCTTTAGCGCCATGCGGGCAAGGCCAATGCGCGCGTCGGCGCGCGTGGAATCTTTTTCGAGGACGCGAGCAAATAATTTTCGCGCCTCCTCGGTCTCACCGCGCGCGGCGTGGAATTGGGCGAGCTCGATTAAGAGGTCGGCAGACTCACCGATCAACGCCACCGCCTGCTGCAGGTATTCGTGCCCCGCCTCTTTACCGTCGCGGGCGCCGCTGAGAATCGCGAGCCAACGCAGCGTTTCGACCGACTGCGCCAGATATTGAGACTCGCCCTGATAGCCTTCCAAAATCCTGGAGAGGTCACGCACGCCCGTGCGGCGCGAAAACTCAAGATAGGCGCTGCCCAACCCGTTGAGCGCGACGGTGCTTCTTCGGTCGCGCAAAAGCGCGCGGTAGAACGCCCCCTGGGCGCTCTTCGCCTTGCCCATGCCCAGGTAAATCCGACCCATCTCGATCAAGAGTAACGGGTCGGAGGGGTCTCTGCGCCAGGCGGCTCGAAAATGGCGATCCGCGGCGGATTCCTGACTTGAGATATGCTCGACCAGGCCCATCACCCAATGGGCGGCGGGGTCCGAATCAGCCAGGCGCAACGCCTGTTCGGCCAGCCCTCGGGCCTGCTTAAAATCTTTGCGCCAGAAGGCATGATTCGCCAGGTCGACCAGGCGCTCAACCGAGGTTGGTTCGACCGCCAGAAAGCCCTCAAAAATCGCGTCATCGGCGCGATGTGTCTCGACATTATTTGCCAGCCCGCCGCGCTCCACCCGCATCGTCAACGCGCGAAACGCCCCGCGCTGAAGCGGCGCGACCGGAGTGGCGGTGAGCAATGAGCCGGCGAGGCGCCCGTGCCCCAACGACAGGTGGCTCAACACCAATGCCCGCGAGATATCGACCGATTGCGTGTGCTCAAGCGCACGCCCCGCCAGCACGATGGCATCCTCATAATTGCCCGAATAATACGCCACCTGAGCGCGCGCGCCGTCGCCCAACGGGCTATACTTAATGCTCGCCGCCAGCGCCCGCGCCTGGCGCAACTCGCCGTCGCGAATCGCGATACTCACGCGCATCTGCGCGCGCTTTTCTTGGGCATCGGGAACGCCGTCGAGCAATTCAAGCGACTCGGCGGCCGCGCGGGTGAGCCCGAGCTGAGTCAGGACTTCGGCGCGCGCGAGGATCGCCTCCGCGGCGAGGGGTTGGTCTTGAAGTTGATTCTCAACCGATAATAGCGGCATCACCGACTCGGGAAGCCCCGTGACTTTGGGGGCCACACTGCGCGCCCCTTCGGCCTTCTTTTTACCAACTTTGCTGGGCGCGAGCGCCTTATTAAACTCGGTCAATTCGCGCGGGTCGACCTTCCCCAACGCCTTAAGTTGCACCGCGTATTTATAGCCGAGGTCCGGGCGCCCGGCGGCCGAAAATGAGCGCGGCGCGGCAATCTGCAAGAACCAGCGATAGTCCTCCGACAAGCCCGGGGTCTTCGCCAGGCGGGCCCAGGCTGCGTCGGCGCGGCTAATGTCGAGATCGCCGGCGCGCAAAATGGCCGCGACGAGCAAGGCTGGCCCAAGCTCGGCGTCGGCCTTTAGGGACGCCTCGGCCGCCTCGCGCGCGCCGGGCCAATCGCCCTTTCGCGTCGCGTTAAGCGCCTGCTCAAGGTGCTGCATAGCCAGGACAAATTGAGGACGCGCGACCGGCAAAACTCCGGACTTTGTCTCTTCGGCGTCTTCCGAGGTTCCGCCCTCGAAGTCGCTCAGCGTCGGCAACTTAATCTCGAGATGATTATAGGGGTTGTCCGGGCTAAGCGCGCCGAGCGCGTCTTGGAGTTTTTGGGCCTGGGCGGGGCGCGCCTGCCGAAGGGCGATGCGAAGTTGGGCGCTCAGAAATGGCGCGAATTTTGGGTATTGCGCCTGGCCGGCCAGATAATGCGACAGCGCCTCGGCGAATTGACCGCGCGACTCCGCCACAAACCCGCGCGCCCAATGCGTTGGGAGCGCGCCGGGGTATTGGCGCTCGAGGCGCGCCGACTCCGACAGCGCCTTCTCAAACTCGCCGCGCAGCGCCCAGGAAGTCGCCGAAGTCGCCAACCCCCACGCCGTCTCGCGGGTGCTCACCGCGGCCGAGGCTTCCCCCCAATCTGCGGCATACACCGCCGCGACGAATGCCCGGCGCTCGCTTACTCTTTCGTCCTTCGAGTTCGCCCCGGCCTCGCCGAAGATCGCCGTGGAAGACGCCTTTAGCGCCGGGTCGCTCATCTCGATCGCCGAGTCCAGCGCGCCGACGCCAAGCGATGGCGGCGCGGCCTTCCACCACAACAGCGCGCCGCCGCCGACGCAGAGGAGCAGCACGATGAGAACGAAGACGTTTTTTCGCCGACGCGGCTGCGGCTTGGCTTTATCCGGGGTGCGCGGCCGATTCGCGGTGATTGTCGCAGCGCTGGGATCGGTCTCGCGCGCAGGCGCCTCGGGCGACAGGCGCGCGAAGTCCGCGAAGGACTCTTCGCGCGGATGAGTCGCGCTAGCCGGGAGCTCATCGTCATCGAGAGGCGTTAATTTCTCGTGTTCCGTGACATCGGGAGCTGCGCCGGCGTCCGCTGGCTCCAACGTCGACGCAGGCGCTCCCGGCGGCTCGGGCTCAGCCAGCGCTTCGGGTTCGGGTTCGGGTTCGGGAGGCAGCACCACGCGCGGCGGCGGCCAGGTAACCTTCAACCCCTCGGCGCCGGCCGCCCGAATCAGCTCGCGCCCCATCGTCATCTTCTGGCGCTCGCGCAGTGCGTCCAAAACCTGGGCAAAATACGCCTCGGCATCCGGCTGCGCGACGAGCACACGCGAGAGCTCATATTCGAGCCCGGAGCTGTCGATATCATCGATATAGATTTCGCAGAGCAACGCCAGCGCGGTCTGCTCACCGGGGTGACGCTTAAGCCCCTCGATGAGCAACACCGCCGCGCGGACTGCATCCCCGCTCTGACGTGCTCTTAGTGCGCGCTGCTCGAAATTCAACGGGTCACCACCAGAAAGTGAGTGCCGGATCCGACGTGATTAGGAAGTGCTGAGTCGGGCTGGAAGCTGATGTCGCAACCCGGGAAGTCAACAAATGAGGGTGAGTTTTATTCTAAAATGCGCCGGCATTGCCGGCGCATTTGAATCAACGCGAGATCTTGACGCCCTGGGGCAGGAAGAAGCTCACGCCCACGGAGACCATGACGTTGTTGGTGAACTCGGGGTTCGACGTCCCGGTGCTCACTTCGGTGCGGTTATACAGATAATCGCGCACCTGAAGGTTGGCCGAGATGCCGTCGGTCAAAAACAGACGCGCGCCAATGCCGATCATCGGCGCGGGGCGCAGACCCACGAGCTGCGGGTCAACCTCTTCGCCCTCGACCGCCGCCTCGGCCTCTTCACCGATGAAGGAGAAGCCGCCGAGCACATGAATATCGTAGTTGGCGATGACCGAGTTAAACAGCGAGAATTTGCCGACGATCGGCACATACGAAACCTCGGCGCCGGCCAACCACTGAATATAGGAATAGGAGCTTCGGCGCAGGCGGTCCGGCGCGCTCTGCTCGAGAACCGCCTCGGTATTGGTGCGCAATTCGGTGTCAAATTGGGCGACACCGTACGCGCCCACCAGGCTCAATCCCCAGTTATTGGTCAAATGGTAGGACAGCGACGCGCCCGCCATCATATTCGAGATATAGGAGTCGTTGAGCGTCATCCCGACCAGGGGAGCCATTTCAAAGCGCGTGGAACGGTAGAGGACTTTATGCCGAATCACCGGTCCGGTCTCGCGGGCAGTTTCGCGCTCTGATTGCGCGAAGGCGACGTCGGCGCTCGCTACGGTCGCGGTTGCAACCAGGAGCGCGACGAAGAGACGACGAAGGCTTTGACACATCATGTAAATTCTCACACTCAATATTATAAAACTACGCCAGTTGGCATCTATCTACGCGTGGAGGGGCGTCGGGTGCAGGCAACTTATGGCGACGCTTCGGCGCGTTGAGGCGGATTAATCTTCTTCCGGCTGACTATATTCAAAGGCGGTCGGCAGGTAGAAACTCAAGCCCGCGGCGACCGTAACGATATTGGTAAGCGCACCTTGCTGGCCTTTTAGATCGGCCGAGAAGATTAGGTCGCGAACCTCGAGGTTCAGCGCCAGCCAATCGTTGAAGAAGACCCGCGTGGTCAACGCGACCGTGCCGCCGGGCCCACCGCTGGAGGCCGGCAGCGCGATGCTCTGCGAGTCGATATACTCGGCGCCCGCGCTGATAGCGAAGTCATAATAGATGATAAACGACTCGGCGAACGCGAATTTGCCGACCAGCGGCACGTATCCAAGCTCGAGTCCACCCGACCAATTCACGACGGCGGCGTCAGAGATCGAGCCGGTCGCGTTCTGAGACGCTTTAAACGCCCCCGTAGGTCCGCCCAGGGTCTCGCCAAAATTATACCAATCAAAGAGCGCTCCGACGTAGAAGCTCTCGGTGAAATGGTAATTGGCGTTGGCCCCCACCTTGAAGTGGCGATACATCGAATCATTGACCGACATGCCAAATCGCGGGGTCAGGTCGAAGCGGCCTTTTTGTAGGACCGGTTTTCGCTGAACCACGTGAATGGTGTCTTCGAAATCTTCTTTGTCGGTGTCATTGGCGAACGCGGGCGTAGCGAGCGCCAGCATCAAAATGGCGACAAGCCAGGCCAGTGAAGCACGCGACGAAGATAGAGTCAGCATTTTCAATTTAAACATATAGGGTTCCGCACAACGGAAATCAGGAGCCACTCAAGTTGAGCATTCGAAATAAAACCATCCGATAAAATCCAAATAATATTAGTTGAATATTACCGAGGGACATACTCCATCATCAGTAGACGTTAATGCATAGGTCACAACTGAGATTGGGTATATCACAGCCCTAATTTATTGGGCAAGGTCAGGCTGTAGAATTCGCCGACATCAGTCGGGCTGGGCGGTCTCAATGGCCGCATTTATTTTGTGTTTGCGCAAGAACGGACCCAGCGCTTCGGCGAGCTGGGCGATGGACTCCCCGCCTACCCGCGTCACCAACATTCGCTCGCCGCCGCCGTCGTGCAGCTGCACGATCAGGCGAGACTCGCGCGGCGCCGGTTTGATATCGACCAGAAAGCGCTCGATCTGCTCGAATTCGATGCCGCTTTGCTGCACCCCTCGCCCAAAGATCTGTTTGGCCTGGTAGATGAGCGCGCGCTCTTCGACGTCCAAGACCCACAGGTCATTGCGGAAATAGCGCAGCCCCGCGGCGACCAGGCTCATAAAGAGGACGCTGAGCAGCAGCACCCCGAAGAGCAGCCCGGTCACCGGCTCTTCGGCCCGGTAGCGCCCGATATAGTCGGGCAAAAAGAAGATCGAGCCGCACACCGTCAGCGCCAAAAACATGAAAATGAGCCGCTCCACGGCCGCCGCCAGGCGCCCGCTGCGGGTCAGACCCAGCGTGAAGATTTTCGCTTTCCGCTCACCGAAGACCGCTTTCATATTGACTCACTGCTATGCTAGAAGCCGCCCGCGATTGGCCGGGGATTCTGGCTGCGCAAAAATTGCGATAATTGAATTAATTCGACCGACGCGATGTTCTGATGCCAAACCGCGCCTCGCTGCGTGTATAATGCGCCAAAATTGGGCGCAAGTGCGCGCGACGCGCTTATGATATCCAGTTATATCTAGGCGGCCGCGATAAAAAGGCGACGCGCCTATCAAAAGCTGGTATGCATCCGCCCCGAGGCACTACGAACCGTCGTCCTCGCCTGCCTATTCATTCACTGGCCAAGTCCAAGTCCTGACCCATGTTCGAAAGCCGGCGCAAACAATCGGCCCATACTCTCTATCGGGCGCTCCTGTGGACCTTTGTCGCGCTGGTCGCCGGCGGGATCTATCTCAACAGCTTCCCCCTGGTCATCGACGCGAATCAGAAAATCGCAGACGGCGTCAACCTCACCCGCGAAGGCGAGGTCGATATCCTGGTGGTCATCGACTACGAGGCGATTCGCTCAAGCGGGCCGGGCTTTCGAGAGCGTGACTTTAGCGCGGCGTGGATCAACTTATTTGAGCAGGTCGTCGGCCCGGTCGCCATCGCGACGCCGACCACCGTCTCCCTCAAAAAGATCACCGAGGCTCGGGTCATCGTGCTGACCTCGAGCGTCTCCGACCAGGTCCCCGAGCAGATGCTCGACCAGCTGCGCGAGCACGCGCTCAAGGGCAACACCATCGTGGTCGAGCGCCCCCAGGGTAAATTGCGCGACACCTTCTCGGCCAATGGGCGCGCCGGGGTGCGCGAGGCCCAGGCCTTCACCTTCGCGCGCGACCTGGAGGCTCCCTATAACGCCCAACTTCTAGACATGCCGCTGTCGACCCAATTCGTCGGCTCCACCGCGCCGCGCGCCGGGGCGACCACGCATCTTTCGGTCGACGGTGCCCCCGCCATCTACTCCATCCCCATCGGCCAGGGCACCGCGATCACCGTCGACTTCGACTTCGGCGAGCAGATGGTCGCGATGCAGCAAGGCCGCCCGACCGAGGGATTTCAGGTGCACCCGCGCAGCGACCAACCCACCGCCGGCGAGAGCAACGCGCCCAAGACCTCGGCGCTGATCATGGACCCCAAGCTTGAGAATAACCGGGTCCCCTACGCCGACCTGCTCGAGCGCTTCGTCCTCTACGGCGTCATCGCCAAATACGCGCCCATGCCCACGATGTGGCCCTTCCCCAACGGCGCCGCCGGCGCGCTGATCGCCGTGCATGAAGACCGCGAGCTCGGCGACGACGGCGGTTGGATGCTCGATTACGAGACCTCGAAGAACGCGACCTCGACCCTTTTGTCGACGGTCGACGCAGGGTTGAGCGCGTCGAAGGCGGCGGTCCTGGCGCGCAAGGGCGCGGAGCTTGGCCTCTCTTACCAGAAGCCCGGGACCCCGCTTGAGCTCGATAAACGCGTCGGGTTCTGGGGGTTTAAGCCCATCGCCCAGCCCATCGGCCTGAGCGACCAGCTCAGCTCGCTTCGCAAGACGCTTCCGTCCAACAGCATCCGAAGCGTGCGCATCACCGACTCCTGGTGGGATAGCGAATGGAGCAAACCCTTCGAGGTCATGGCCGCCCAGAACCTGCGAATCGACACCAGCTATAGCCCGGCGAGCGGCGCCGGCTATGCGTTCGGCACGGGCTTTCCGTTTCTGACCGTCAACGCCCAGGGGCAGGTGCTCGGAATTCGTGAGATGCCGGTGGTATTTCCCGGCGACACACCTCAGTCCGAGGGCATCCCCCAACTGGCCGAATTAATTGAAGAAAGCGCCCAGGGACACCACGAAGCAATCACCTGGTCGGTCTCGCCGAGCCTCTTCGCGGACTACCCCGATATGCAGCGTTTTGAGCGGTGGCTGGCCGTCTTTGAACTCGCCGAAAAGCATGACCATATCATCACCAGCGCGATTCAATTTGACGGGTTTATGCGCGCGCGCCGCGCCTCCAAGATCAAGAGTCGCATCATCCACGACGCGGTGCTCCCGAGCGGAAATACGCTGGAGCGGGCGGTGGCGGCGGCGCGCGCCGAGCGAAAGGGCGAGCGCCTCGAGAAGGCCGAGGTGCAGACCGCGACCCTGCTGCGCATTTCGGTCAACGCGACCCAGCGCAATATTACGCTGACCGTGCCGGCGACGCTGGAAGGCAAGTCGTTTATCAGCGCCCAAAAAGGCAGCGGCCAGGCCGACCCGAATTTTGCGGCCACCCAGATCGAGACAACCCGGGTCACCATGGTGGGCTATCCGCTGGTGCAAATCCCGCTCGACGCCGGATTTAGCACGCTAAACATTTATTATAAGTGATTTCAAACGTTTTCATCTTGAGATTTCCAGGCTGATTTAACCTCGTATTCATCGCCGAATTCTCACTCTCAACTGTCGTTCATCTCTTCGAAAGACGAAGCCTATGGCGCGCAAAAAAACCGTCCTGAGCGCACTTAAATGGGACCTGGTCCTGCTGGGCATTATCGTGCTCGGCGCGGGTCTGGTCATGGCGCTCGAGCACCCACATTTTGAGCCCGCGACCTCCGAAATGACCACCGGCAGCCGCCCGCCCGACCGCATCGAGGGCGACGTGCTGCTGCTCTTGCCCGACTCGCCGGCAGCGGCGGCCCATGACTTTAGCGAGCTCGACTGCAGCTATGGGTGGTATAATAGCCTCTGGCAGCAATTTGGCTCCTTCGCCACCGCCCTCAACCGCAACTTAAGCCCGGAGATGCTGGCCGGGCGAAGCGTGGTGATTGTGCCCAAACGGGTGGCCGAGGCGATGCCCGCCACCGGCATCAGCGCCCTGGCAGGATTCGCCCGAACCGGCGGCCAGGTTATCGTCGAGCAACCCGGCAGCGGCTGGGAGCATCTGACGGGTCTGTCGACTCAGGGAAAGCTGCGCCAGGCGCGCGCGATCACCGCGATCGACGGACTTCAGGTCCACGGCGCGATGCGCCGACATCTTCCGAACACACCGCTTATCGGCTCCCTATTGCCGACGCCCGCCCTGGCCAACTTCCCCGGCGGCCCCACCCTGCTGGAGGTCGACGCCCAGCCCGGCCTCACCGTGAACCCGCTGGGGCGCGGGCAGGTCTATACCTTCTTATTTAACTTCGGCTGCACCATCACCGGCCTGCAGCAGGGCAAGCCCACCGAGGCGATGCGCTTCGGCCATGAGCCCGGGCAGCAGCGCCTGCCGGTCGACGCGCGCGCCGCCGACGAGCGCATGCTCACATCCCATGTGCCCTACTCGGATCTGCTGGAGCGCGCGGTCTTTAACCGCCTCTCCAAGATGCGTCCGCTGCCGCGCCTGTGGATGTTCCCGGGCCAAAAGGCGGGCTCGCTGATGCTGAGCCACCCGACGCCCTCGCATCTTCGCGCGGCGATCGGCTACGCCGACTTCGCCCGCCAGGACCACGGCTCCTCGACGGTCTTTGTCGCCTCGGACCTGGTCACCCCCACCGAGACCAACCTGCTCAAACAGGCCGGCGCCGAGGTCGGGCTTTTGTGGACGGTCGGCGAGCAACGCGCGCCGATCACCGAGGCGGTGGGCGTGGGCGCGATTAGGCCGATCCTGCGCGAACTCTCGCTCGCCGAGCAGCGCCTGCAACTCGCCAACACCCTCGTCGGCGCGGCCAATAGCGCGCCCGGCGACGCCGATATCACGATGGGACGGGTCGAAGGCTCGCTCTTTGACAACGACTGGGCGACCACCTTTCGCCAACTTCGCCGCGCCGGCATGAAGCTCGACGCGAGCTTCGGCCCCACCGACCCCGAGCATTATGGCTATCTTTTCGGTAGCGGATTTCCCTTCTACCCCATCGACGGCCGCGGCCTGCCGGTGCCGCTCCTGGAGTTCCCCTTCTTGCTCGAAGGCGCCAACGCCAACACCGAGCGGCTGGACCGCATCCTTGCCAATAGCGAGGCTTATTTTCACCAACCGGTGCACGTAAGCCTGCCGGCCGACGCGATGCGCACCGCGCCGGCCGCCGGCATCCTGTTGACCTTCAAGGACGCGTTCAAGATGGCCGAGGCGCGCAACCATTGGGTCACGACGCTGGCCGAATTCTACGACTTTTTGTCGGCCCGGCGCCAATCCGTGCTCACCAGCCAATGGGCACCCGAGCACCGCCGCCTGACGATCTCGGTGCATATGATCGGCGCGCGCGTGGCCTCGATGGAGGGCGGCGCGAACGCCGGCGTCGCCTTCCCGCGCGTCTACGACGGCCAGGAGGTCGAGCGCGTCGAGATCGACAACGCCGAGATCTCGCTTCGCCGCCTCGCCACCACCGGCGATGGCTACGAGCGCATCGTCGAGGTCACCCCCGGCCACCACACCATTTCGGTCTTTTATAAAATGCCGCCGGCCGCAGGAGATCCCGCGGCCGGCGAAGCTGAAGCGCCCGCGAACTGAGGCGTCGAACACGCCTCGAATCCACGGGGATTTTCAGTTCCAATTAGACCGGCATTTTGCCGGTTTCTTTGGTTTCGATGCAGGAGTAGATGGTCGCCTGCACGAGGAATGCCACGAACGAGAGGGCTTGCATGACAAGCCAGTTGACCGGGGCGGTCAAGAGCCCACCGAAGGGCTCAGCGAAGGCGGCGACAAAGCCGGTCGGCACCAGGATCGCAACGCCAACTAGGACCGAACAAACCCCCGCCGCGACGACGAGCAATACGCTCATAAAATAGCGCTTGTTGAGCTCATAGGATTGCGCCATCGCATCCATCACCCCCAACTCCCGGCCCGCCGCAAGATAGACCGACTGCATCAGCAAAAACCCGATGACCAAACCCGGGATAAGGCATAAGAGCGTCCCGAAGAAAGATGCAACCCCCGCCAGCAGCGAAACACCCAGCACCGAGAAGAAGACGCCCTTGGTCGACTCGATCGTATCCATCACGCCCATCTGCACATGGGCATCTTCGAAGATACGCCGGTGCAAGGGTTTGAACAGCGATAGCTGCGCAATCGTCAAGGCGATCGACACGGGGAGCAAAAAGACGTTCATAATCGCGACGCCGATTACTCCAACGAGCCCGATGACCGGCGCAAAGTAGGCGGTAATGCTCAGCACGCTCCCCACCAACGCGAGCGTCAGGGGCAACAAGCCAAGCACAATCCATGCCTTTAAGATCGAGCCTTTGGAGCGGTCGAACACCAGCGAGAAGCGGGCCTTGATCTCGTCGAAGCCCAGGCTAGCGCCTTCGCCCCAGCCCTCGGTCAGGCCGCTGCTGCCCGTGCTATGATTGGGCGGCGGCGCGCCCGGCCCCTGCTGATAGGGCTGCTGCGGTTGACCGAAATTGCCCGGCGGTTGCTGCTGCGGCTGCGGCTGCGGCTGGCCGAAATTATCCGGTTGTTGGCCACCCTGACCGGGCCCTGCTTCATTCCAATCGTTATTGCTCATCGTAATAATTGCCCCTTAATTTCTTTCGAAATCGGTTGAGAGATGAATGCGTCAATATGTCGGTGTTGCGCGCGGACTATAATGGGCAATTCTGCGCTCATTACAAGTCGAAGGCGATCCGAGACAAGAAATTCACGAAGGGAGGGGCCTTAGATTCTTCCTGGGGGGATAGGGAGATACCCGCGAGCGAAAGCGTCGAACACGCCTCATATTCGCGGGTAATATTGATCGTCATTGGACCGGCAGTCTGCCGGTTTCCTGAGTTTCGATATAGGAAAAGAGCGCCGCGTGAAGCAGAAATATCAAGAAAAAGGCCACCTGCAGGACGAAAAACGACAGTATCTCCGATAGTAACAGCTGAGAAATCGCATCCAGGCGGCTATCCATTGGAGTCGTCGCCGACCCACCCAGGCTGAGCGCCGACAGCAATATTGAGGCCACTATAAGGACGCCGAGCGCTCCGATCGGGAGCAAAATGACGCTCGTCCAATGCCTCGTGTTGAGCTTAAAAGAGCGCGCGAGCGCAGCAAAGGGTCCCATTCTTTTCGCGGCGGTCAGATAATAACTCTGACAGAATAGAAAGCCGACGATGAACCCCGGGAGAATACAAATCGCCACGCCAAGCGCCCCTCCGATTATTAAGAACAGAAACGCGGCCAATGTCGGAAAATAGACGCTCTTCACGGACATTAGCGTCCCCCACACCCCGAGACGCTCAACCGGGTCGACGAAGAGCAGATTATTTAACGGCATAAATAGCGCCCACTGGCCCACCAGCGTGACGAAACACACGAGCGCCGCCACGCCCAGAAGCCCTAAGCTGAACGAGGCCAAAGCGGCCAGTGTCCCTAGATCATCCACAAACTCCGCCGCAATCGCCGGCAGCGCCGCGATGGTCAGCGCAATACACTGGATCAACGCCAACAGCAGCCACGCCCTCAATATCGACCCGGACGCGCGCTGAAAGACCAGCCCCATGCGCCCTGAGATCCCTCCATCGCCTCCCGTCGGCGCATATTGCCCGGCTGACGGCCCACCCTGCCCAAACGATTGATGCTGCCCGGGCAATTGCGCGGGGCCTGGAGGTTGTGCCCCGGCGTAATGATTCGACCCACCCTCATCCCATTCATTGTGATCACTCATTTTTTGAAAGCCTCCTCAATTTCAGCAGAAATCTATCGACGTGACGGCATAATGCGCCCCATTCCCCGGGAGACTCGCGCGCGTTTCCAAAGGACATATATCGGTATCAACCGAGATACGCGCGCGTTTCCGGGGCCAAATAAGTTATTACTGCTTACGGATACCCCCATGATGCGTGATTTTGAGACGATTACAAGGGAAAGAAACTCAGAATGAGACTTTCATATTGCCGGCGAGATATGCTAATAACCTCGGACCAATGCGCCCCCATAGCCCAACGGCAGAGGCAGTGGACTTAAAATCCATCCAGTCCGAGTTCGAATCTCGGTGGGGGTATTTCTTCACAGACAATTTGGCAGACACGACAAAGCCCTGGCTCACGCCAGGGCTTTGTCTTTATTGAATCACTCGCCGGGCGCCCCACCCTCAATAATCAAAGTCCTCGTCGTCCATCTCGGCCAGGGCCTCGTCTTCCTCAACCTGCTGCATCTCGAGCATCAGGATATCCGGGTCCACCTGGTGTTGGCGGACGTCGTATTTGCCGGTGAGCACCGAGTTCTCGTCGAGCTCGCCGTTCTCATAGAGGTCCCACATCTCATAGCCGTAGCGCAGCGCCTGGGGGGCGCGCCCAAAGCGCAGGGCGTCGGTGATATTGGCGACGTCGCGCAAGAGGATCTTGCGGGCGTGCGGGTTGCTCGCCGCGCTCACGGACTGGGGGAAGTCGATGACGACGGGGCCGTCGTCTGCCATCAGCACGTTGAAGACCGACATATCGGCGTGGACCACGCCGGCGCACAGCATCTTTACGATCTGGCGGATGATCTGGTCGCAGACCTCGATGCCCTCTTCGCGGGTAAACGGACAATCCGAGATGCGCGGGGCGACGCCGCCGTCGGGGCCCTGGATGCACTCCATGACGAGCACGCCTTCGACAAAATCGTAGGGCTTGGGCACGCGCACGCCGGCGCGGTGGAGCTTTCGGATCATATCGGCTTCGGCCGTATTCCAGGCGGCTTCCTGCTGCTCGCGCCCGTAGCGGCTATTTTTACCCATCGCGCGGCGGTCGCGCGAGTTTCGCACCTTTCGCCCCTCGGTATAACTCGAGCGGTGGCGAAATGAGCGCTCCTGCGTGCTCTTATAGACCTTCGCCGCGCGCAGCTCCCCGCCCGACTCGACCAGATAAACCTGGGCCTCTTTGCCGCTCAACAACGGTCGAACGACCTCGGTGATAACCCCATACTCGATCAGCGGCCGAAGCCGCGCTGGTATCCTCAATTCTACTCCCTAATTCTAATGCGAAACCGATAAAACGCCCCGACGCGCTGCATACACCGCATAGGTTTCCCCTCGGGGGTCGCGTCGCTTACACGATTCAATGCTTGAGCACCACTAAAGATGCCCGAAGGGCCCAAAATCTTGGGGTGCGCATCCCCCTATTTGCTCCAAACGATGAACCTGACTAGTCTGCGAATGAAGATATTTGATACCGGTTGTCCCTTTGAGTTTGGCCGGCAATCGCCCTGCCCTCTCGGACGCATCCGCCAGCCTCGGAATTGATTTGTGACCCGACTCTATCGCACCATTCGCCGCCTGCTTAAGCTCGCGACCGCCGTCTATTTTGTCGAAATACAGGCGAGCGGGCGCGAGCAAATCCCGGCGGACGCGCCGGTTATCTTCGCGGCCAATCACCCCAACTCGATCATGGACACCGTCATTCTGGGGACCCAGACCAACCGCCAGATTCACTATATGGCCAAGAGCGCGCTCTTTAAGAATCCGCTGGTGGCCACCCTATTCGACCACTGCGGGGTCATCCCGATCCACCGCACGCCGCAGACCGATGGGGCGAGCAATGAGGACGCCTTTGACAGCGCCTTCGGTGTACTGGCCAAAGGCGGGTGCATCGGGATCTTTCCCGAGGGGCAAAACTCCATGGAGCGCCAGGTGCTGCGCATCAAGACCGGCACCGCGCGCATCGCCCTGGGCGCCGAGCAGGAGAATAATTACCAATTGGGGGTCCAGATCGTGCCGGTGGGCCTAAACTTCGAGAACCGCGACCGCTTTTTATCGACGGTGCTCGTGCGCTTTGGGAAGCCCATCGACGCGCGCGAATACGCCGAGATGCACAAGGTCGATGAGCGCCTGGCGGTCCAAGAGTTGACCGAGCGCCTCGCCCAGAATCTGCGCGATTTGAGCGCCCATATCGAGGGCGAGCAATTGCACGAATTGGTTGAGTATATCTGGCCGATTTACGGGACCGAGTTGGTCGAAGATATGGTCGCGTACCGAAAGCAGGTCGCCCTCGATGAGCGCCCCGATTTTGAGACCCTTCGCGACGCAAATATCGCCAATATCGCCCTCGACGAGGAGTTCGATGACGACGAGGATGCCGGCAAACGCAGCGGCCGGCGCGCCTGGTTGCTCGACCGTTTGCGCTCGACCAAACGCCCCAGCGAGCCGCTGGGCGACAAATTATGGGCGCAGCGCCAGATCGCCGACGTCCTCGCCCATTATCAGGCGCACGACCCGCAGCGCGTCGCCGCGCTCCGGCTTCGGCTGTGGGCGCACAGCGACCATATCCGCCAGGTGCACCTGCGCCACGACTTTATCGACCGCCCGCCGCAGACGCTGTCATCGCGAAAATCCGCGCTCCAATTCACCGCCTACGCGATCTTCTTCGCGCTGCCGGCGGGCTGGGGACTTGTGCATAATTTTGTGCCCTATCAACTGGCGAAGCTGGCCATCTCGCGGGCGCCCGACGAGGCGATTCGCGCCATCACCGGACTGTTGAGCGGGGCGTTTTTCTTCAGCCTCTTTTATGCCCTCTACGGCGCGGCGCTGTGGTGGGGCGCGGGCAAAAGCCCTTGGCTGGTCGCCGGCTACCTCTTCTCGCTCATCCCCACCGGCTTCTTCTTTTTGAGGTATCGCCACCAGCTCGCGCGCTTCCGCCGGCGCATCCTCACCCGCACGCTGTTTCGCACCGAAAAAGGCCTCATCGAGACCCTCGCCCGGGAGCGCGGCGAGATTATCGCCGAGCTCGACGCGATGCGGGAGGGGTATCGCGAGGTCGCCGAGGCAGAAGGTGCGCGCCCGGCGCTGAGTGAATCCGTGGGTTAAGCGCCGTATTTTTTGCCGCTCCCATCCAAGGGAAGCGTGTAGCCCGTCTCGGGCGTTGAGCTTGAGGCATACCGCTCGCTCCGAAGGCGGCTGAGCCGAAAGATATTCGGGTCATACGCGTAGCGGGTCATCACCCCGTTTCCGAGCGCGGCGAGGATCCGCTGGCCCTTCGCGTTGTAGGCGATGTGCTCGACCGACGGAGTGTCGGTGCCCGACATCGCCACCGACTCAAGCGCGCCTGCGGTGATACGCGTATTCGGTCGTAAGCTTTCCCTTCGAGATTTGATCGATGACCTCGAAGCCCTGTCGATAGCTTGAGAACGAATCGATCGACTCGCCCTCTGCATCGGCGCGATCCTCCCAGACAAGCTCAACCGCGACCAGGAAATGCTGAAAGCCATTTCGTTCGCCCGGCACAGAGATCGGCACGCTGAAATTGCCAGAACCCGTAAAAATATCTGGAGAAAAAGACTCGCCGATGTCTCCCAGCGCGCTGCCGCTTTGGGGGAGGGAAATAATGTCGGAGGAGCGGCCAGATTTGTTACTCATGGACGATCCTTCGGTTGCAACGGTGAGCCTTCATGAGTAGTCACATCTTTATGTGGCATCCAATTCTGACTATTCGTCCGCCACCCCAGGGCAAGCCCTGGGGCTCTTGCAGGGCCATCGGCCCCATTCCACGCTTCCGCGTGGGAGCCGCTGTTCGAGATCACGATCATCGAAAGGTCCGCCGGGCCTTGGCCCGAATCGCGGACCACGGCCTTGCAGAAGCGTGGGGCCTTCGCCCCACGCAGCCGCTCCATCTTCGCCTGCTAACTGCGAAATACACAAGAACCATAAACGAAAATCGGTTAAGTATACCAATTAACGCTTGGAGACATAATTATGACTATACAGAAATTCATTTTGAGCACACTTTTCGCAGCTCTGACACTCGTCCTTGGAGGGTGTGTTTCAGACATCATGGCACGAAAATATAACAAAGATGAAACCTGTTGGGGTACGAAGCAAGTTGTTGGAAGCGATTGGGGACCGAGTGGATGTGACCAGATGATGGTCCTCGCCACCGACTCCAATGGAGACTATTGGCTCTTTTCAGATTCATGCATTGAGGATGGCTATGAGCCGGTGGATGATAACAACGTTAAAGGCGAACTACTACACGCGCCGCAATGCAATGACTAAACTTTAAACCAATGCCCGTCATGGTCGCTTTCATCACGCAAATCGGTGGGTTAAACGCCGCCGCAAGGCAGCGCGACCAGTCGCACGACGACCTCGTCACCGATAAGATCAATTTGCTGGTCGCCCTTGGCCGGGCGGCCCATGCGCGCAAAGGCGGTCGCCGGCACCCGGTGCAGGCGCCCGCGGCTGGTGAAGATCCCCAGGTCTTCGTCGGCCTTGCAGGCCACGACGCTGGCGACCCGGTCGCCCGATTGTAATTTCAGCAATTGAAGCCCCGCGCCGGCGCGACTCTGCGGGCGAAATTCCGCGAAATCGACGCGTTTTCCCAACCCCTGCTCGGTGATAATCGCGACCTGCTCGATTTTATTGCCCAAAAATGCGCCCACGATCGCATCGGCGTCGCCGTCGAGCTTCATGGCGTTTACGCCCACCGCGGCCAGCCCCATGCTGCGGATATCAGCCGCGTCAAAATGAATCGCCTTACCCATGGCCGACGCGCAAAAAACGCTATTCTCCGCCTCGCCGACCATCACCGCCACGGGCACGTCGCCGTCGTTCAAGAGAAACGCGTCGCGCCCCTCACGATCCAGGGTATAGGTGAGCTCCGAGACCTCGGAGGCCTTCGCCTTTGCGCCGCGGGTCACGTGAATCATCCGATTCGGCCCGCCCTTTTGGCTCGCCCCATACCCCGACGAGTAGCGCAATAGATCGCGCTCCACGACCTCAATAATCTGCTCGCCATCATCCAGGTGTACGACGTCTTGCACGCGCCGGTTTTGCATCTCACCGTCCCACTGGGGCACCATGCGCGTGTCCATGCCGAAATAGCGCCCGCGATCCGAGAACACGACCACCCCGTCGGGCTCACCGATATATTTAAGCGCCTCCATACGACCGGCGCCCTGGGGCGTCGCGGGAACAACCGGTGCGTCCGAGAGCGGAACCTCTGCGGGGTCGAGGGCGTAAAACGCGCCGCCTGAGGTGCGCGCAAAGAGCGGCTGCTCAGCCTGCGGCCCCGGCCGGCGCACCACCTGCTCCTCGTCGGCCTGGCGCGGCTTTCGGGCGCGGGTTGAGCGCGTCGCCGATTGCGTGGCCAGCGCCACCAGGGCGGAGGCCAGCGCCGCGTCCCACCCGTCGAAGCTCGCGGCCGCGCGGTCGTAGAGCTCCGGGTAGAGCGTGGCGGCGTTGAGCTCGAAGAGCTTGTCGGCCGACTCGGTTCTGGCGAGCTCGAGGAGCTCGGCGATGATGGCGTTGGCGGGGTTTGGGGCTTGGGGCTTTTCGGTCATGGTCGGCTCGGGCAAGTGGGGTTCGGGGTTAACGATATGGGCGACATCTTAAGCCCAAGCCCGGCCGCTTGGCCATGCCCCCGATGGTGCTTCGATGGGTCAAAAACCACGTCGAACGTCCCTTTTTGTCAGCTCGATGGCTCAAAAATCACGTCCAACGTCCTTTTTTGGCAGCCCGATGGGTCGAAAATCACGTCCAACGTCCCTTTTTGGCAGCTCGATGGCTCAAAAATCACGTCGAACGTCCCTTTTTTGGCAGCCCGATGGGTCAAAAATCACGTCCAACGTGATTTTCGAGGCGCAGCGACACTCCAGAGTCACATCGAACGTGCCATTGGACCCATCGAGCTGGGTCAAAGCCGCGCCCGCGCTATCGAGCGGGCTGGCAAATCAGCCCTTTGCTCTGATACGCTCCGCCGCGCCAGCCCCCCGCGCAGCAAAGCGCGCTCCCCCGACGAGAATCCTATGGCCCTAACGGCGACCCTATTTCGTTTTGAATTAAATATCTCCGACGTGGACCGCGGCGTCTATGAGACCGTCGAGCTGCGCGTCGCCCAACACCCCTCCGAATCCGACGCCTACCTCGTCACCCGCATGCTTGCCATGGCCTTGGAATACGAGCGCGACCTGAGCTTTGGCCGGGGCGTGTCGACCCCCGAGGACCCGGCGCTGTCGGCCCCCAACGAGATGGGCGGCGTCGCGCTATGGATCGAAATTGGCCAGCCGTCTGCCGAGCGCCTCCATAAGATCACCAAGCAGGCGGACCGCGTCTGCGTCTATACCCATAAAAACCCGGAGTTTATCGTGGCCGACCTGATGGCGGGCACGATTCACCGCGCCGAGGAGATCGAGCTGACGTCATTTGACCCGGCCTTTATCGACGAGCTCGCCGCGCTGCTCACCCGCAATAGCTCCTGGGATATCCTGCGCACCGAGGGCGCGCTCTATGTCACGGTGGGCGACACGACGCTGTCGAGCACGCCGGTGGTGCACGCGGAATATAAGCGGAATTGAGGCGGTTATGTGGCCGAGACGGGCGGCTTGTTGTCGCCCAGCTTGGACACCAGACACACACCCTCCGGCCGCGCCTCGGTGACGCTAATTTCTGCGAATAAACGCAAAATCGCCGCCTAAAACGCCATAAACCGTGTTGACAGAACCGCGCCGCGTTGTGTTAGTCTAAATGTCATTCAAGTTGATGAGATTGCCTGGTTCCCGCATGTGAACCGGGCATTATTCTTATCATCAACACGTCGTTACTGCGTTATGAGACGGTAGGCGACGATGGATGCGAAGTCCGCGGGCAACATGGGCAAGGCGACACGATGAGGCGGTGCGATACGCATGGTCGAATACGTGGCAGCGCGCTCAAGCTTGGCCTGGACGCAGCAGACACATCGTCGAGCGCCCCCCTCATAACGCAATTCTTTATTCTTTAATCAATTCACGTATTTAGAAACTCCCGAGTCCGCTATGAGCAACAAGATCCCCATGACCGTCTTTGGCCATAAGCAGCTCAAAGCCGAGTTAGATCGACTCAAAAAAGTCGAGCGATATAAGATCATCGAAGAAATCGAGACCGCCCGCGCCCACGGCGATTTGAGCGAGAACGCCGAATACCACGCCGCCAAGGAAGCGCAGTCCTTCAACGAGGGGCGCATCCAGGAATTGCAGGGCAAGCTGTCCAACGCCGAGATCATCGACCCGAGCAAATTGTCGGGCGACCGCGTGCTCTTCGGCGCGACCGTCACGCTCTTTGATTTCACCGACGATGTCGAAAAGGTCTACGAAATCGTCGGCGATGACGAGGCTGATATCCAGGCCAAAAAGCTCTCCTACGCCAGCCCTATCGCGCGCGCGATTATGGGCAAAGAGGTCGGCGAAGAGGTCAAAATCAAGACGCCCGGCGGCACGCGCGAGGTCGAAATCGTCGCGGTACGCTTCCCGGAAAACTGCTGAACCCCTGACGTTTAGAGCACCAAATGAGTCGGCCCGAATCGGACTCAGCCCGCGTTGCGGGCTGAAGTCATATTCGGGCCGTTTTTTTTGTTTTTACGCGCTCTTCTGCGCGATGGCGGAGGCGGACTGGGGGAGCGCTTCGGCCCGATAGGAGCGGCGCTGGAGGCTTCGGCGAAGCAAGCCGTGCGGGGCGAAGATAAAGGCGAGCGCGTAGAGCACGCCGCCCACAACCACGATGGCGCCGGCGGTCGACGCGTTGACCCAGATCGACACATAGACGCCGACCACCGCCGAGATCACCGCGTGCCCCACCGCCACCAGCAGCATGGTCGACAGGCGGTTGGCCAGAAGATGCGCGGTCGCCGCCGGCACGATCATCAGCGCAATCGCCAGGATGCTGCCGACCGTCTCAAAGCTCGCCACCGTCGTGATCGACACGGCGGTCATCACTCCATAATGCACCAGCGTGACCGGGATGCCGATGCTCGCCGCAAGAATCGGGTCGAAGGTGCTCACCGACAGCCAGCGGTAGAAGAAGACGACCATGAGCACGACCGCCGGGGCGACGCCGCCGAGCATCCAGAGCGCGCGGTCCGAGATCGCTAAGGGGTTACCAAAGAGCACGCATTGGGTGTCGATATGGGCGTCATGCACCGAGGTCGACACCAGGATAATTCCTGCGGCGAAGAGCACCGTAAAGACGATGCCGATCGCGGCATCTGCGCGCACATTGGGGCGCCGGGCCAGGGTCTCGATGCTGATGGCCGCGACCAGGCCGACCACGGTCGCCCCGGCGAGCATCACCGGGCCTTCGAGCGACCCGGTCACGAGAAACGCCACGACAATCCCCAGCAGCGCCACATGCGCCAGCGCGTCGGCCACCAGGCTCATACGCCGCAGGTATAGAAACACGCCCAGCACCGCCAGCGGAATCGCGGCGAGCACCGACGCCAGCATGGCGCGCCACATCCAGGCGCCCCAGGACCAGGGCTCAATCAGATAGTCGAGCATAACGTCCTCCCAAATCTTTAAACATGCCGCGCGGCCCAAAGAGCAGCGACAGCGCGAAGAAGAACCCGGCGCACAACACCATCGCCGGCCCGGTCGCCACGCCCTCCCACAGATAACTCGTGAACGCGCCGAGCGCGCCGGATAAAACCCCGAGGATCGCCCCGATGATGAGGACGCCCGGGAGCCGGTTGGTCAAAAAGAGCGCCGAGGACGGCGGAATAATCAACATCGCCGCCACCAACACCACGCCCACCGCCTGCACCGAGACGACCACCGCGACGGAGAGCGCGCCCAGCAGGCCGTAGTGAAGCGCGCGCGTCGGCACGCCGATGGAGCGGGCGAATACCGGGTCAAAGGTCGACACCGCCAGGTAGCGAAAGCAGATGACGACCGCCGCGATGAGCACCAGGCACACCCCGGCGAGCAGGTAGAGCTGCTCAAGCGAGACGGCCGCCGCGTTGCCAAAAAGGAAGTTGTCGAGCCCTGCCTGGGCGGCGGTTGGTGAATTCTGAATATAGGAGAGCATCACGATGCCGATGCCAAAGAACACCGACAAGATGACCCCAATCGCGGCGTCCGGGCGGGTGCGCGGCTTATTCGAGATCGCGCCGACCATAAGCGCCGCGACAAAAGCCGACACGAGCGCCCCGATGAGCAGCGCGCCCATCTCCTTGGCTCCCACGATGATGAACGCGGCGCACACCCCCGGCAGGGTCGCGTGGCCCACGGCGTCGCCCAGAAGCGACATCCCGCGCAGCACCAAAAACGCCCCGACCACCGCGCACACCGCGCCCACCAACATCGAGGCGAGCAAGGCGTAGATGGTGAAGCTATATTGAAAGGAGAAAAATTCGACCGATCTGGCGAAGGTTTCGGATGTAAAAAAGCCCTGCATTATCTTCCAAGTCGACGAAGTCGATTCTAGTGGTCTTAAGAGGCGGAAGGTTTCGGCGAAATCAACCGGTTCTCACCGCGACGCTCCCGCCGCCGAGCACCGTGAGCCGGCCGCCGTAGGTCTTTTGCAGAAGCTCCGGGGTGAAGACCTCCTCGACCGGGCCGAAGGCGATGAGCTCTTTATTCATCAGCAATACCTTGTCGAAATACTCGCGCGCGGTCGAAAGGTCATGGTGCACGACCATGACGGATTTGCCGGCGTCGCGCAGGTTCCGAAGTACGTCGACGATGGCCGACTCGGTGGTCGCGTCCACGCCCACCAGCGGCTCGTCGAGCAGGTAGATATCGCCCTGCTGGGCCAGCGCGCGCGCCAAAAACACGCGCTGCTGCTGGCCGCCCGACAGCTCGCCGATTTGCCGCTTTACCAGGTCGCCGATGCCCACCAGGTCGATGGCCTCTTTGACCAGGCGGCGGTCCTCTTTGGAGAAGCGCCCGAGCAGGCCCACCTTGCCGTAGCGCCCCTGAGTCACGACGTCTTCGACGGTGACCGGGAAGTCCCAATCGACCTCGCCGCGCTGGGGCACGTAGGTGATGCGGCGCGTGGCTTTTTTGCCCGAATCCGCCCCCACCCGAATCGTGCCGGTGTCCGGGGTCAGCGCCCCGACCATGGCCTTGATCATGCTGGATTTTCCGGCGCCGTTGGGGCCGACGATGCCGACCAGGTCGCCCGGGTCCAGCGCGAAAGCGACGTCTTTTACGACCGGCCCGCGGCCGTAAGAGACGGTCAGATTTTCGACCTGCAATGCGTACGTCATAGGCTCAGGGCTCCAATCGGAATTCGCGATAGTCACCGCCGAGGGCTTTGCCGATCATGCGCACATTCTCGACCATGGTGCCCACGAATGTGCCCGCGGGGCCGTCGGCCGCGCCGATGCTATCGGAGTAAAGCGGCCCTTCGATGGCGGCGCCGGTTTCGCGCGCCACCTGCTCGATCAACGCCGGGTTGACCGAGGTCTCGACGAAGACCGTCCTGACCTTATGCTTTTTGATCTTCTCGATAATATTGGCCACGTCGCGCTGGCTGGCCTTCTGGTCGGTGCTGATGCCCTGCACGCCGACGACCTCGATATTGTAGGCTTTGCCAAAATAGTTGAACGCGTCGTGGCTACTCACCAGAATGCGCTGCTCCTTGGGGATGCCCGAGAGGCGGTCGCGCACCCACACATCAAGCCGCCCAATAAGTTGCAAATAGGCGTCCAGGCGCTGGCGAATCGCCTCGCCCTTCGGGGTGTCCTTGCCGACCAATGAGATCAGCGCCCGGCCGACGTTTCGACTCGCGATGGTCCAGGCCTGCAGGTCGAACCAGAAATGCGGGTCGACCCCGCCGGCGAAGCCCTCCATATGCAGGGGCGTGATGCCCTGGGAGGCGACGACCGTCGGGCGCGTGCCCCCGGCGTTGTCGAGCAAATCGTCGATCCAACCCTCCAGGTGCAAGCCGCTCTTGATCACCAGGTGGCTGCTGGCCACCAGGCGCGCGTCTTTGGGCGTGGGTTGGTAGAGGTGCGGGTCGCCGCCCGGGCTCATAATGCCCTCCACGCGCACCGCGTCCCCGCCAATCTGGCGCGCCAGGTCGGTGAGCATCGTGGTCGAGGCCACCACAATCGGACGCCCATCTTCGGGGATCGGCGGCGTCTTCTTTTCGCAACCGCTGACCAGAAGTAGTGCCATGCAGAGAATAAATGTTCGTAGGATGAGTCGCATCGGATTCTAACGCTTGGTAAGGAGGTGATATGCTTCATAAATAAGACAAGGCATAATAAAAACTTAGCCTGCACTAAACATAGCCCTTTAAGTGCTTATGTCAACCTATTTACGCCCCCCAACCCGGCCCCACGGCCCCCAAGGCGCGTGTGGGCCTCGCGCGCGGTATAAAGAGGTGGGCGAGGCGCAGAAACAAACGCCTGATGCTGACAATCCGAAAGGGTTATGTTAGCCATTTCGGATTGAAAGACTTGCAATTTATGACACAAAAAAACTGGCTCAATAATGACTGATAAATCAGCAGCGAAGACGTCCTCAAAGGCCGGCAAGACCGTCCTCGTCACCGGCGCGGCCGGCGGCGTAGGGCGCCACGTGGTCCGCGCGGCGCTCGACGCCGGCATGAAGGTGCGCGCTGCGGACCGGTTCCCGGCCGCCGATGCCCTGGAAGTGGACGGATTATTTGACCCGCTGACCGACGTCGACTGGCGCTTCGCGGAGCTGTCGGCCGCCGACCTCGACGCGTTGACCCAGGGATGCGACTTCGTCATCCACGCCGCCGCCATCGTCAGCCTCTCGGAGAGCTATACCGAGCTGGCCGGGGTCAACGTGCAATTGGTGCGCGACCTCTACCGCGCAAGCCAGGCCAACGGCGTCGCGCATTTTGTGCACTTTAGCTGTGGCGCGATCTACGAGGCGGGCCCGGGGTTTCGCAACGAGAGCGACCGCCTCTCGGCGAGCAACGCGTTTGAGCAGAGCAAGATCGACAGCGAGCAGGTCTTCCCGCATCAACCCGAGACCACGCATTGGAGCATCCTGCGTCCCGCGCTGGTCTACGGGCCGCATTGCACCAAGATGGGCGCGAGCATCACAACGCTCCCGCCGCTGGTGCGCGACATTATGCCCTACCTGCCGGGCATCACCGGCGGGCCGCGCACCAACTGGTGCTACGTCGAAGACGCCGCCTCCGCCGCGCTGTGCGTGCTGGATAACCCGGCCGCTTTTGAGCGAACCTTCAACGTCGCCGACGACACCGCGCTTGGCTTTGGCGAAGTCGTCACATCGATCACCGAGGCCTATCGCCTCGAAGTTGGCGCGCTGGTCCCCTTCCCGAATACGACGCTGTGGACCGCGTTGAGCCCGTTGATCGACCACGATATCGTCTTCGATATCGCGCGAAAGATCTTGCGCCGGCGCTGGCGCCGCCTGCAAGAACAACAGGACCTCAATAGTCCCCTTCGCCCCCGGGTCGACCGCAACGCGCTCTTCTACGTCGAGAAAGACAATATCCTCGGCGCCGACGCGCTCAAAGAGCTCGGCTGGGCGGCGCGCTATACCGACTTTCGCGAGGGCATCGTCGAGACGATTCGCTGGTATCAGGCCCACGACTGGGCGCCGCGCTTCGACACCGAAACACAGGTACGCATCCAGGACGAAAAGCAGAGTCTCGGCTTTGCCTTCCGCACCCGATTCGAAGGCCAATGGGTCGACGAAAAGACCGGCGACACCGCCCCCGTCACCCTGCTCCTACAGACCGAATTCCCCACAATCACTCGCCTCGCGCTCGATCTGGAGGGGAATATTGACGGGAAATTGAGCATCGGCGGGCTTGTCGAAGACGCCGAGATTCGCGGCACCATTCAAGTACGCCTGCTCTCGGAGGGTGGCGTCTATTGGGAGATGGGCTTTGACGACGCCCAGGGCAACCCGCACCGCCTCGGCCTGTCCTGCTCCGTCAACCCGCTGCGCCCCCTGGACGCGCTCACCCACGTCAGCGGCGACATAAAAGATGCCAACGCCGATGTCGTCGGACATGTCGAATTAAGCTATCATATGCGCTCGCAATTGCTCCCGAGCATGGCGACCTTTCGCCTGCTCCACTGACTCGATTCATCCGCGCACAAAACGCAGTCTATCCTTAAAAAGCGGTCCCCACACAAGATGCCCACCACCTACGAGATGCGCCCGGCTATCTGGGCTGATATTCGCCCCGAGCAATGGCAAGATTGGCATTGGCAGCAGCAAAACCGCCTGCGCAGCGTGGAGGCGCTGGAGGCGGTCGTCGCCCTAAGTGACGCCGAGCGCGCGGCCTTTGCGGCGAGCAGCGAGGCGTTTCGGGTCGCGATCACGCCTCATTACGCAACATTGATGGAGGCGTCTTGCGACCCCGCGGGCCCGACCCGCTGCCCCATCCGCCTGCAGGCGCTGCCCCACCCCGGCGAGCTGGTCGAGTACGCGTTTGAGCTCGATGACCCGCTGGCCGAAGAGGCGCATATGCCGGTGCCCGGCATCACGCATCGCTACCCGGATCGGGTGCTCTTTTATGCCAGTCATAATTGCCCGATGTATTGCCGCCACTGCACCCGCAAGCGCAAAGTCTCGGACCCGACGACCGCTGCCTCGCGCACCCAGATCGCCCAGGGCCTCGATTATATTCGGCGCACAAAGACCGTGCGCGACGTGCTCGTCTCCGGCGGCGACCCGCTCACCCTAAGCGACGCTCGCCTGGGCGAGATCCTCCACGGGCTGCGCGAGATCGAGCATGTCGAGGTGATCCGCCTGGGCACCCGCAACCCGGTGACGCTGCCGCAGCGCATCACCCCGGAGTTCTGCGAGATGCTGCGCGGCGTGCGCCCCCTCTATCTGCACACCCACTTCAACCACCCGCGCGAGCTCGGCGAAGACGCCGCGCGCGCCCTTCGCATGCTGCTCGACGCGGGCTGCGTGCTCGGCAATCAAATGGTGCTCCTCAAGGGCGTCAACGACGACCCTGAGACCGTGCTCGAGCTCAACCGCAAGCTGCTCATCCACGGTTGTCGCCCCTATTATATGCTCCAATGCGATATGGCGCGTGGAATCACCCACTTCCGCACACCCCTGAGCACCGGGCTTCGCATCGTCGAATACCTGCGCGGACGCATCGGCGGCATGGGCATTCCTGACTTCGTGGTGGACCTGCCGGGCGGCGGCGGCAAGATTGAGTTGTCCCCCGATTATATTATCGACCGCAAACCCTGCGAAATCGAAGGGGTTATCGGCGAGCAAATCACCTTCCAGAATTGGGCGGGCGAAACCTTCGAATTCGTCGACCTGGCCGACTCGAGCTCATAGAATCACTCAAAAACCAGAGGGGATTATTTTATCGGTGATTTTGGAATTCACTTGTATCAAATGACGGGTTTGGTTAGAGTCTCAAAGTATAACCCGAGTATTTATCTGTTTTCCAAAGATATTGTTTGCGGCGATTCCGTGATTGCGCATGCGCATAGATCGCACAATATCGATGTTTCTCCTGAGGATTCGCTCATGAACGACCGCCTTCATAAACTGAGTCCACGCTCATTTTTCACATTGATAATTGGCGCGCTCGCATTAAGCTTACTTAGCGTAAGCGGCTGCTCCGACGACGCAACCGAGAATAACTCCAATATTAGCGTTGCTCCGGACACCGGACACGCGGACTCGACAAGTGACTCCACTGGAGACGAAGGCGACGGGAGCGACGGGAGCGACCTGGATACCGGAAACCCAGACGCGACGCTCAATCCGGACGTCCAGCCAGACGGCTCCAGCGAGTCGGACGCCGACGCGGACACCACGACCCCCGACGTCGACCCGGTCCCAGCATGCCCCCAGACGCCCTGCCAGGGCGAACTGATCTGCGTCGACGGACTGTGCAAAGAAGACACGCCTGCCAATAAATGCGCGGCCGCCGAAGATATCGGCACCCTTAGCCCGGGCGCGCCGCTGACGATCAACGACACCACCGCGGGCGCCTCGGATATTCTGAGCAACAACTGCAGTGGCGGCGTCGGCAGCGAAAAGGTCTACAAATTCACGGTCGACCAGAAAAGCCGAATAAGCTTCGAGGCCGGCTGGCCGCAGCAATTCGACGCGACCGTCTCCTTTCGCTTCGACGGCTGCGAGGCCCCGGGCGAAGAACTCTGCTTTGACGCCAATAGCAGCCTGTCGGCCAACGCCGGCGACACGGTCATCCTGGTCGTGGAGCAAACGGTGGGGCGCGGCAATGATTTTAGCCTGACCCTGAGCGCCACCCCCGAGAGCTGCTCGCCGGGCGAATCCTCCTGCAACGGCGACGTCCTCGAGGTTTGCGGCGGCAATAATAACACGCTCAGCTACGACTGCGCCGACAGTTGCAACGCCGGCCAATGTGACGGCTCGGTATGCGCTAACGCCATCGCGGTGTCGGCCTCGGCGAGCTTCTCGGGCGACCTGGCTGCCTACCCCGCGAATCTGAATTTCGAGTCCAACGCTAGCTGCACCGTCGAAGGCACCCCGCTGCCGACCCCCGGGCCCGAGGTCATCTTCAAGCTCGAAAGCCTTAACGCGGGTCAGGTTGTCTCGGTCGCCGCGGGCAGCAATCGCGCAATGTTTTTCATGACCGACTGCCAGGCCGCCCCGACCTGCGAGGCCGCGATGACCGGCTCGGGAAGCGCCGGAACCGCCGAATGGACGGTCCCCTCAGGGTATACAAACCAGGACGTTTATCTGGTTATCGACCGACGCACTCAAAGCAGCGGCGATTTCACCTACGCGATCGATATTAGTTCGCCGTGATCCCAGCGAGTAGCGACGCCTGTAGGATCAACGCGTTAAGCCAAGCACATGGGCGACTTCGCCCGTCTGGAGAAATATTATGAGTCGGTGGATTAAATATTCGAGCGCCGTATCTTCCCTTTTGGTGAGCACAATCCTGGCTGCGCCGGCCTTCGCCTGGGATTTCGACGACCCCACCTGCGCGCCGACGGAGACTTTTGAGACCGAAAATATCCCGGTCCCTCAGGTCATGCTGATGCTCGATCAGAGCGGCTCGATGGATGATGACAACAAATGGGAAGACGCCATCAACGCCATCGATTCGCTCACCGCGGATATGACCCAGTCGACCCCGGATGAGTTGCGATTCGGACTCGGACTTTTTACGACCAATAGTACTGGCAGCGAGCTTCGCATCGAGATCGAGGTCGAAGCCGCCGAGAATACTCACGCCGATATTATGAACGTCCTCAACGCAGAGAATCCGGGAGGTGGCACCCCGATCGGCTCCGCGATTCTGGCCATGAAAGATAGCCAGACCATCCAAGCATCCCAGGGCGCAGCGGCTGGCATCCTTATCACCGACGGCGAGCCCAACCGCGGGAGTTACGGGACGCCTGACGAGTTGCGCGACTTCGCGGTGGAAGCAGCCTGCGCACACCGCGACGTTGCCCCGCTCTATGTCGTCGGATTTGGCGATGGCACCGATGAAAACTTTAATAACGTCACAGCAGCAGCCGGCGGAACCGGCTCCTGCGACAATGGCGACCCCTGCGCCCCCGGCAGCCACCAATACGACGCGTCGCATTGGGACGGACATTGTGAGGGTAGCATCCAGGCCGACAACTCCACCGCGCTCGAGAACGCCCTGAACCAACTCGCCGACGAAATCGCCTGCACCTTCGACATCGCGACGCTGACGGGCAACCCCACCACTCCCGAATGGGAAGACCCGGCTCAAGGCTGCACCAACTACGATTGCCTAAAAATCCAGCTCAACGGCAACTCCAACTCCGGCTCCAACCGCATCTTCCATGAAGACTCGACGATGACACCTCAGGGGTGGAAGTGGGCCTCCTCAAGCCGAACGCAGGTTCGCCTGCTTGGCAATTATTGCGTCGCTCTTAGAAACGGCAGCCTGGCGGTTCCCGATGCCCCTGATATTGAGGTCACCCGCGCGTGCATGTGCGTCGCCCCGACCGGCAATGACTGCGCAGGCTCCGACATGGTGCCTGCCCCGGGCACCTGCGAATGCCCGGTGGGCACCTGGACCTGCAACCAGGGCACCGACGTTTGCATGCCCAAATCCCAGTGCGGGCAACCACTGATCGGCGAAGGCGACGCCTGCGATAACGGACAACTCGGCGTCTGCGCCCAGAGCGGCCAAACCGTCTGCGATAGCAGCGGCGCCCTCGACTGCAGCGCGCAACGAGTCGAGCCGCCGGAGACGCCCGAGATCACCTGCGACGGGCTCGATAACGACTGCAACGGCGTCGTCGATGACGTGGTCTGGCAGGGCGATCTCTGCAACCCTGCCACCATGGAAGCCACCGGCCCCGGCCCGCTGCCTGACAACGCCGTGACCAGCCGCTGCGATATGGGCGAGGCGTTCTGCGTCAACGCGGTCGCCCAATGCGAGGCGCTCGGGCCGATGCCTGAGGTCTGCAACGGCATCGACGACGACTGCGACGGCAGCGTCGACAACCTCAACGATAGCTGGCAGGACTCCGATTTCGAGAATATGTCCCTCGAGGGCAGATACGCCCCGGCCGCCTGCTATCAGAGCAATGTCTGTGTCTGCCCGAACGGACCCGACACCGTCTCAGGCGCGACCTTTGAAGAGTATCTCGAGGGCTGGGCCAACGGACCCGGCGAGCCCGACCCCAGCTGCATCTGCGGCTCGGGCATCAACCCCTGATGCCAACCAGGCTTCGTGCTCGCAGGCAATAGCAATCACCGCGAACCCACCGCATAAAAAAGGGCCATGACTCCCCGGAGTCATGGCCCTTTTTTCGCTCTGTCGGCCGCGTGACAGCCCGACCGACCATTGTTAAATCTGCCCCCCATCCCACGCCGCACCACCAAAATAAACGCTAAATCAATTGCATCACCAATGACTAGGTGGTAGTTTTGGGGGTGACCGCCGAGCAATCATGCTCCAAGAAATTGACCTGAGTCGCCGCACTTAAAGATAATCTATGATGTACCAATCAAAAACACTGCGTTTATTCGTAGCAATCGCAGCCTGCGCCGCTCTGGCGGGCGCATGCGGCGATGATGACGCCCCCAACGGCACGATCACGCCGGGCAATAATTCCGCCCCCGATGCGAGCGATGACGCCAGCGCCGACGCCGATGCGGGCGATGACGGCGACGCCACAAGCGATCCTGATGCCGCCGATCCTGATACGACGAGTCCGGATGTTGAGGAGCCTGATACAACGCCAGAAGATCCCAAAGCCGAGCTCTGCGACGCGCCCTATCTTGGCACCCTCGCGCCGAACCAATCGACCTCAACAGTCGGTGACTTAGCGAGCGCCGAGAACAACTTCGCCCTCTCCTGCGCGCCGGGCATCTCCCGTGAGCTGGTCTACCGCTTTGCGGTTGAACAGCCGTCCCGAGTAAGGGTCCGGGCGCTTTCCGAGACGATCGGGAATTGGAACCTGCAGATCAACACGGGGACCTGCGAAGCGTCCGCCCGACTCGCCTGTTTCGGCTCGGGAAATCAGACCTTCTTTGCTGAACCGGGCATCGAGTACCACCTACTACTTGAACCCACCAATCGCGCAAGCACCGGCGAGGTGCAGGTCAGCATTGATACCGAGGCGTTTGCATGTTTCCCCGCCAAATCGGCGACCTGCAACGGCGATGAAATCGAGCGCTGCGACGTCGACTACACCATGAGCAGTTCGACCTGCCCGGCGGGATGCAGCGACGACGCCTGCAACGGCGACCTTTGTGAGAACGCCATCGAGATGGACCCCAGCGGCACCATGCGCCTTGAGGGAAGTTTGGCCGGTCTCACCAACGCCTACAACTTCGCCGGGCGCACGGAGTGCTTTGACTCCGGCGAGCCCCTGCCCACCCGGGGCAAAGATATCGTGGTCGCCCTCAACGGGCTGCGCGCTGGACAAACCGTCAACGTCGACACCTCCCAGGATATCGGCGACACCAACGACAACGCCATCTTCATCGTAAATGGCTGCGACTCCACGCCGACCTGCCTGGCGGGTGGTGACACCTTCGATGAAAAGCTCAACTGGCAGGTTCCCGCTGACGGTGACTATCTGCTGATTATCGACCTTATCAGCAACACGAGCGATACCTTTACCTATCAAATAACTGTCGACGAATAGATTTCAATTACGGCGCAAGCCACCTTTTTTATCACCCAATTCGCCGGAAATTGAATCCACCGGGAAGCGAGTCAGACTATGACATGGCGACTATCTACTTTATTAATCGCACTACTATTAAGCGCGCCCCTGGCCTGCGACGATAAGAATGAGGCGCCCAATAACAAGCCCATCCCCGGCGCAGACGCCGGACGCGATGTGAAGGACGCGCCAGACGCCACGGACACTCCGGACACCAAAGACGACCCGGACGCGAGCCCCGGCGACACAAAAGATGAGGGTGATACCAAGCCGGATCTCGACGCGGGTAATCCCGACGACGCCGACACCGCCCCCTTCGAGCCCGACGGCGCCTCTGGCGACGCCGGCTTTACGCCGTTTGACACCAGCCGCCCCGACACCTCGGGCCCCGGCGTCAGCGGCAGCTGCGATGATATCGAGGACCTCGGCGAGTTGGACTTCGGCGTAGATATTGTCTCGTTTGTGTATAATGCGGACAATGATGGCGTGCGCACCTCTTGTCGCGACTTTAGTGCCCCAACCACGCCCGACAAGATCTTCAAATTCACGGTTAAGGAGCGCTCCGTATTGGCGTTGCAGGGCAACTCCAACCTGACGTTCGAATTGCGCACCGACCCTTGCGGCGATGAAGCCAGCGTCCTGACCTGCAATCCGAACGGCAGAATTCGAGGTCAAAACATTCGGTCAAATACTCCCGTTTACCTTATCGTCGAATTTGACGGGACAATTGACGACAGCGAAATGAACTTCCAGATGAGCGTATCATCGCCATTCGCAGATTGTCAGCCCGGTCAGTCTGAGTGCATTTCCGCAAGCGAAGTTAAGATCTGCAACACGGTTGGCACCTATGAAACGCAGACCTGCCCGACCTCGTGCAGCTCCGAGGCATGCATGGGAGACTCCTGTGCAAATCCGATTCCCGTGACCAACGGCAGCGCATCGCTGGCTGGGCCACTTACCGCCTTCGGCAATAAAATGAGCACTCATACCTGCGGTACTGGCCCAATAGGTCAGGCGAATTCGGGTCAGGAAGTCGTCTTTATCGCCGAAAACCTGCAGCCAAATCAGACAATTACAGTCGATACCAATGCCGACTCGGTCGCGAACACTATCATCATCCAACGCGATATCTGCGGCCAGAATGCAGCGTGTGAATACAGCGGAATAAGCGGCGAAGAGTCTGTTACCTATCAAGTAACACAAGCGGGTAATTACTATATTATCATTGACTCCAATGATCCGGTGACTGACAGCGCAAACTATAACGTGAACATCAATTAGGGATAACAATGTTAAAAGCTACAACACCTAAATCGATGAAGAGAAACACGTTCTTTTTACTAAGTGCGCTCATCGTGGCCATTGGTCTTGTTCCCCAGACATCTTGGGCCTGGGAGTTTGATACCTGTTCCTCGAAACTATCGAGCAAGGTCGATCTTAGCGTTCCTCAGGCGATGATCATGTTAGATCGTTCTGGTTCAATGACGACGGAAATCGAAAGTCATCCATCCCGATCCTATGAAGGTTGGTGGATATCTGGTGGTGATTATTGGACGAATAACTCTCGAACCGATTTCACCTCAGACGCGGCAGCGCGCTGGGCAGATCCCTATCCGGGTTCGGTGAATAATAACTCGGTCCGTGTTACCGATTTTATTCACGAACTCCAAGCAGAGCCGTCTTGGGGTTATGGTCGATACTGGAATAATGCCGGCTGGCTGTACACACGCGGGACATGGTTTGAGGTGTCAGGCTCGCTGTGGAATATCTCGCTGAGGGAATTGCGGACTACCTTGGCCGGGTACGACACACCGACAGGTCCTCGCATAAAATTTGGCATCGGAACCTTTAGCACTTCATATAACCACAATGTGTCTGCACCATCATCAAATTGGGCGCGCATCTGGTCCGAAGCTTCAGGGTATACCGACGCGGCATCCATGATGGCCTTCTTCGAACATCCCCAACAAGGTGGCCCATATGGTGCGACCCCGACCGCCGCGGCTATTCGTGCCATGAAGGACAGCCCAACAGTCTCCAACCAGAATACCTCCAATGCTGGCATTCTTATCACCGATGGGTATCCAAACTATTCAGATACTTCCGGTGTCAATGCCTATGACGATGCAGTAAACGCCGCTTGCGAGCATCGGGCTATCGCCCCAATGTACGTGATGGGTTTCAGTGGCGGTGCCGATGTTGGATTTAACAACCTACTGGCCGCCGCAGGTGGAACCGGCAGTTGTGTCAATAATAAAGGCAATGCCGTTGACCCTTGCAGCATGAATGCGAGCGACGCTCGCAGCAATCTGACTTGCACCGGCGCCTACCAGGCCGATGATGGCGCCGCGTTCCAGAGCGCCCTCGACTCCATCACAAGCCAGATCGCGTGCACCTACCCGCTCGACATCCTCAACACGCCCGACGGAAAGGCGCCCGCCGACCCGGCCGGAACGCGCGTATTTTTGGGTCAATGCATCCCAGGCCCCGGCACCCATAAAGCGGAGGGCGCTGATTTTGACGCGTCTCGCTCAAGCGGCAGTGCTTATACCACCGCCAGCGCTCAACTGGGCCTCGCGTGCAGCGGGACTTGTGGCGCGGTCAACAGTCGCGGAGGCCAGCTAACCTACGACCTTGAGACCACACCCTCCGAGGAGAATATCGTCCGCGTGCGCCTGGCAGACTACCTACATAATTGCCGCGACACGATTGATATCGAGGTCTACGCAGACAACGCATTGATCGGCAGCTGGAGCGGCTCGGGCATCAATAACTGGACCGTCGTGGAATTCCCGTTTACTCCCAGCTACGATCGAACATGGATCACCGTCGTTCAAAAGAATGACGCGTGGTGCAATGGCGGGAACAACTGCAGCGCCGCGTGCAACCCCCTCTCAGGCGACCTCAACCTCTATGTTGATTGGGTAAAGGTTGTTGATCCCAAAGCGGGCTGCGAAGAAACCGGCGCGATCTCCTATATCGACCCGACAAATACGACGGGCAGCGGCTGGACCTACACCGAGGACCGCACCCAGGTTCGCCTGGTCGGCAACGCATGCACCCAGGTTCAGAATCGCCAGCACGACGAAGTTGTCACCCAGGTCGCCTGCCCATGCGAATTCATCCCCGGTGGAGCGTGCAACAGTGCTCCTGGCGCAGCATGCCCCGTTGGCACCTGGGAATGCACCAACGAATGGGAAGATATCTGCGTCCCCGAGACCTTCTGCGACGACGACAGCGTCTGCGCACCGCTCACCCAGCACGACACCCGTATCGGCCAACCCAACGTCCAGATGGTCGTCGATAACTCGGGTTCCATGCGCGGCTGGAAACATTCGACCGCCCGGGGCGTCCTCGGAGACCTCGCTGATTGGAGCCACCAAGGTTATGGCTGTGATGCCGACGGTACGAATTGCGACAAGTTACGCCTCGGACTTCATTTCTGGGCGAACGGCAAGAATACAGAAATCAGCGCAGATGAGGACACCCTTAAATCACACGTCCACGCAGCTTTCGATAGAAATGATCCACCCTCGGGAGGCACTTCCTTCCATATAGCAACCGAACTCTTGCGTGATGAGAATAAACTGACCGACGCCACTTCCCCAAATATCGGGATCATGGTCACCGACGGTGCCCCCAACTGGGGATCGACTCTTAAGAATAGCCTAAAAATCGCTTGTCAGATTCGAAAACGTAGCCCCGCGCCTATCGCCACCTATGTGCTCGGCTTCGGCAGCGGCAACGCCGAGAATGTGAACTCACTGGTCGCCGCCGCCGGCGGCACCGGACAGTGCTGTCTTGGAAATGGCTGCTCGATGAACGATCCGGCGACCGCGCTCGACCCCTGCGATTATGCCGACAACGATTCGGACATCGAAGACCTCGCTTCGGCGGTCCGCAGCGGCAACAACTTTAATGGGCAGAAAGTCGATTGTGAGGGCAATATCCCGGCAGCCGACGGTGCCGCGCTCAAGGCCCGCCTGCTCGAGCTCTTTGAGAACCTGCAATGCACTTTCCCGCTGACGCTTCTGCCCGACACGCAGTCTGCCTCGGCGAATCCGCTGGGTACGCGCGTGGGCATTTATCTGCCGGCAGCCGGCGACGTGGTCGCCGTGCCGCATGTCGACAACGCCGCCGCTCAGGCCGAATTTGTCGACCAACTCACGGCGAAGGGTGTCGCGAATGCATCGTCGTTCTCCGACCAGGGCTGGAAATACTCAAACGCGGGGCGTACCTCCATCGACTTGAGCCCCAAACTCTGCGACGAGATTCAGGATCAAACCATTACCCGCGTCGACACCCAGGTCTGCGAAGCATGTGAGCTGACCGGCCAGGCATGTGAAGTTCCCTGCGTAGCGGGAGACGCCAATTGCGACGTTGAAAATGGCGTCCTCTACGGCCGCTGCCGTGTTGGCGAGTATATCTGCGTCGAAGGTGTCGACGTGTGTGCACAAACCCGCAACCCGATGCCAGAGATCTGCAACGGCGTTGACGACAGCTGCGACGGCTTCGTCGACAACCTCTCGGATAACTCTAGAGATTGGAGCGACCCGGAGTGGAGCCTCCAGAGCAACTTCGGCGGCGAGTACGGAGCGCTCGCCTGTCACGGGCTTAATATCTGTGGCTGCGAAGGTGGCAATCCCGACCCGATGAACGGTTTCGACGGTCCGGACGAATTCTTCGAGCACTTGGACGGTCAGAAGACCATTCAGGATGACTCAAGCGCCAACTGCTACTGCGGCACCGGCCTCACCCCCAGCTTCTCCGACAGCGCCGCCGCTGCCAACGAGCAGACCTCGTCGCCGAGCGCCCCGCACACCGATGACTCGGCTTGCTCCATCAGCGGCACCTCGGACAGCAGCCCGCTGGACGCCTGGTGGCTCTTCGGGGTCTTCGGACTCTTCGGCGCGAGCCGCGCGAAGCGACGTTATCTAAATTGATGACGCGCGCTCAGGGCGCACGCTGAACCCAGCCGGGCCGGTCTTTTGACCGGCCCGGCTTTTTTTGTTGGCATTTCCAGATTTGCTGGCATTCTTGGCGCGCCTGTGGCCCCGCGGCGCCGGAGTCGCTATGGTGCCCAATTCGCCCACCCGGGAAGTGGAGTTTCTTGTGCAAAATCAACGATTTCGAATCGACCGCCTCACCGCCGCGTTCACCCTGTCCTGCGCCCTGCTCTGGCTGGCCGGCTGCGGCGCGACCTACGACACCTCGCGCATCCGCGACCCGCACGGTGACCTCATCACCAACCGCACGGCCAAAGGGCCCGACGGCAAAAAACACGCGCTCAGCGGGAAAGCGAGCTGGTATGGGGAGCGATTCCAGGGGCGCCCGACCGCCTCGGGCGAACCGTTTGACATGTACCGATTCACCGCGGCCCACAAAACCCTGCCCTTCCACACCATCGTGCGGGTGATTGAGCCCGGGTCAAATCGCTCGGTGGTCGTGCGCATCAATGACCGCGGCCCGTTTAGCCCGGGGCGCATCATCGACCTGTCCTACGGCGCGGCGGTCGACATCGGCCTGGTCGGCCCGGGCGTCTTTCCGGTAGAGCTCGACATCCTGCAATGGGGCGACGGCTCGCGGGTACGCTCAAAATAAGCGTGCGCCCACGCCGCCAAAACGCCCGCGCATCCAATGGACGCGCGGGCGTTATTTAGTTCAGCGCCAGCGGCGCGTTAGTTACGCCGGGACAGGATAATCACCATTTTCGTCGGACTCACAATCACCGCGTTTACACGGCGGTTTCTGGTAGTCATCACACTTCTTGCCGTCGCATTTATCGCGACATTTTCTATCCCATCGGTCGTCGCAGCGGTCGCCCACGCAGATATTGGTTTCACATTTTGTGCAACCAAGTTCACGCGCGGTCGGACGCACATCCGGGCACACCGCGTAGTTGTCGCTGGTGATGACGTCACCGCCGATATGCGCGATGCCGGCGACGGTCGAATCAACGCTGCACTCGGGAAGCATATGGTTGTAGATGATAACCACATCCCCGGTGACCCACTGCAAGCAGTCGAGCTCGAGCAGCTGCAAACGAGCGTTGCGCTCAATCGTCAGGTCACCCCAGATCGTGGTGAGGACCGGCGCGATGATGCTCTTAAGACCCGGGTTAAAGTGGACGGTGAAATCGCCGTTGACGGCCACCAGGTTCGGCAAGCAGAGGTATTTGAAGCGCTCACTATGCTCGAAGATAAACTGGCCCATAATCGTGGTGAGCTTGGGCAACTCGAGGCTCATCAGCGCGTTATTACCCGCGAAGATCATGTCCTCGCCCACCGAGATCAGCCAGTCGAAGCTCACCGATTTGAGCGACTGGTTATTGAAGATATGCAGGTTACCCTTCACGTAGCGAAGCGCCGGGGCCGAGATTTTACGCAGCGCGTGGTTGCCCTCCAGGACCAGGCCCTCGCCGGTTTTTTCCAGGTTCGGCAATTTCACATATTTAAGGTCGGTGTTGTCGGCGATGCCGATATATCCGCCGACCGAGCGCAGCCCGTGCAGCGGGCTTAAGTCGACGATATCACTGGTATTCTGTACGAAAAGATGGCGCTCAACGGTGAAACAATCGAGCGAGTCGAAGGCGTCCAGGTCCGCCTGGGTATGGATATTGACCGTGTCGGGGATCATCGGACACGGTGAGAGATGCGCCATCGGCACCACCCCGCCGCCGCTGGCGCCCGCCGCCGGCGACTGGGCCGACGCGCTCTCGCCGAACGACGGCGCCGAAACGCCGGTGTCGCCGCACGCGCTCAGACCGCCAAGGACCAAAGAAACTGCACCAAGATACGAAAGCATGCTCCAAATCTTCTTACTCATACCAACACTCCTCTTCTTAGAGCGCCGCCCCCCATTTATCGGGTCGACCGCGCTCCGGGGATTTACAAAAACCAACGACTCTACAAATTACTTCGGGCTACCCGCGCGCCCCAGGCGCGCCTTTCGATATCGGCCACCTTCTGGCTGACCCGCCGCCTCAAGGCGAGACATTCTGGAAAGACACGGTGCAAACGAATGACCTAAGTGTCTGATATCGAACAACATTTCGTTGCGTACTCAGTAATCTAAACGACTCGCAGGTTTCGGTAAGGGGGGCGCGCAACTATTTGTTTTTTATCGGGAATAATTCCGTCGCGGCCTGTTGCCTGCCGCCAACCACAGGACGCGAAAATGCCCGCGCCTCCCAAACGGGAGACGCGGGCATCTTCACGCCTGGTGCGAACTAGCGCACCGAGAGCACGCTCTCATCGAGCGTTTGGTTTAGAGAGTATAGGGAAACGGCGTCTTGTTCATCAGCTCGCTGTCGCCCCCGGCTTCGTCGACGCTTCGCTCTTTTTCCTGAAGGTCGAAGCTGGCGCTAATCGGTTCCAACACGAGATCATCCGGGAGATCGTCCTCAATGGGCGGCGTCGGCGTTGGTACGCCCGCGTCATCGTCGTCGGAATCATCACCGTCATCCGGCATGTCCCCGTCATCACCGTCATCCGGCATGTCCCCGTCATCACCGTCATCCGGCATGTCCCCGTCATCACCGTCATCCGGCATGTCCCCGTCATCACCGTCATCCGGCATGTCACCGTTATCGTCGTCCGGCACGTCACCGTTATCGTCGTCCGGCACATCACCGTTATCCGGCGCATCACCCGGCTCACGCGGCGCACAAATGCCGGTCACGCACTCCACGCAACCCACGTCCTGGCTGGTGACCGGAACCTCCGGGCACATCGCGTAGTTGTCACTGGCGACCACATCACCGCCGATATGCGCGATGCTCGCGGCGGTCCCCTCAACGCTACACTGGGCCAACATATGGTTGTAAATCACGGTGAGATCACCGGCGACCCACTCCAGGCAGCTCATGTCGAAGACCTCGAGGGCCGCGTTTCGCTCGATGGTCACATCTCCCCAGATCGTGGTGAGCATCGGCGCCGCCAGGCTCTTGAGACCCGGGTTAAAGTGGACCGTGAAGTCCCCGTTGACCGCGACCAGATTCGGCAAGCACAGACAGGTCATGACCTCACTATGCTCGAAGATGAACTGCCCCATGATGGTGGCGAGTTCCGGCAGCTCCAGGCTCGTCATCGCGTTATTACCCGCGAAGATCACGTCCTCGCCGACCGAGATAAGCCAGCCAAACTCTGCCGACTCAAGCGCCTGGTTATTGAAGACGTGCAGGTTACCCTTCACGTAGCGAAGCGCCGGCGCGGAGATGCTTGCCAGCGAGAGGTTTCCCTCAAAGACCAGACCCTCCCCTGTTTTAACCAGGTTCGGCAGCTCTGCGCTGGTCAACTCCGCGTTATCCGCGATGCCGATATACCCGCCGACCGAGCGCAACCCGTGGAGCGCGCTCAGGTCGACGATATCGGTGGTATCCTGCACGAAGAGGTGGCGCTCGACGGTAAAACAATCGAGCGAATTAAAGGCGTCGAGGTCCGCCTGATTGTTGATATTGACCGTGTCCGGGATCTGCGGACACGCCGAACCATCGACCGACGCCACCTGCTCGGCCGCGGTCGCCGCCCCCGACTGAGCCGCGGTGCTCGCGGGATATGAAGGCGCCGCCGTGCCGGTATCGCCGCAGGCGCTCAGCCCGCCGACCAACAGGGAAACCGCGCCAAGATACGAAAGTACACTCCATCTCGTCCTGCTCATACGAACTCCTTTTCTGGGCGTGTGACTGCCCCATACTCAGGTCGGGCACACGCCAAAGACCAGGTAATAATCTACGACCGCGCAAAACGCTTCAGTTGTGTCGAGCGCGCCCCCCAGCGCGCCATTTTATGTCCGTTGCCTTTGTGACCAGCGCGGGCCTTTATGCCCCGCCTGGATGCTTTAGCTTGCGTCACAAAACCCAAGCTAAGTCGTTGACATCGAACGACATTTTGTCGCTTAGCCAAGAACGTAAACGGCGAGTAAGAAATGAGAAGGGGTAGGCATGAAAATGATCTTCGCAGATGGGCGAGCGCCGACCGATTAGTGTCGCTCGACACCCGGGACGCCGAGCGCCAGGGGAAGATGGCGCAGCGAGGCGGGAAGACTGCGAAAAAACGCGGCCCAATCGGCGCTGACCGGGGCGAAGGCCAGCGAGAAATCGCCGCCTCCGGCGCCCGACGGTTTTACAAAAATACCGTGCGCCCCGGCGAGCTTGCGCAGCATGCGGTGGGCGTCGGTGATGATGGGCGCGCCGGTCAGCGCGCCGAGTCGGTCATAGGCGCGGTCGCCGCGCTCCACACAGGCGAGGACGCTGGGGAGGTCGCCGACTTGCAGCGCCAGGATCGCCTTCTCGGCGATCCTCGACGTTTCGGCCAACACCTCAATCATCGCGACGGGATCGCGCCGATAAGCAACCTCACAGGCGCGCACAAAGCTTGTCGAAGTCGCCGGCGAACCCAGCCAGATCGGCTCGACCCGCAACCCCTCGGGAATCTTCAGGCCGCTTAAAACCTCGGCCTCCGCGTTGCGGCTGGTCGCCTCAAAGCGCGCCGCCGAGCGCCCCTTTTCGCCCGACAGATCCGCCAGCCCAGACGACGGCCGAAGCAGTCGATACCCGATGACATGGCCGAAGGTCGACGCGGCGATATCGGCGCAGCTGCCCCGCCCTTTTTGAAGTGTGCGATGGGCCCGAAACGCGTGGTCGAAGATCGCCTCGCGCTCTTTGAACGCAATCTTCGCCGGCGCGCCCTCGCCATCCTCCAGCAAAAACGCCGCGCTCAACGCCACCGCCGACGCGGCCGATGAGCCCAGCCCCAACTTTTGCCCGGTCTCCACGTCGTAGACGGCGCGAACATCCGCCGCCAAATTCGCCACGCCCACATCTTTGGGCGCGCGCGCGGCGAACTCCGCGGGCACGGCTTCGCCGACCACCGCCTCGGGCAAGGCGAGCGGGTTGTCGAAGTCCGCCCCCTCGAGCTCATAGCCACTGGCCGCCTCACTGCGCGACGCGACCACCCGCCGGTCGACCGCCGCCACGACACACCACCCTCCCCGAATCACGCCGTATTCGCCGAATAAAAAGAGTTTTCCGGGCGCCGAGGTCTTGAGCATATCAATCTCCCGCGACGTCTTTTGCCGCGGCTGCATCACTTACAAAATCACCGCAGAGCCGCGCGCCCTCGCCCGGGTGTGCCTCCAAAATTTGGCGCACGCCCTGGGTACCGGCGAGCAACGCGCGACATTCATCGAGCGCCTCGGCCGGGCAAAACACCTTCACCTGGGGACCGGCGTCGATGGTAAAAAAGACCGGCAAACCACCGGCGCGCGCCTTGCGCACCGCGTGGATCAGCGCGACGGTGGTCGCGTTCCAATAGATAATCCCCGGGTCCGCGCCCATCGCCGAAGCGTGCATGCGCAGGCAACTCGCCTCGGCGACTTCGGCAAGGGCCGCGAAATCGCGCGCCGCAACCGCCGCCGCAGCGCGCTCGATATCGCCTGGCACCGACGCAATCCACTGCTCATAATACGGCGAGGTATTCTGCGTGCTCACCATCCCTTCGGTCGAGCCGATATCCTTCTCGCCGGCCGAGGTCACCGCGATGACACAGCGCAGATCCCAATGCGCGGCGGGCGCGATCTGGCGAGCATAGGCCGCCTTACTGGCCTCTTCTGCGCTGCGCGTCGCGACCTTCGTCCCGTCTTCGCCGATGGCATATACGCCGTCATTCATCTCGACATAGCCGCCAAAAAGACTGCGCGCCGCCGACCCGGAACCCCGCCGCGCGAGGATCGATAATTCGGTGGCGCTCAGCTCAAGCCCGGCCGCCGTGGTCGCGGCCAGCGCCAGCGCGGCGAACCCAGACGCCGAAGACGCCAGGCCCGCGCCGGTGGGAAAGTCATTCTCGGAGATCACGCGCGCGTGCTGCGAGATCCCCGCCCGCTCGCGCACCAGGTCCAAGAACTGGGACACGCGCTTGAGCTTTCCGCCGCTCTCCACCGCTTTTCCATCAAGCTGCAGCGAGTCGGCGTCGAGCGCCGCGTCAAACTCAACACAGGTGCGGGTCGACAACCCGCCCAGGGTCAGCGACAGGCTTCCGGCGCCCGGAAGATTATAGGCGAAGTCGCGTTTTCCCCAGTATTTCACCAGAGCAATATTCGGATGCGCGAGGGCAAAAGCTTTCATAGGATTGGATAATAAGGATGGAATTTAATCAAAAAAACGCGCCGAAGCGCGCCTAATTCGTTGAGGATTATTTGGAGCGATGATCGATGGTGACCTCGAAGCCAGACCACCCATGCTCGGCCCATGCTTTTAGGACATCTTCGGCGCCGCCTGGGGTGAGCGCGACCACGCAGCCGCCGCCGCCTGCGCCGGTGAGTTTGGCCCCGAGCGCGCCGGCGCCGCGCGCGACGTGGCAGGCCGCGTCAATCGCGCGCGTGGTCACGCCCAGCGAAGACAGCGCCCCGTGGTTGATGTCCATCAGCTCGCCGACGCGCGCCCAATCACCATCGGTGAGCGCGGCGCTCGCGGCGCGCGCGGTGTCACCGATGACCTGGTTGACCGAGTCGATGAGCTGCGACTCGCGCAGCCGTCGCTGCGCCACCATCTCGACCATCGCGGCGGTCGAGGCCGCCGGGCCCGCCTCGCATACGGCGAGCGTGAGCGCCGGCGCTTCGATGGGCGCGACTTCGAGCTCGGAGTCGTAGGCGCGGGCATAAAAATACACCCCGCTCTTGGAGGCCGCCATCATCTGGTCGAGGCCGGAGGGGTTTCCGTGGAAGACCCGTTCGCTCGCATCGACCGCCTCATCGACCTGCTCGGGTTGCCCCAATAGCTGGCCAATTCCGCGGGCGACCGCGACGGACAACGCCGCCGAGCTCCCCAGGCCGACGCCCATCGGGACCTCGATCGTCACGTCGACCTGCAGCGTTTTGGGGCAATCAAAATGCCCCAAGATCGCCGCGAAGGCCTTGCAAAGTCGCTCGCCATCGCCGGCGTCCACGCCGACATTATCGAGCGCCGCGCCGCATTCGACCCGGGCGTAGACGTCCTCATCCAGCGCGCTGCGCAGCGTCAATTGATGCACCGCTGCGTCGCTGAATTGAACCGTCGCCGTCGCCCCGCGCGGCAAACCGGCGGCCACCGCCGGCTTGCCATAAACGACCGCGTGCTCGCCGAATAAGATCAGCTTCGCGCGGCCGTGGCCTCGGGCCACGACGGCCTCGGCGCCAAGATCTTTTTGTGGCTCTGACTTCGTCACAAACGTCTCCTCGCTGGGATTAAAGCATTCCCGGGACGACACCATCCGGGCGGAAGTCCGCCTCGATATTCTCGTTGAGGGTGTCAAAATTCTCTTCCAAGAAGTCCGCGCAGGTCTCGAAGTCCTCGTTATTCGACAGGCACAAAATCACCTGGTCGAGGTGCTCCGAGCTCGGCAGCTCCTCGTTGGTGATCTTCCAGAATACCTTGAGGAATTCATCGAGGGGGAAGCCCGCGATCATGGTGCCCAGCGCCGGAAAAGCGATGGTGTTGAGCTCCAATTGATTGGCCCGGTCATAGGCGCTCAGGATGCAATTGGAGATCAGACGACGGTTGACCTTCTTTGCCCCGAGGATCGACGCGTGGATCAGATATTTAACCGGCAATTGCCCGGCCTCGGACTCAACCGTGTGGCCCGGCTCAAGGCGGTTATTGCGCAGCGTGCTGCGCTTCATATGCAGCGCCTGCTGGATAAAGGGGCCCGCTCGACGCGTAATCTGCGCGGAGACGCCGCGCCCCAGAATCATGCCGGTATTTGATGGATTAACGAGCGCGCCATTTTCCATAGGAATAATGGTGATGTCGCCCTGCGTGATGGTCAGTAATTTGGCCATGATATGGCTCTCCAGATGGGTAGATAGAACACACGTCCGCTGATAAAGTTAGTCGGTTCCTCAAAGCAGGCCGCGTCCAATAAAAAGACTTATAGGGGAAACAAAGGCGCAGGTATAGAAGCAATGCGCCCCAGGCTGAATCAATCAAAGCGTCAGGCGAAGTGGACCCGCAGGTCCAGCGCCGCCGCCAGGCGGGCCTCGTATTCTTCGCGCGGAATCTCAATGACGCCGAATTGCTCAAGATGTGGGTTGGAATATTGCACATCGAGCAACGGCATTCCACGCTCGCGCATCCGCTCAATCAGATGCACCAGGCAGACCTTGGAGGCGTCGGTCTCGCGGAAGAACATCGACTCGCCGGCGAAGAATCCCGAGATGCTCACCCCGTAGAGTCCGCCGACGAGCGCGTCGCCCTGCCACGCCTCGACCGAATGCGCAAACCCAAGCGCATGCAGCTTGCAATAGGCCTCGATGATTCCCGAGGAAATCCAGGTGGTCTTCTGGATCTTTCGCGGCGCCGCGCAGGCCTGCATCACCTCACGAAACGCCGTATTATAGCGAATCTCAAACGGCTTCTTATCCACCGTCTTGCGCAGCCGAGTCGGGCAATGGAAGTCCTCCACGGGCAGAATCGCCCGCGGGTCCGGCGCGTACCAGTAGACCTCGCCGTCCAACTCCGGATGGGCCATCGGAAAGATGCCCTGCGTATACGCAGAAAATAAAAGATTTGGGTCTAGATTTTCGCTCACAGGGTTCCAGCGACAATGGCTTGGCGTCTCAGCCAGACTCGGAGTTGGATCGGCGCGATCATTTCATCACGCGGGGTTCGGCGCAACCATTTTCGCCGGGTCCACGACCTTGTCGAATTCCTCGCCGCTCATATAGCCGAGCTCGACGATGGCTTCGCGCAGCGAGGTATCCTCGGCGAACGCCTTTTTGGCGACCTTGGCTGCCTTATCATAACCGATGTGGTTATTGAGCGCGGTCACCAGCATCAAGGAGCGGCCAAGATACTCATCGATCTTCTCGCGATTCGGCTCGATGCCCACCACGCAGTGGTCGGTGAAGGAGTGGCACATATCGCTCAGGAGGCGCGAGGACTCCAGCATATTATGGATGAGCATGGGCTTATAGACGTTGAGCTCGAAGTTGCCGCCCGCCGCCGCGAAGGTCACCGCTGCGTTATTGCCGAAGACCTGCGCGCAGACCATCGCCATGGCCTCACCCTGGGTCGGGTTGACCTTTCCGGGCATAATCGAGGAGCCCGGCTCATTGCTCGGAATCGTAATCTCGCCGAGGCCGCAGCGCGGGCCGCTCGACATCCAGCGGATGTCATTGGCGATCTTATTAAGCGCGGTGGCCAGGGTATTGAGCGCGCCGTGCGCCTCCATCAGCCCTTCTTTGCCGGCGAGGATGGCGAATTTGTTGGGGGCGACCACGAAGGGGTAGCCGGTCTTTTCGGTGAGCGCGTCCACCACCTGCTGGTCAAAACCGGCGGTCGTGTTCAGGCCGGTGCCCACCGCGGTGCCGCCGATCGGAACTTCGTAGAGCCCCTCAAGCGACTGCTCAATGGCGCGCAATGAGTTGTCGAGCTGGGCTGCCCAGCCCGAGATCTCCTGGCCCAGGGTGATCGGCGTGGCGTCCATCAGATGCGTGCGGCCGGTCTTGATAATGTCTTTGAAATCCTCGGCTTTTTGCAGAAGCGCGTCGCGCATCTTCTCAACCGCCGGGATCAGCGAGCTTCGCAGCGAGTCCACGGCCGCCACGTGCGAGGCGGTCGGGAAGCTGTCGTTGGTCGACTGGCTTTTGTTGACGTGGTCGTTGGGGTGGACCGGGGTCTTGGAGCCCAGCTCGCCGCCGGCCATCTCGATGGCGCGGTTGGCGATCACCTCGTTGGTATTCATATTGGTCTGGGTGCCGCTGCCGGTCTGCCAGACCACCAGCGGGAACTCGGCGTCGAGCTTGCCGTCGATGACCTCCTGGGCGGCGCGCTGCACGAGGTCTTTTTTGCTCTCGTCCAGGGTGCCCAGGTTAAAGTTAGCCTGCGCGCAAGCGTATTTGACCAGGCCGAGCGCCTTGATCATCGGGCGAGGCATCTTCTGATCACCGATCTTGAAATTCTCGAATGAGCGCTGTGTCTGGGCTCCCCAATAACGCTCCTTGGGTACCTCGATTCCGCCCATACTGTCGTATTCTGTCCGTGTCGTCATCGTACTCGCCTCAAGTAATATTAAAAGTGAATATATAGCTATATAAATACCGTCCGACCGGCTCGAAGCCAGTCAGACCATTGAATCGTCAGACTCTAAAGAGCCTGAATCGCCCCGGTATTCCTAATATCTGCGCGCAGCCTTGGCAATATCTATCCAGGGCCCCCCAGCGTGCCAGGAATGGCGCGCTGGGCACGTCGATTAATCCAGGCGAATCGCTTCAGGCACCGCCGGGCGCAGGGTGACGTTCACCTCGGATTCCTCGTCGCGCTGAATATAGACATTGCGAATCCAACGCTTATTACCCTTGAGCGTGACCTCGATAAAATACTTCCCGGTCGCCAATTTTAGCGGCATCGGAATGGGCGTCTTCATCGCGATGACCTCGGTGGAACCCTTTTTCGAGTCGAGCTCCCGCGGCTCAACCTTAACCGTGGCGTGGGGCATATTCACGACAACCTTAAGCGTTCCGTGGAAGAGTCGCTTCTCCAGGCTCACCTTGCGCTCGACAGACGAACCGTCGGCCACCTCAAGCTTGACGGTCTGGCTCAAATGTTCCTGGGCGCGGGCCTCGACGGTATACTCGCCGCTGATCAGCAGCAACTTCTCAAACGCCTCACCCGCGCTGGCCCGGTAGCCGTTGATGTCGAGGGTCGCATAATCGGGCGCCACCGCCACGCTCAGCTCCCCGGTGGTCTGGCCGACCAGGCAGGTGGCCCGGTTTTTCTTGGCGTCCGCCCGGTTCTGCTCGTCGGCCTCCATAATCATATAAAGGCCGTATAATAGCACCGCCTCGCGGCACTCGCCCTTGTGGCGGTAGACCTCGGCGAGGTTATAATATGCCTGAACATAGCGCTCGGGCGCGGCCTGCAGGACCTTTTTGTAGTGAGGGATCGCGCGGGTGAGTCCGCCTGCCGAGGCCAGACGATTCGCGCGGCCGAACTCATAAGCCGCGTCGATGGCCGGCGCGACGGGCTCAGCGGGCGCATCATCCTGAGCGGCATCATCCTGAGCGGCATCATCCTGAGCGGCATCATCCTGAGCGGCATCATCCTGAGCGGCATCATCCTGAGCGGCATCCTCGCTATCATGCGCCGCCTCAACCGCCCCGCCCTTGTTGAGCTTGCTGAAATCCACCGCCATCGCCATATTCGACGCGCCGAGCACCGTCGCAATAAAAACAAGCGTGCCGACAATACCCGGCAGCTGATATTTTTGACTCATTGAAATCCCTCAGTTTCAAAACCAGTACCGCCCCTGCAGGTTGCAGGAACAATTTGACCCGTTCACGGTCTTTATATCATGCAAGCTCTCGCTGCAGAGTGCAAATAACGGGTTAACAACCCGGCCCTATCATATTTGCGCTGGACTCCGCGAGGCCGCGCTCACCAACCGACACTCGATATCCGAAACTATGGCAAGAATACAGCTAATCACCAACGTCTCCGATTTCGGCTTCTTTTTGGGGGTCGCAAAATCAAGAGCCCGCCTGGTCGCGGCGACCCTCACCATGCTCGCCATCACCGGCGGCACGGGGGTATGGATGGCGAATTATATCCTGGAGACAAGCCAATCGGTGGGGCTGAACCTGGTTATCATCACCTTGACGATGATCCTGGTCCTCATCACCTCCTATTTCATGGCCATGCTCGTGGGCGACCTGTTCTTCCCCGGCCCCTGGCGAGAGCAGGTGTTATTGGGGCAGACGCCGGCAGACGACAGTATGGTTTCAATCGATGACCACAACCTCGAATTCGTCATCGTCCTGGCCATCTCCGTGGTGCTCAACGCCTTCGCCCTCAATTATATCACCGATGGTTTTATGGACCGCTACCAAGCCGAAGGGTTCTTCGCGGTGCAGCTGCGCTCCGACGACGTCGAAGACCGCATCGACGCCCTGTCGACCATCGCCGAGCCCATGAATTTCGAGCTGTGGAAGCGCCCCGGCCTCAAAGAGATCGTCACCGACGCCTTCGATGACCCGGACGAGCGCGTGCGCATGCGCGCCTATTGGACCGCGGGATTATTCAAAGATATCAACGCCCAACCGGCCCTGATCAAGGTGCTTGAGGGCGGCGCCTCCGCGGGTGAAAAGAAGGAAGCCGCGGTCGCGCTCGGCAAGATCAATGACCCCGAGATCTCGCGCGCCGCCCTCGAAGCCCTGGCCGCCGAAAACGCCGCCCCGGAGGCCACCGTCGGCGCCCTGCGCGGCCTCGGACTGCTCGCCAAGGAGGAGTCCTTGCAGGTCGCGATGGACCTGAGCGCCTCCAGCGACGAATCCGTCATGATGCACGCCTTCTGGCTGATCCGCCAAATCGGCTCCGACAAGGCGCGCACCCTGGTCAAAGAAGGGATCGCCCAGGAGCCGACCGGCAATCGCCGCTGCGCCCTCTATGACACCCTCAAGATGGTCGCCACCCCCGACGATGTGCTGTGGGCAAAGCGCGAATTCCAGACCACCGACCCCGCGCTGCCCGAATCCACGGAGTGTGAGTTCGTCGTCTGGACCGACCACGACGAGTCCAAACATATCCTGATCTACGGCGACTCCTACCGCGAAAAACTCATGAAGATCGTCGCCAACGCCGACGCCTTCGCCGAAAAAGATTGGTTCCAACTCCAGGTCAACGACCCCGAGCTCCCCTTCCGCCTGCGCCAGGTCGGCACCGCCGTGCTGCGCCAGATCGAAGAGGCGAAATACCGCTAAAAATAACGGCTCGATTCACCCAATGCAGCCCACAGATACTTGACCTCGCGAAAGCAGACTGATAGCAAATTCTTCGCGCATGCATCCAGACAAACCGTAGCTTTTGTCACACGCATCGCACCGCATCATTCGCGCGAGTAGCTCAGCTGGATAGAGTGTCGGCTTCCGAAGCCGGTGGTCGTGGGTTCGAATCCCGCCTCGCGCATTTTCCACATCTTAAGAGCACAAAAAAACGGGGCGCTCGCCCCGTTTTTTTTGTGCTCATTTTCTATTCCGCCTTAAAGCTGACGGTCCTCCATGCAGCGCCCACTACTGCATGTTGTGCCGCTCGGACAGACCGACGCATCCGCCGAGCAATCGATGCGCTCGCATTGATTCAAGGTGTCTCCGCAGGCATAGAGGGCGGGACAATCGCTATCGTCGGCGCAGCGAACCGCGGCGCATTGCCCCGAGCCCAGGCAATACAGGCCCAGCGGGCACTCCTCGTCGGAGTCGCACTCGGTCACGCACGCGCCGTATTGATTGCACGCTCGGCCCGAGGGGCAATCCGCGTCGCTCGCGCAGGTCGCGCAGGAGCCGCCGGGAAACGACAGATGGCACATCGTAAATTCGCCCGGGCACTCCGACGTGGATGTACATTGACCAGGGGGGCGTCCTTCATAGGGATCTTCGTTGGGATCGGTGGTGTCTGCGACATCTTCCGAGCTTGCGTCGCCGGTGTCTTCGCCCGGACCCGCGTCCCCACTGTCGACGTCGACGTCGACGTCAACATCATCCGCCACGTCCTCCGGCTGCGTCACGTCTTGCTCGCCGTCGCCGTCGGGCTCAACCGAGGCGTCGCCGGTGGCGTCGTCGCCGGTGGAATCACTCGGCTCCTCGCGCGTGTCCGCGGCCTGGGCGTCGGACTCTGTGGCGTCCGAACCGCTGGCGTCGCCGCCGGCTCCGTTGGCGTCCTCGGCCGTCACATCCGCGCCGCCGCCATTATTTGCATCCGCGGAATCGTCGCTACAGGCGACCGCAAACAACATCAGCACCAAAACACTAAGAACCCAAATTCGCCGCATATTCTTCTCCAAACGCTTGATTTATCGAGCATTGAGGCCCGTAAGTTAACAGGCCCACCTCTTATATTGCGGCTAAGCGCGGTGCAAGCGATTCGCGCGATTTCTGTGCGTTTATGGCCATCGCCCCCGAGCGTTGCGGCGGCTGCCGCTCCGATAACGACAAGGGCTTGCAGAAGTAAGGACTTTGGGAAATCACCAGGCGCTTGTATCCGCGATCGGATCCAATGCGGACTCAGCGTCTATTTCGAAGGGCGAGGCTACAGCGGCCGGTGCGTTCCGCAGAACCCCCAACAGATTTGCGCGGGCCTGGTCCAGGGCAACGGTCGCGCCGCCGACGACCATCGGCGCGCCCTGCCGCAAGTCATGGAGGAAGGCCTCGACGACACCAAGGCCCCACTCAAGCTCCGCGATCTTGTGCGGCGCGTAGGCGTCGGCGCTCTCCCATTCAGAAAAAAGCCCGTCGAACGGAAGCATATAAAAGCCGCCGGATTTGCGAAAAAAACAGATGGACGGGGCACGATAGGCCGCCGGGAGCGTTAGAAAATGAGCGTCCTCTACCGCCCCTAGCCTCGGCTTCGCGTGGATGCCCCAGTCGATACTGCACCCAGCGAAGTCCCTGATCGCGATCACAGCCATCGTCTCGGTGCTACCGTGGCGCAGCACTATCTCTGTCGGCGAAATACGGAGGGAGTGCGCCGGTGAACTCGGTGTTGAGCGCCGCCGCGAAATCCCGAAGAAAGCCGAGATGCCCAACAGCACTAGGACCGCCAGGTTGAGCACCCACACCCCGAAAAAAAAGGTCCCCAGGACCACCGTCAGCCCGAACCCCAGCAGGTATCGCGTACGGTCCTCGCCGGTTTTGTGTGGCCTACCGGCGACCACCAAACTCAGGGTGTCGCCCCGGTAGGCCGGCCGAATGGCCTGCGGCGGGACGGGCGGGTGCGCAATGATATCTTCTACGGTCTGCATCGATGCAACTCTTCTGACGGGGGCGGCTCCATCCGGCGGCGCTCATGCGCACTGAAAGCCCCAGGGAATCAACGCTGCCAGCATAATATATCGTATCGACCCGCTTTATCACATAATCGACAATATAAATAAGTGACCTTTGCCTCCGCGTGTTTAACTTGCGGCGCGTCTGTCATTCGTGCCCCCAACCCCATCTGTATTCAAGGAGTTTATAATGAGTGAATCCGAATATACCCCCGAGAAAGTCTGGACCTGGGACAAAGATAACGGCGGAAAATTCGCCAGCACCAACCGCCCCATCGCAGGGCCCACCCACGAAAAAGAGCTGCCCATCGGCGAGCATCCGCTGCAGCTCTATTCGCTGGCGACGCCCAACGGCGTCAAGGTCACCATCATGCTCGAAGAGCTGCTGGCCAAGGGTCACGCGGGCGCCGAATATGACGCCTGGCTTATCGATATTGGCGAAGGCGACCAATTCGGAAGCGGCTTCGTGGACGTCAACCCGAACTCCAAGATCCCCGCCCTGATGGACCACTCGACCGACTCGCCCACGCGCGTCTTCGAGTCGGGTTCGATCCTTGTCTATCTGGCCGAGAAATTTGGAGAATTCCTGCCCACCGAGCCCGCAAAACGCGCCGAGACTTTGAGCTGGCTATTCTGGCAGATGGGCAGCGGCCCGTACGTCGGCGGCGGCTTCGGGCATTTTTACGCCTACGCGCCGGTCAAGATCAAATACGCCATCGACCGCTTCGCCATGGAGACCAAACGCCAGCTCGACGTGCTCGACCGGCGCCTGGCCGACAACGAATATATCGCCGGCGACGCGTATACCATCGCCGACATAGCCATCTACCCCTGGTACGGCGCGCTGGTGCAGGGCACGGTCTACGACGCGGCGGAATTTTTACAGGTCCACACCTATAAAAACCTGCTGCGCTGGGCGGACTTGGTCGAACAGCGCGAGGCCGTACAGCGAGGCAAGATCGTAAACTGCACCTGGGGCGACGAGGATAAGCAACTTCGCGAGCGTCACAGCGCCAGTGATATCGACGCAGTTCTTGGCTGACTTCTGCTAAAAGGTGGCAACGAAAAGCCCCGCCGGGTTGTTACCCGGCGGGGCTTTTTGGCGTCTCAGCTTGCCCAAAGATTAAGCGTCGAGCGCCCGCTCAAGGTCCGCGATCAGGTCGTCGATATTCTCGAGCCCGACCGACAGACGAAGCATCGCCTCTGAGATGCCGCGCCGCGCGCGCTCTTCGGCCCCGACGCCGTTGTGGGTCGAGGTGCAAGGCTGGGTCACCAGGCTTTCGACCCCGCCAAGGCTGGGCGCCAGCGTAAATAATTTAAGGTGGTCGGCCACTCGACTTGCCGCCTCGCGCCCGCCCGCCACATCAAAGCTCAACATGCCGCCGAACCCGCGCATCTGCTCCTTGGCCAGCGCATGCCCCTCAAAGTCCGGAAGCCCCGCATAGAGGACGCGGCCGACCTTGTGGTGCTGGGCCAAAAACTCCGCCAGATGCTGGGCCGACCTATTTTGCTGCTCCACCCGCACCGCCAGGGTCCGCACGCTCCGGGCCAGCAGCGAAGCCCCCGCTGGGGCGAGCGCCGAGCCGAGATTCTTGCGCCAATTCCAGATCGGCTCGGCCATCTCTTCGGTGCCCATCACCGCGCCCGCGGTCAGGTCGCTGTGCCCGCCGAGATATTTGGTCGCGCTGTGAATCACCAGGTCCGCGCCGAACTCCAGCGGATTCTGATTCACCGGCGAGGCGAAGGTATTGTCGACGGCGACGCGCGCGCCGTGGGCGTGCGCCTTTGCGGCGATGGCGCGGATATCAAAGATCTCGAGCACCGGGTTGGTCGGCGTCTCAAAGAAGACCAGCTTCGCGCCTTCGTTGAGCACCGCGTCGAGCTGGTCGAGCTGGGTGCCGAGCAGAAAACGCGTCTTGATGCCGAGCATCGGCAATTGGCTTGAGAGCAGCTCCAATGTGCCGCCATAGGCGTCGCCGATGCACACAATGCCGTCGCGCCCGTGGGTCAAAAACACGGCGCTCAACGCAGCCATACCCGAGGAGAAAACCCAGGCCTGGTCTGCCCCCTCGAGCTTGGCAAGCGTCTCTTCGACCGAGCGAATCGACGGGTTAAATCCGTAGCGGGTGTAGAGGTTGCCAACTTTTCGCCCCTCCACCACGTCCAGCACATCAGCGGTCGATTCGAAGGCAAAAGTTGTCGTGTCATACACCGGCGTGTGCGGACTTCCGTGGGCATCTTTGAAGCTCGAACCATGGATGCTGCGCGTGGCGAGGCCCTGCTTTTGGCTGTGAGTCATGTCAAATCTCCGAAGAAATTAGTCCCAATGCGTCAAACGAATTCGCTGCCTGATTTTGCTACCGTGAGCGCACCCTATGCCGAGGACGCGCTTCGATCAATAGGCAACCGACCTCGCGCGGAGCCGCCTAAAAAGGACGATTTGACCTGAGCCAGAGCGGGTTTATAACTGTTCGGAGACCTTTTAGTCTGGAACGCGAATCACGTGCTCGCGCCGAACGGATCAAGACGATGAGTCAACGCGAAGACACATCCGTAGGATTGGCCTCGACGCTGGCCATCGGCATCGGCGGCATGGTGGGCGGCGGGATCTTCGCGGTGCTCGGTCTATCGGTGAGCCTGGCAAAGGGCGGCGCGCCCGTGGCGTTCGCGCTGGCCGGGGGTGTGGCGCTTATCACCGCCTATGCCTACGCGCGCCTGTCGGTCGCGTTCCCCAGCCAGGGCGGGACCGTCGAGTTTTTGAACCACGCATTCGGCACGGGCCTGTTTACCGGCAGCATGAATGTGTTGTTGTGGCTGAGCAATGTGGTGATGCTGTCGTTATACGCCTTCGCCTTCGGAAGCTATGCGGCGAGCTTTATGCCCGAAGCCAGTCAGCCGTTGTGGTCGCATCTTTTTTCCAGCGCCGTGGTCCTTTTGCTCACCGCGCTCAACGCGCTCAGCGCCAATATCGTTGGCGACGTTGAAGAGTGGATCGTGGGCATCAAATTGGCGATCCTCGGGCTTTTCGTGGCGGTGGGGCTTTTTAGCGTTGAGACCGCAAAGCTCGCCCCCCAGGCGTGGGCCCAACCGCTGTCTTTGGTCGCCGGCGGCATGGTGATCTTCGTGGCCTACGAGGGCTTTGAGCTCATCGCGAACACCGCCGAAGACGTGCGCGACCCTAAAAAGAACCTGCCGCGCGCGTATTTCGGCGCGGTAGGCTTCGTGGTGCTGCTCTATGTACTGGTCTCGGTCGTCACGGTCGGCAACCTGTCGGTCGACAAGATCTCTCAGGCCAAAGATTACGCCCTGGCCGCGGCCGCCAAACCTTTTTTGGGCCAATTTGGCTTCACCCTGATCGCCGTCGCCGCGATGCTCTCGACCGCCTCGGCCATCAGCGCCACGCTCTACGGCTCGATGCGCGTGAGCTATATCATCGCCAAAGACGGCGAATTGCCCGATGAGTTGGAGCGAAAGATCTGGGATCGCCCCCTGGAGGGCCTCTTTATCAGTGCAGGCGCGACGCTTTTGGTGACCAACCTATTTGACCTCTCAAGCATCTCCACCATGGGCAGCGCCGGGTTTCTTTTTATTTTTGCCGCGGTCAACGTCGCCAACGCCCGGATGGCCGAAGAGACGCAGAGTCGCGCTTGGATATCCTGGGTCGGCGCGGCGCTGTGTTTAGGGGCGTTGGGCACCCTGGTGTGGCAGGTCGCCACCAGCCAGCCCACCCACCTGTGGATCCTCGCCGGCCTGGCCGCGCTCGCCGTGGGCATCGAGGCAACCTACCGAAAGCTGAGCGGGCGCAAGCTCGTCGCTGCGCACTAGGCCGGGCCTATCTCGCCTCAACACGCTCCCACATCGCCTGGAGTTCATCGCGGCGGCGATGGTGCTGTTTTTGGTTCTCAACGTAGGCTAGGATTCCGCGCATATCCACCGGGTTGAGGGTGAAGCAACCAAATCCGCGTTGCCATTTGAAAAAAGATAAATGCTCAAAATGCCGTCGGATCGCGCAGGTGGATTGTGACTTCATCGCGCGTATAGAGTCATCGATGCAAAGACTGGGCGGCAGCGCGCAGACCAAATGAACGTGGTCTTCGACGCCGTTGATTCGAATGCTTTGACCGCCAATATCGTTGATTACCTTTCCCAGCACGGGATAAAGCACCTCCTCAACCGCCGGAGAGATCCAACGCGCGCGATATTTCGTGGCAAAAACAATATGGTACCGCAGTCTGGTAAATGACATGAGATATCTCCCTGGATTGTTTGGGTACCGATGGGCTCAAGATAGCCTAAATACAAATGACTGGCGAGCTTCGCTCGATATGGTGGGGATGGGAGAATTGCCGGGGATTTTTAATTTCGTAATACGATCATTTTTTTGATTTTTTGATTTTTTGATTTTTTGGTTTTTTGGTTCCGGGGACTCCCTACGCTTCGCTTCGGTCGAACCCCGGCTACAAGTCTCTGATTCGCTTGGCTTCGCTTAATATGGTGGGGATGGGGATTGGCGAGACGGCATATTCGTATGATACGATCACCCGTCCGGCTACAAGTCTATGATTCGCTCGGCTTCGCTTGATATGGTGGGGATGGGGATTGGCGAGACGTCATATTCGCATGATACGCTCACCCGTCCGCGCGAACGCGCGGACACCCATAGCCGCGAGCCGACCGAAGGGAGTCCGCGGCGACGCAACAAACAAGATCCAACAACCCAATGCCCCAATATGAGCACAATAAAGACGCAAATTTTGGTCGTCGACGACGACGCAAATATTCGCCAGGTCGTGCGCTTTGCGCTCGAGCAGGCGGGCTACGAGGTCGTGGAGGCCCCGGACGGGGCTGCGGGGCTACAAGCGTTCGAGGCGTCTTCTACCGTGCTGGTCATCCTCGACGTGATGATGCCCGAAATGGACGGGACCGAGGTTTGCCGCCAGATTCGCCGGGTCTCGGATGTCCCGGTGCTCTTTTTATCATCGCGCGATGATGAGATCGACCGGGTTGTCGGTCTTGAGCTCGGGGCCGACGATTATGTGACCAAGCCCTTTAGTCCGCGCGAATTGGTCGCGCGGGTCAAGGCGATTTTGCGCCGCACCGCCACGACAGAGACGCCTCACCGCGGCGCGGCTGAGCCGGCACGCGCCACCGCAGCCCCTAAGAGCACCGCGCCAGAACCCGCGAGCAACAAGATTCGCCACGGCGTCTTGGAGCTCGACCTGGACCTATACCAGGCCGCTTGGCGCGGCGAGGCGGTCATCCTCACGCGCCGCGAATTCGAGTTATTGCGCGCGCTCCTTGGCCACCCGGGCAAGGTCTATAGCCGGGGCGAGTTGATGACAGCGGCCTACGACATGGGCACGGTCGTGAGCGACCGCACCATCGACAGCCATATCCGCCGGCTCCGGCGCAAATTCGAAAACGCCGGCGGCGAACCGATCGAGACGGTCCACGGCATCGGATATCGGCTGGGAGATTGCCGATGAGAGCGCGGCCGCGGCTTCGGACCATCCTTTTGTGGGTCAACCTCATCGTCTTATTGATGCCGCTGGTGGCCGTGGTGGCGCTGCGCTTATACGAGACGGAATTGATCCGGCGCACCGAGGCCGAGGTCCTGTCGCAGGCGGCGCTGATTAAGGCGAGCTACGAGCATGCGCTGCGCGAGGAGTTGGGCGAGGGCCTGGGCTCGGGCAGCGCCGTGCTGGAGCGCGACGGGCCGAGCGTGGAGGCGAAGTGGCCGACCAATGTCGAGGACCGCTTTCGCCCGGTCCCCATCGATATGGATCTTCGCCGCGACGAGGTCTCCGCGCCGGTCAAAGGCCCGCAGCCCCCGGGCGGCCCCGTGCACCCGGCCACGCTTCGGGCCGGGGCGCGCCTGGAGCCGGTGCTGGTCGAAGCCCAGAAGATGACGATGTCGGGCATGCGGGTGGTTGACCTGCATGGCAATGTGCTGGCCAGCAGCCAGGAGAAGGAGCGCGGCTTATCGGTGGCCCACCACGAAGATGTGACACGCGCGCTGGGCGGCGAGTTCGTGAAGATCCTGCGCGCGCGCGCGGTGCTCCCGAATAAAGTGCCGCTCACGGGCCTTGCGCGAGGCGCGCATATGCAGGTGGTGGTGTCGATCCCGGTGATGATGGACGGGCGGGTGGTCGGCGCGGTCTCCGCCTGGCGAACGCCCATCAGCGTGATGCGCGGCGTCTACGAAAACCGCAACATTTTCGGCACGGTATCAGCCCTCTTCTTGCTGGGCGTCCTGGCAATTACGGCGCTGACCTCGGTCTATATCGGCCGCCCAATCCGGCGCCTGATGGCCCAGACGGAGCGCGTCGCGGATGGCGGCGAGGGCACCACCGACGCCATCGCCAAACCCGGCACCTATGAGGTGCAAAAGCTCTCCGAGGGCGTCGCGAAGATGGCTGAGACCCTGCAAAGTCGGGCCGAATATATCCGCACCTTCGCGACCAATGTCTCCCACGAGTTTAAGACGCCGCTGACAACAATTCGCGGGACCGTCGAGCTCTTCCAAGACCATATGGAGAGGATGCCCGCCGAAAAACGCGCCGAGTTTTTAGCGATCTTAGACGCCGACGCCCAACGCCTCGAGCGCCTCGTCGGCCGCCTGCTCGAGCTCGCCAGGGCCGACGTCTTACGCCCGGATGGAGCGCGGTGTGACCTCGTAGAGCTGCTCGACGAGTTGGTCGAAGACGGCTCCCAGGCAGGCGTAGATGTGGTGGTCGAGTCGACCGGAGGCGACGCGAACGCCCCCATCTGGGCCCAGATCAGCGAAGACGCGCTGCGCTCGGTCTTCTCGAACCTGCTCGGCAACGCAGCCCAACACGGCGCCACCGAATTGCGCGTTGAGCTGCGCTCCGGCGTCGACGGCGTCGAGATCATCATCGCCGACGACGGCCCGGGCATCTCGCCGGCCAACGCCCCCAAGATTTTCGACGAGTTCTTCACCACGCGCCGCGACACCGGCGGCACCGGCCTGGGGCTATCGATCGTACGCACGATGCTGCGCGGACACGGCGGCGATATTGAGCTCGTCGACGGGTCGCGCGGGGCGGTTTTCTCGGTGCGGGTGCCGCGATAGGTGGCATGGGTTCCGCCCCCACGCCCAATAAACCCCACGCCCAACCAACCCCCGCCGTAGGTTCCGCGCCGCTACGCTGACCCTCCACCCACGGTGGCGGTCGCGATTTCACGCCCTGCACAACTCTTGCACAAACTCGTCACAGCCTTGCCTCAATTTGGCCATCATGGCGGCAAATCGCCCGACTACCTTTAGACCACGAGCCAAAGAGGTTCGACGAATCTATTGGATGAACGTTTGGGAGCCGGAGGATTGTGATGACGAATCAGATGCGCGGATGCTGGTGGGTTTTGCTGCTGGTGCACTTGAGCGTGGGGTGTATCGGCGCCGAGTTGAACGACAACGGGGACACCGGCGAGTTGGGGGTGGAGGAGGACCCGGGGGTCGGGGCCGATAGGACGACTCGCGAGGGGCGCGACGCGGTGGAGATTCGTGACGGAGCCCTGGATCTTCGCGACCAGGCGCGCAGCCAAGTGGCGGTGGCCCCTGGCCCCGTTTCGCTTGACTCGGTTGCGCAGCCCGAGCTCGAAGTTCCTCCCGCTACCGACAATGCACTCGCCGGAGATTTGAGTAGGGAGGACGCGCTGCCGAAGTTGAGCGGCAAGGCGATGGAGATCATCTCGGTGAGCCTTCAGGAAGTCGAGCAAGGCTTTCAGCTCTCCATTCTCTGCAGCGATATGACCGTCGACGATCATTTCTACGATTATCGTCTCGGCACCCGGCGCAGCGAGCGTTGTGAGATGGATCTGACCTCGGCGCGTGCCTCGCTGGAGTTCGAGCCGTCGCTTGCCTACCAATTGGTCTCGACTCCCCAGGGCACGTTGGTGTCGGCCGACTTCGAGCGGCGCGACTATAAACTAAAGGTCAAAGCTGGCCTGCGCACACGCGAGGGCGGCGCGTTGAAAGAAGCGTATGAGTCGTCTTTTACAGTGGGGAGATTATCGCCCACTCTCGAGTTCGTCACTAAGGGTCGATATATGCCGCGCGCGGGATGGCAGCAGGTGAGCCTTCGCCACCGCAACGTGCAGACCGCTGAGTTGGAGGTCTGGCATGTGCCCGGGCGGAATATGGCGTTTTGGATGAGCGGGTACCGCGATACCGTTAACCTGCGCTCAGGCGACCTCGCCTACGCCCAGCAATTGCAAATGGACGACACCGTCGACCAACAATTCAGCACCGAATTGCCCTTGCGCAAGCTGCTCGGCGAGCCCAAACCCGGCCTCTATGAGCTGCGCCTAAAGGCTGGACGCGAGAGCGACACGCTCCATGTGATCGTCACCGACTTACAGGTTATCGCCAAGCGCAGCGACGAAGCTCTCGGCGAGCAGGTCGACGTTTGGGCAGTGCACGCCCAGACGCTCAAGCCCCTGGCCGGCGCAACCGTTGAGGCCATCTACGAAAGCGGCACGGTGGTCGGAAGTTGCCAGACCAACGCCTCGGGATATTGCCGCGTGCACGCCGAGGCCGTTGTGGACGCGAAGACTGCGAAGGCCGCGCGAAAGACCCCGCGACGCACCCCCTTCGCGCTGGTTGTCACGCATAAAGATGACGCGACCTTCCTAAAATACGCGGGCCTTCAGACCAAACTCGCGCGCGGAAAAACCCACGGTTCACCCTACAAAAGCCAAACCGCCTATAAGGCGTATGCCTACGGAGACCGCGACCTCTATCGTCCCGCCGATGTCGTATATATGGCAGCGATGGTGCGCGATAACGACCTCAAATCGGTGGGCCCTGGTGTGCCGGTCGATCTGGTCGTGGTGGACTCCCGCGCCCAAATCGTGAACCGAGAAACCGTGGAAACCAACGCCGGTGGGATGGTGTCCCTGGATCATCGCCTCAGCGATCTCGCGACGACCGGCCGGTGGAAAATTCGGGTCGAGATCGGCAAACGCGAAGTCACGAGTTTTGCCTTCGGCGTCGAGGAGTTCATGCCGGAGCGCCTCAAAGTAGAGGCCGCCGCGCAGCGCGAGCATCTCGGCGCAAACGAGGCATTTAAGGTTGATGTCCACGCGCGCTATCTCTTTGGCGCATCGGCCGTCGGCAGCAACGTGTCGATCCAATGCGAGCGCACCGAAGCGGTCTTTCAGCCCTCCAAACACGCTGAATTTCACTACGGCATCCGGACCGCCGAAGAGCTCGGCTACCAGGGCAATCGCGACGAGCACCGCGTGGTCTCGGGCCAGCAAACCAAGATCAACGCCGACGATATGGCGCACCCCGAATGCGACTTCCGGGCGGGCCTGGCCGCGACCTCACGCCTCCGTGCCCAGGTCGGCGTCTCCGAGTCGGGCAGCGGCCGCACCACCCACGCCAGCGCCAGCGCCTGGGCCCATCCTGCCGACTTTTATCTGGGCGTTCGGGCCGACAAAAAAGAGATTCAAAATGGCGAGTCAGTGACGCTCGACGGCGTCGTCGTGGACTGGGATGGCGAGCTGATCGATGACGTCAAAACCGTCGACGTGAGTGTGCTCCAACTACGACGACGTTGGGGCTGGTGGCGTCAGCGAAATCGCCATCAAAGCCAGTGGTTCCAGGTGGTCGAGAAGTCGCAGACCATTCCCGTGCGCGATGGCAAATTCACCTATAAATTCTCGCCAAACTCGAACCGATATGACTATGCGATTCGCCTGCAATCCGGCGACGCGCGCACCGATCTGAAGCTCAATCAGGTCGGCTATTGGCGCTATTATAGCACCCGATCTCGGGGGTCTAAGTCCAAGAATCCGAGCGCGCTCACGCTCCAAACACAGGACGAAATGCTCGGCGTCAATGCCCTCCATAAGGTGCGTTTTGAGGCGGAGTATAAAGGCCGCGCGCTGATGACCCTCGAGACCGACGAGGTGCTCCAAAGCGCCTGGATCGACGTGGCGCCCGGCGAGGTCGAGTGGTCTTTTAAGGTCGGGGAGTTCGCGCCGAATGTGTATGTGAGCGCGATGCTTATCAAAGATCCACACGCGGACTCTGCCACCAGCTATTTGCCCGAACGCGCGTACGGGGCGCTGTCGATCCCGATGAAGCGCGATAAGTTTATCCAAAACATTCAGATCAGCGCGCCCGAAAGTGTGCGACCGGGGCGGCCGCTTCAGGTCGATCTGGACCTGGGCGAAGACGCTGCGGGGCGCTTTGTCACGGTCGCCGCGGTAGACCAGGGCATCCTGAGCCTCACCGACTATCAGTCGCCCAACCCGCTCGCGGCTCTGCTCGCCCGGCGCGCGCTCGGCGTGCGCACCTACGACACAATCGGCTGGGCGCTGCAGCTCGCCAAGTTGAACTCCACGTCGAAGACCGGCGGCGACGGCGAGGAAGACACGCCCACCTTGGGCCGCATCATGCCCTTTAAGCCGGTGGCGCTGTGGTCCGGAATTCGCGAGGTCCCAGAGAGCGGCAAGCTATCGGTTGCCTTTGACGTGCCGCTGTATCAGGGCGAGCTCAGGGTGATGGCGGTCACGACCTCGAAGACGCGCATCGGACAGGCCGATACGCGGGTCAAAGTGCGCGCTCCCATCGTCGTGCAGGCGACGCTTCCGCGTTTCTTAGTCGCTGGCGACCAGGTCGACGTCCCGGTCTTTTTGACCAACACCACCGCCGACACACAGGTCGTCGAGACGACGATTTCGGCCGAAGCGCTGCCCGAGCCCGGCCTCGTCGCGAATCCGAACCCGGCCGATATCATCGGCATCGAGGGCAACCGAACCCAGCAGGCAACGCTCGATCCAGGCGCCTCGAAGATGCTCCTCTTCAAGGCGCGCGCGCTTCGAAGCGGCAGCGCCGCGACCTTCGCAGTGGTGAGCGTCGCCACGGCCAAAAGTGGCGAAATCTTAGAAAGCCGCGCCGAGGGTATCGTGCCATTTCGGGCGGCCGGGCCGCTGGAGCGAAAGGTCAAAAGGCTCCTGGTTTCGACCAAAAGCCTTGACCTCACGCCCATCCTCGAGGGCTGGGAGCCGTCGAGCGAGAAGACGACCTTTCGCCTCAGCACCAACCCGCATAGCCAGGCATTTGACCACCTCTCCGCGCTGGTCCGCTATCCCTACGGATGCCTGGAGCAGACCATCTCGCAGCTACGTCCGATGATCTATCTGTCGGAGTTGGTGCGCGCGGTCGACCCCGGTCTTGTGGCGGGAAAAAACGGCATCCGCCCCATGATCGAGAGCGGCGTCAGGCGCATCCTCTCGATGCAGACGCCCTCCGGCGGCTTCGGCTTCTGGAGCGGCGATGGCGAGCCCCATGCGTGGGCGACGCCCTACGCGATCTATCTTTTGATGGACGCCCAAAAGCGGGGCTATTCAGTGCCCCAGCAGCGGCTCGACCGCGCCCTCAATTGGCTCGAGAGTGACGTAAAACGCCAGCAGAAAGAGGGCTACGGAGCGTCCAAATACTATCGCGATCGCTATATCTCAGGCTTTGCCTACTATGTCCTCGCCCTGGCTAATCGCGCCAACCAGGGCCAAATCCGCAAGATAATCGACGCCATGCCAGCGCATACTCAGGGAGAGCAACTCGAGAACCTCTATCTTCTGAAGGCCGCGCTCTATTTGAGCGGCGACCGAAGCTTCGAGAAAGACCTCAAGGCCTTCAAGCTCGATAAGGCTGGAGCGCGCGAGGTCAATTATGGAAGCTATTATTCCACCCGGCGTCGCGACGCCCTGCTGCTCAACGTCTTCGTCGACCTTTTTGGTCCCCACGAAAACGGCTTCGAGACCGCGGAGCGACTCGGCCGAACCTTCTCCAAGACCCAGACCACCGGCTACCTCTACTCGACCCAGGAGATGGGCTGGGGGCTGACGGCGCTCGGCAAATGGTATCGCGCCGATGCCGACTCCACTTTTTCGGCAAACCTGATGGCGAACGGGCGCGCCGTGAAAACCTCGCTTCGCGACGCCGATTCCAAGAACACCAACTGGGCCATGGTGCGCGCCAGCGAATACGATTCGCTGACCCTTGAGCTCGATGAAACACCGCAATCACAGCTCTACCTGGTCGTAAGCAGCGAGGGCGTGCGCAGCGAACCCAGCGTCGAATTCGGCGGCGCCGGATTGTCCGTCTCGCGCGAATATCTCAACGAGGCCGGCGAAGAACTCGACGGCAAGGTGCAGCTCGGCGACCTGGTCTATGTGCGCGTTCGCCTGAAATCCAAGGTCAGTCGCACGCTGGAGAATATCGCGCTTGTCGACCGCCTGCCGGCCGGACTCGAGATCGAAAACCCCAACCTCGGCCACGATATACGGCCCCATTGGGCATCGAGTCACAACCCATGGCAGACCGACCATATGAACGTTCGCGATGACCGCCTGGAGGCGTTTGGCACGATTCACGGCGCGCAAACCGTCGAGCTGGTCTACGCAACGCGCGCCACGCTCACCGGCAAATTTCACGCCCCGAGCATCGAAGCCGAGGGCATGTATGACCCCGAGATCTGGGCGCGCGCAGCCTACCGCGAGCTCACCATTGCTCACGACTGGGATGCGATGATCGACTGATTATCCCGTCTAAAGCCGCCCTGATATCAACGAATCACCGGTCGGCATTTCCAAGATGAATTGCCGACCCTTTAGCCCCGAGTGAGTGATGAAACGCGCAATGATTAGTCTGGCGCTGGGCGCCGTGGTTGCAGGATTTTCACTATGGTCAGCGATGTGGGTGCTGCCGCTTCCGCAGCGCCTGGCCGAAGCCGATTCGACCGTGGTCGAGTGGCGAAATGGCGAGCCTGCGCATGTGTTTTTGGCGCCCGATGGACGCTGGCGTCTGCAGACTCAATTAAAGAAGGTCGACCCGCACTATATCGAGGCGCTGATCGGCTATGAAGACAAGCGATTCTATACCCACGGGGGCATAGACCTTCGAGCCATTGTGCGCGCGACCACCAGCAACATTCGCCACGGGCGCGTGGTCTCCGGGGCGAGCACGCTGACGATGCAATTGGTGCGCATGGTGGAGCCGCGGCCGCGCACGCTTCGCTCCAAAATCATCGAGGCATTTCGCGCCGCGCAGCTTGAGCAGCACCTGAGCAAAGACGAGATCCTCGCGGCCTACCTTAAATTTTTGCCCTTTGGGCGCAATGTCGAAGGCCTTGAGACCGCCGCCTGGATGTATTTTGGCCACGACGCGACCGCGCTCTCACCGGCCGAGATCGCGACCCTTTTGGCGGTGCCGCAGAGCCCCAATCAGCGCTACCCGACGCCAAAGAACGCGGCGCGACTTCGGAGCGCGCGCGCCGACATCGCAGCCGAATTATTGGAGGCCGCGCGCCTGCTTCGCGGCGCCGCTCCCGAAAACCTGAGCGACGCCCAGGCTCTGGCCCAAATCGAGGCGCAGCCGCTGCCAACCCGGCTGCGGTCGATGCCGAGAGAGATGCCGCATTTCGCGATCTGGCTGCGCCAGCAATACCCGGGCGTCCCCCGATTGCGCAGCACCATCGACGCCTCAACCCAGCGCACCGTCGAGAAATTTGCGACCTCGCATCGCGGCCGAATCATGCGCCTGGGCGCAAATAATGCGGCGGTCGTCGTCATCGACCACGAGAGTGGCGCGTTGCGCGCGGCGCTCGGTAACTTCGATTTTGATGACCTCATTAACCAGGGGCAGATCCCCGGCTTCGCGGTGCGCCGCTCCAGCGGTTCGCTGCTTAAGCCCATTATTTTGGCGCAGGCCATCGACGCCGGCATCGCCCTGCCCTCCCACCTCGTGGCGGACGTGCCGGTCGATTATTCGGGCTATCAGCCGCAGAATTATAGCGAAGAATTCAACGGTCTGGTGCGCCTGGATGACGCGCTCTCACGCTCGCTCAATATCCCATTTGTGCGCTTGGTCGAGCGCCTGGGCGTCGCGCCGTTTTTAGAGATGCTGCGGCGCTTGGGCGCCGAGGGTATCGACCCGCGCCCGGGCTATTACGGGCTATCGGTCGCCATCGGCGGAATCTCAGCCACCCCGCTCGAAATCGCAGGCATGTACACGGCGCTCGCCCGGCGCGGAGAGCGCGCGCCGCTCTATTTTCTCAAGGCTGACGAGGACGCCGACTATGGCAATGCCTTCGCTTATCGGCGCGGCAGCTTTAGTCCGGGCGCGGCGCGCCTGGTCGCCGAAGTGATGAGCCAACGCGGGCGCCCCGACAGCTTGGCGCTGCGCCGAATCCGCGCCACGCCCAACCGATACGCTTGGAAAACCGGCACCAGCATGGGCCTAAGAGATGCGTGGACGGCGGGGTTCGGCGCCCAACACACCGCGGCGATCTGGACAGGAAATTTCGACAACCGCGGACAGACTGGCGTTGTCGGCTCACAGGCAGCCGCGCCACTCTTTTTTGATATCATGGAAGCCGTCGACTCGGGGTTGAACTTCGCGGCAATGACGCCCGAAAGCGCATCGACGACCGCGATCGATGAGCTGAGCGAAGTCGAGGTCTGCGCCTACTCCGGGCACCTCCCAACGAGCGCCTGCACGCACAAAAAAACCGTGCAAATACCGACAGATAGCACACCCACAGCGCCCTGCCCTTTTCATACGCTGCGCGATATCGATGAGGCGACGGGCCTGGCCTTAAACCTCGAATGCCGCCAATCGCGCCCGCACCAAACGCGCAGCTATGTCGTGTGGCCAACCTCGGTGCGCCGCACTATGAAGGATGCCGGCTATAAGTTGCCGGCGAAACCGCCGGGCTTTGCGCCGGGGTGTGGTCCGAGCGGTTATGACACCCGACCGAGCATCGTCTCCCCGGCGCCCGACACCGTCTTTGCCCTGCTCTCGGACATCTCTCCCGCGGAGCAAATGCTGCCGCTCATCGCCGAAACCCACGAGGCTGGCGCGCGCTTTAGTTGGTTCGTAAACGGTGAGTACCTGGGCAGCGCGCCCAGCGGCGAGGCGCTATGGTGGGAGCCGAAACGCGGCGCACACGAGATCGTCGTGTCGGACGCGCGCGGCGGCTCGGCGCGCGTGCGGGTGCTGATTGAATAACTCGTGCCAGCGCGCCGCCTCGACGGTATACGCCGCGCCTGGGGCGATTCTGAAAGCGTGCAAATGATGCCAGCATAGCGCGCACATAACCATCATTGTGGATAAATCCAAACACGCTCCATTCAAAGCAGACGGCCCATCATGAAAACGACGACGCCCCCATCCCCCGCCACGCTCCTTCGATGGGCCTCGCTTCTGGCCCTCGTGACGCTCTTCGCCCCCGGGTGCTCAAGATCTTATGGCACCATCATGAACACCCAGATCGACACCTTCGAGCCGTTCGCTCAGGCCGAAAAAGACCTGGTCTTCTATCAGAGCGCCGCGCTCAACACGCTCGTCCAGGTGGATATGCGCACCGGGGAGAGCAAGCCGGTTTGGCCAGTCGGCCAGGTTGGGCGGATCAGCACCTCCACGGATAAGTCGACCTGGGCATTCCGCGTCTATGATGCCGACTTCTATATTTGGAAGCCCGCCAGCGAGGAGCTTCGACGAGTCGATGACCTCGCCGATACTTTCGACTTCGCCAATATTTCACCCGACGGAACGCGCCTGGCCTATAAGACGTACAATAAAGATGGGGCTGGCCAGTTCACGAGTGACCGTCGCATTCAGGTCATTAACCTGAGCACGATGGATAAACAGGTCTTCGAGCCGGAGCGCGAATACCATCAATGGAACTTTCACTGGGGCAAAGATAGCCGCTCAATTATCCTCACCCAGGACAATTAACCGAAGACCTATATGATCAACCTGGACAGCGGTGAGAGCGGCTATTTGCCGGCCGGCGCTGCCGCGCCCGAGGGCGTCAAGACGCAACTCGACCTAAGAGATTTAGGGCGCAAGGAGAGCGTCTGTAAGCGCCTGGGCGACGCGAAGGTCTCGCGCTCCGACTATGACGGGGGCAATATCGACATCGTGTATCCGGATGGAACCCGGACCCGCCTGGTCACCATCGAGGGCAATAAGCGCGGCTGGCTCGACAACGCCTATTGGAGCTCACAACATTTCTTTACCTCGTCGTGCAAAAATGTCGTCTTCACCCATGACTCCCGCGTGATGGTCGTCAACGTGGAGAATAAGCAGGTATTCCATCTTGAGGATGGCTACCGGCCATTTGTTTTGACGCGGTGACCTGCGTGAAATTTCGCCATCCGACAAAACCAGCACACGTCACCAAAAACCACCACGCAAGACACATAAAACTAAATTCGCAATTCAAGCCCATTTACGATAAATTCACACTTATGGGATATTTAGCCGCGCCGGCTATACGCCACGGGCACACAGCGCTATTTGCGGCGTCCGCGGATATAAAATTCGCGCAGTCCCACCAAAGGCGATAGAGCGTCTTCCATCGAAGACGACCCCGCGCGGGCGTTCACCCCGGTTTAATACGTTCAGAATTTCGGAATCATTTTGAAAGACAAGCTGTCCCCCAAAATCATGGACCTATTGCTGGACACCATTTGCGCCGTGGACCTGCAAGGGCGGTTTGTCTATGCCAGCGCGTCCTGCGTGAACCTCTTCGGCTATACCCCCGCCGAACTTGAGGGGAGACTGCTCTTTGAGTTGGTGCATCCAGATGATCGCGCGCGCACACGCCTCGCCGCCGAGCGCGTCGCCGATGGCGAGCCGATCATGCATTTCGAGAATCGCTATATCCACAAGGATGGGCACACCGTGCACGTCATGTGGTCGGCGAGGTGGTCCGAGACCGACCAACTACGACTGGCCGTGGCGCGCGATATCACCTCGCTCAAGCAAGCCGAATTCATGCAGACTGCGCTCTATCGAATCTCGGAGGCCGGTCAGCGAGCCGAGGGGTTGCCGACGCTCTGCAAAGAAATCCATCATATCATCGACGAGCTCCTCCCGGTGCGAAACCTCAGCGTGGTCGTATTGCATCGGGAGTTGAAGACATTTTCGGTGCCCTATTGCGTGGGCGAGGCGAGGTGCCTGGTCAACGCGGCGTGCGCAGGCGATTCGGCGTATCCGGGCGATCCGGCGATGCGCCAACATTCTCAAGCCGCGCTCCTCGACTCACCAATCGCGCAGGTGATTCGCTCGGGTAAACCGTCGGTGACCCGCGTTCCGCTGGAGCCCGACTGCGCGCACGCAGGCGGCTGGCGCGAGTGGCTATGCGTCCCCCTTTTGGCCAATCAAAAGGTCATCGGCGCGCTGGTCATCCAGGGCGGCGTTGACGCCGAAGAATATACAGAAAAGGACCAGGAACTCCTCGAGTTTGTATCCGCTCAGGTCGCCGCGTCGATCGAGCGCAAACAAGCCGAGACGCACCTGCGCCATATGGCCGGCCACGACCCCCTGACCAACTTACCCAACCGCAACCTCTTCCTGGACCGGCTCGAGATGGCGCGCAGCCGCGCAAAGCGCGACGGCGAACTCCTGGCGGTGCTTTATTTGGACCTCGACGACTTCAAACAGGTCAACGATCGCTACGGCCACGAAACCGGGGATAAATTGCTGTGCATGGTGGCCAAGCGACTCGCGCGCTGCTTGCGCGCCTCGGACACCGTCGCGCGCATCGGCGGCGACGAGTTCACCGTCCTGCTGGTCAATATCCGAACGCCGAATTGCGCGGCGCTCGTCGGCGACAAAATCCGCGCCGCGCTAAAGAGGCCCTTCAACGTGCTCGGTCAAACCCTGACGGTTAACGCAAGCATCGGCTCGGCGATCTACCCGAGCGATGGCCAGGATTTTAACCAATTGCTGCGCAACGCCGATATGCAAATGTATATCGATAAGAGGCATAAACAGCGATTACTTTGAGCTATTTTGCCCCTGTAGATTGAACTTCTCCCCAAATAAATCGAGGACCCCATGACGCACAAAGATCCCGCCATTATCGCAGCCCGTAGCCCCGTCGAAGTCGAGCTTGAAGAAGGCAAGGATTATTATTGGTGCCGCTGTGGTCGCTCCCAAAACCAACCTTTCTGTGATGGCTCCCACCGCGTGACCGATATCACGCCGCTTAAATTCACCGCCGAAAAATCAGGCCCCGTGTGGTTATGCCGTTGCAAGGGGACCGGGGACCAGCCGTTCTGCGATGGCACACACGCGCGCCTCGGCGATCTTGAGCCGGGCGATGCGCTACCAACGCCGAGCACCGACACACCCAAGAGCGATAAATCCGCGCCCGCCGAGGTCACCCCGACGCCCGAGGAGCCGACGGTCGCCTATATTCATGAGTTGGCCCAGAACGGGCTGAGCAAGCTGGGGCCACACGGCGAGATTGCGGCGATGGGCGTGCCCAGAAAAGACCTGCCGCGCTGGGACGACATCCAGGTATTGCCGGCGCAGCTGGCGCGAAAACCCCTGCTCGAAGATGAGCCGGTCGAGACAAGCGTGGTCATCGGGCCGCGGGCGAAGAAGCCGCTGAAATTGGACATCCCGCTCTTCGTTTCGGATATGAGCTTCGGCGCGCTCTCCCAGGAGGCCAAGACCGCCCTGGCGCGCGGGGCGGAGTTGGCCGGCACCGGGATCTGCTCGGGCGAAGGCGGCATGTTGGCCGAGGAGAAGGCCGAAAACTCGCGCTATTTCTATGAATTGGCGTCGGCAAAATTCGGCTGGGATCTCGCGTTGGTCGAGAACGTACAGGCATTTCATTTTAAGGGCGGACAGGCCGCCAAGACGGGCAGCGGCGGCTTCCTCCCGGGGGGCAAAGTAACGGACAAAATCGCCGAGGTTCGGGGTCTTGAGGTCGGACAAGACGCCGCCTCACCGGCCACATTTCGCGATCTGCGCACCCCGGCCGACTTCCGAAAACTCGCCGACGAGGTCCGCGAGCGCTCCGGCGGCATCCCCATCGGCTTTAAGCTGTCCGCCAATCATATCGAGGCCGACATCGACTTCGCCCTGGAAGCCAGCGCCGATTATATCATCCTGGACGGGCGCGGCGGCGGCACCGGCGCGGCGCCGCTCATCTTTCGCGACCATATCTCGGTGCCGACCATTCCGGCGCTGGCGCGGGCGCGCAAGCACCTCAACAATAAGGCGGGCGACGAGGTCACGCTGGTGATCACCGGCGGGCTGCGCGTGGCCGAAGACTTCATCAAGGCGATGGCGCTGGGGGCCGACGCGATCGCGGTGGCCAATTCGGCGATACAGGCGGTTGGCTGCGTCGCCGCGCGCATGTGCCACACCAATCGTTGCCCGGCCGGCATCGCGACCCAGGACCCCAAGCTGCGCGCGCGCCTCGACGTGCAGAGCTCGGCGGAGCGCCTGGCGCGCTACTTCGGCGCGTCGGTCTCCTTAATGCAGCTCCTTGCCCGGGCCTGCGGTCACGCGAACCTCTCCGACTTGAGCGTCGACGATCTCACGACCTGGAAGCGAGAGATGGCCGACCTGAGCGGCGTTCCTTTTGGCGGGGTCACGGGCCGCTGAACAATAATCAAAGTCGATTTTCGGCACCCATGCCAAAGTCTCAGTTCACATCATCATTTTCAATATCGGGAGTATTATTATGACTCTAACTGGCGAGTGCTTTTGCGGCTCGATAACGTATAAAATCGCGGGCGGCGTTTCAGACGCGCGCTCATGTCATTGCTCACGATGCCGAAAGGCGTTCAGCTCACAGGCGTCCTCCTACGCACAGGTCAGCGCCGCCGAGTTCGCCTGGACCCATGGCCAAGAGTTCCTCTCGTCCTATATCAACGAAGAGGGTACAGGGCACCAGTTTTGTAGTAAGTGTGGCTCCACGCTATGTGGCATTGTCGAGGGCGAGATCCACGGCATTACATTGGGCTGCCTCAACGAAGACCCAAATATTGAAATTTCCCGACATATTTTTGTGGGCTCAAAGGCCGCATGGGAGGTCATCCCAAAGTCCGTCGTGCAATATGCTGAACATGCGCCGCACGACGACTAACCGCAAGCGAACGCGCGGCTACTTACCTGGGCTAAGTCAGCATCTTGGAGACCAAACGGATGAGCGAGCAGACGAAAAGTTCTCACTTCGAAGCAACACTTCTTCGCCCGGCCAAGCCGGGCAAAGGCGAGGCATGGACCTTTCTCGTCCTGCCCAAATCGGCGAGCGAGCCGCTGCCCAGGCGTGGGCGAACCACGGTCGAAGGGAGCCTGAACGGGCAGCCTTTTCAGGCCACCTTGGAGCCGGATGGCCAGCTAAGCCATTGGCTTAAAGTGCCCGAAGCGTTGCGCAAAGCCAGCGGCGCCCAGGTCGGCGACGCTGTGACCGTCGCGCTCAGGCCGTTGGATGAAGAGCCCGATCCCGAGGTACCCGCGGATCTGCAAGAGGCGCTGGACGCGTCGCCCGAGGCCCGGGCGACCTGGGAGGCGACGACCAACCTCGCCCGCCTCGATTGGATTCACTGGATTGAGTCGCCCAAAACCGCAAAGACGCGCCAAAAGCGCGTCGACAGCGGCTGCGAGATGCTCGCCGAGGGCAAAAAACGCGTGTGCTGCTTCGACTCCTCCGGCCACTATAGCAAGAGCCTGAGCGCGCCAAAGGCCGCGGAATAGGCGTCAATCCGCGTCAATCGCGGTCTCTCGGTAAACCCCTTCGATTCGATTGTCGGGCACCAGCCACATCAGCGCGACCAGCACATAGATAATCGCCGCGACCCACGCGCTATAAAAAGCGCCGACGATCGCGATGCTATAAAGCACGGGGGAAATCTTTCCTTTGATATCTCGCCCCAGCGCCCTGGCCAAAATCGAATCGCTGCCGTGCACCGTTAAAGTGCTGCGCTGCAGGATAGAATACGCGATGGCCGCCATCAGCAGGACCACCCCGTAGAGGGCCATGGGTAATTGGGCGAAGTCATTGACCCCCAACCAACCGGTCACGAAGGGAATCAGCGACAGCCAGAAGAGCAGATGCAGATTTGCCCATAAGATCTTGCCGTTTATCTCGCGGACGGTGTGCATCAAATGGTGGTGGTTATTCCAATAGATACCCACATAGATAAAGCTGAGAATATAGCTCAAAAAGGTGGGGTCACCTGCTGGAGCGTCGCGAGATCTGCCCCCTTGGGCACCTTCAACTCCAACACCATGATGGTGATGATAATGGCGAGCACGCCATCGCTGAACGCCTCAAGTCGATTGCTCTTCATTTGCATAGGCTTTTCCCTAAAGATCGCGCATTCGTCGGCACACCGCACCTTTGCGTCACGCACGTGCCAATTTATACCCCCTTAGTACACCTCTGGCGGCTATGTGAAAACCAATTCGCGCCGCCACCCGCGAAGCCGAAGTTTGACTTTCCAGCCTTCATGCCGACAACTAGACCCATCAGAATTCAACATCTGTAGCAAATATCGCCGCCGTGGGCCGTGTGCAGGGCGACCGTCTGGATGGATTTAGATGAGGTCTGGGAGGCGTTGTCATGAGAATAGAGGTCAAGAAATCGGTGGTGGCGGGCGTCATCAGCACGGCCATTTTGGGCGCGCTGATCCTCGTCGGGTCGCGCAACCTCTCGCACTTTGACGCCGCCCTGGTCGCCTATACCTTCGCGGTGCTCTTTGCGACCTTTGGCCTGGCCTACCGCTATACGATGTGGCTGCAGCGCCCGCCGACGGCGATGTATTGGCGCCGCGGCTGGCAGACCTTTTTTAAGAAGGGCTTTCGCCTGAGCAACCTGAAGGTCTGGGGCAAACGCGTGGGCTCGGACTTTGTGGCCAACCGCTTTATTTTCAAGCGCAGCAAACTTCGCGGGCTCACCCATATGCTCATCATGTGGGGGTGCCTTTTGGCCGTGGCCATCACCTTCCCGCTGGTGTTTGGGTGGCTTCATTTTAGGCCCTATCCCGCCCAGACCGACTGGTATCAAGCCGTCATTTTTGGCTTTCCCACCATCGCCTTCCCCGCCGACTCATCCTTCGCCACGCTGATGTTCCACGGGCTGGTCTGGGCGTCTTTTTTGGTCATTCCCGGGGTGATGCTGGCGATGCGTCGGCGCATGCGAGACGAGGAGGCGGCGACCTTGCAGCGCTTCTTCGAAGATTTCGTGCCGCTGATTCTGCTCTTCGCGGTCAGCGTCACCGGCCTGATGCTCACGGCGAGCTATACCTGGATGAGCGGCTACGCGTTTCAATTCATCGCGATCACCCACGCGATCACCGTCATCGCGACCTTTTTGTGGCTCCCATTCGGCAAATTTTTCCATATTTTTCAGCGCCCTGCCCAGCTCGGCGTGAGCTTCTATCAGGACGTCGGCCGGCGCGGCGAAAAGGCGCATTGCCGGCGCTGCGACCAGCCCTTTAGCTCGAAGATGCACGTCGAGGACCTGATCGAAGTCGAGCGCCAACTCGGGTATCGCTACGAGGTGGACGACGAAAAAATCGAGCATTATCAATGGGTTTGCCCTAAATGCCGCCGCGCGACCGTGGCCCTGGCCCAGGGCTCGCTCTGGGAGCAAGCACGCGGCGGCGCCCACCTCGCCCCTACAGGCGAGGCGAACCCGCCCTCGCCGACCTTCGCCAACCCCGGCCTCGGCCAGGGACCGCTGAGCAGCCAGGACGCCGATAATTTTCACCCTTAATTTTGCAGTCAAATCCTCGAACACAGTCAGCCAAAGGACGCCATCGATGAAAGACGCACCCTACCCCGAAGACCAGTCCGTTGAGATGCTTGAGCGCTTTGGCCCCCACCTGGCCTATATGCGCGGCACGCGCAGCGCCACCGACCTCGAGCCGGACCGGGTCGTGAAGACCCACTGCTGCTTTTGCGGCCAGCAATGCGGCATGAAGCTCAAGGTCAAAGACGAGGAGATCATCGGCATCGAACCCTGGTACGAATTCCCCTTCAATAAGGGGAAGATGTGCCCCAAGGGGATCAAACGCTACCTGCAAAATCGCCACCCCGACCGACTCCTCCACGCCTATAAAAAAGATCTGTCGAAGCCCGAGGGCTTCTCGAAGATGAGCTACGAGGAGGCCATCCAAAAGGTCGCGAGCGAGATCGATCGCATCCAAACCAGCCACGGCAAAGACGCCTTCGCGGTGCTGACGGGGGCGAGCCTCACCACCGAAAAAGCCTATCTTATCGGCAAATTCGCCCATAAGACGCTCCAAACCTCCAATATCGACTATAACGGCCGGCTCTGCATGGTCAGCGCGGGCGCGGGTAATAACCTGGCCTTTGGCGTCGACCGCGCGGCGAACCCCTGGAGCGACATCATCGGCAGCGAGGTCGTGTGGATCAGCGGGGCAAATATCGGGGATTGTGCGCCCATCACCACAGACTATGTGTGGCAGGCGCGCGAGCACGGCGCGAAGATCATCGTGGTCGATCCCAGGCTGACCTCCATCGCGCGCACCTGCGACCTCTTTTTGCCCATCAAGCCGGGCCGCGACGCCGCGCTCTTCAACGGTATTCTACATCTGATGATCGAGAACGACTGGATCGACCACGATTTTATTGCCTCCCAGACCGTTGGCTTTGAAGCCCTGGCCGAATCGGTGCACCCATGGACACCGCGGCGCACCGCCGAAGTCACCGGGATTCGCGAGAAGACCATCCGCCAGGCCGCCGAGTGGTGGGGCGAGGCGAAGACGAGCTTTTTGATGCACGCGCGCGGCATCGAGCACCACTCCAACGGCGTTCAAAATGTGCTGGGCGCCATCAATATGGTGCTCGCCTCGGGGCGGATCGGGCGAAAAAACTGCGGCTACGCCACCATCACCGGGCAGGGCAACGGCCAGGGCGGGCGCGAGCACGGCCAAAAATGCGATCAACTCCCGGGCGGGCGCAGCCTCGGCAACCCCGAACACCGCGCCGAGGTCGCCAAGATCTGGAAGATGGACCCGGCCGATTTACCAAAACCCGGGGTCGACGCCTACGAGATTTTTCGCGAGGTCGAGCGCGACAAGATCAAGGGTCTACTTTGCATCTGCTTTAACCCGGTGGTGTCGCTGCCCGACAACAACTATATCCGTAAGATGCTGGATAAGCTGGAGTTTTTCGTCTCAATCGAGTTCTTCATGAGCGAGACCGCGCGCTTTGCCGACATCGTGCTGCCCGGCTCCTTGCACGAAGAAGACGAGGGCACCGTCACCCAATGTGAGGGGCGGGTCATCAAGATCAATAAGGTGGTCGAGTGCCCCGGGGACGCGCGCCAGGATTGGCGCATCATCCAGGATATTTGCGCCGCGTTGGGGCGAGAAGACGGCATGACCTTCGAGAGCCCGGCCGCCATCTTCGAGGAGCTTCGCCAGGCCAGCAAAGGCGCGGTCATCGACTATTCGGGGATCAGCTACGAAAAGATCGAGCGCCAAAACGGCGTCTTCTGGCCCTGCCGTAGCGAAGAAGACCCGGGCACCCCGCGCCTCTTTGAGCCCGGCTCATGGAACCCCATCGCCGACGGCGAGGGGCCGTTCTATTTCCCCGACGGTAAGGCGCGCTTCAATGAGGCGACCTACCGGCCGCCGGCCGAAGAAATCGACGCCGATTATCCCTTTATGCTCACCACCGGCAGGGTCGTCAGCCAATTTTTGTCGGGGACCCAGACCCGGCGCATCGGCCCGCTCGTCGACCATTATCCCGAGCCCCGCATCGAGATTCACCCGCAGCTTGCCGAGCGCCTCGGCATCGAGGACGGCCAGTGGACGCGGGCCTATTCGCGGCGCGGCGACTGCACGCTTCGGGCCAGTGTGGTGCGCACGATTCGCCCCGACACGGTCTTTATCCCCTATCATTGGGCCGGCAAAAAGAGCGCCAACCAGCTCACTATTTCGGCCCAAGATCCCATCTCACATATCCCCGAATATAAGGTCTGCGCGGTCAATCTTGAGCCCGCCAATGGCCCCCCCGCATACGCCGCAAAGCTTGAGCCACAACAATAAGAAGCCAGCCGTAGGAGTCTAAACCCCAGCACCTTTTTGAGCCGGAGACTGCATGGCCATCGCCAGTGACAAGACCTTCTTCATCGACCCCGCGCGCTGCATCGGTTGCCAGGCGTGCGTGCAGGCGTGCAGCGAGTGCGCGACTCACCGGGGGCAGTCGATGATTCACCTGGAGTATATCGACCGGCGCCACTCGCCCCAGACAGTGCCGGTGGTGTGCATGCACTGCGACTCGCCGACCTGCGCCGAGGTCTGCCCGGCCGACGCGATCAAGCGCACCGACGATGGCGTCGTGCAAACCGCGCGCAAACCGCGCTGCATCGCCTGCAATAATTGCGTGCTCGCCTGCCCCTTCGGGGTGCCCAAAATGGACGCGGGCGCAAACCTCATGATGAAATGCGATATGTGCTACGACCGCACCTCCGAGGGGCTAAAGCCCTGGTGCGCGTCGGTCTGCCCCAGCCAGGCGCTCTTCTGGGGAACCCGCGAAGAGATCGAAAAACTGCGCCCTTCCTCCAAGCCCGCCAACGCCTTTCAATTTGGCAATCAGACCATCCACACCAAAGTGCAGATGATGGTGCCGCGCGGCCCTATCAACCTGATCGACGCCATCGCCAGCCTCAACAGCACCGCGGTGAGCCACGAGGTGACCGACGATATCTTGCTGAGCAATCTCTTTGAGCCAGACCCCTCTCCTCTGCCCCAAAACCGATAAGGTGAGCCCATGGACACTCCCGATCGCGACCCAATCTCGGCGGCCCCCGACGGGCGGCCCCTCGAAGAGCAGCCTAAATGGCGGCGAGATTTTCCCATCGACTGGCGCCAGGACGAATACGTCTCGCGCCGCGACCTGATCAAATTTATCAGCCTGACCAGCGCCGGCTTTGTGGTCGGGCAATTCGCGCTGGTATTCCGGCGTTTTTGGGGTCCCCCCGAAGACAGCGCGCCCGGCATCCAGGCCATCGCCGCCCTCGATGAGCTCGACATCGGCGAGACAAAACTCTTCGAATACCCCAAAGGGAGCACGCCCAAGATGCTCGCGCGCCTGGGCGAGCGCCAATTCGTGGCCTACGACCAACAATGCACACATCTCTTGTGCCCGGTGATACCCGAAGTTGTAGACGGCAAATTTCACTGCCCCTGCCACAACGGTTTCTTCGACGCCGCCACCGGCAATGTGCTGGCCGGCCCGCCGCCGCGCCCGCTGCCAAAAGTGAAGCTGGCCACAAAGGACGGGATTATCTACGCCACCGGCATTGAGAGGCGCACGTCATGAATCCAGGGGAGCAGGAAAAAGTACGTTTTACACGGGCGCGAAAATTCACGATTATCAACGCGATTCTGGTCTTCGTGGTGCTCATCGTTATTCTGCAATTGTGGCTTCTAACCGCCAGCATGAACGCCTACCTGGGCGACGACCCGACGGCGCTTATTCCCGCCGCGCTGGTGAGTCTGGGATGCCTCGTGCTCAACCTGGGCCTTGTGCGCTATGTCTACCGCCTTGAATAATCAGGACGAGAGCGCCACATGATCCAAAATGACAATCAGAACGCCGACGCGAGCCGCTGGGGACTCAAAGACTGGCCGCCCGCTTATTTTGCGCTGGTGATGGCCACCGGCATCGTCTCCATCGCCTGCCAACTGCTCGACATGCACCTGCTGGCAAAGGGGCTCTACGGGCTTAATTGGGTCTTCTACGCGGCGCTGTGGGTGATCGCGGGGGCGCGTCTCATCAAATATCCCCGCCAGATGAGCGCCGACCTGTTTAGCCACTCCCGGGCGGTCGGTTTCTTCACCTGGGTCGCGGCGACCGGCGTCCTGGCCAGCCAGAGCCTGCTGGTGGTCAATTGGCCGTCTATCGCCGTCGTTTTATGGTGGGTGACGATATTTCTGTGGTTGGGGTTCACCTACTCGGTCTTCACCGCGCTCACCATCAAAAGCGAGATGCCAAACCTCGGCCGAGATCTGCACGGCGGCTGGCTGGTGGCAGTGGTCGCGACCCAATCGGTGTCGGTGTCGGGGACCCTGCTCGCCGCGCACCACGGGGCCTGGGGCGAGCAGATGTATTTTGTCTCCCTGGTCACCTGGCTGGCCGGCGGGATGCTCTATATCTGGCTCATCTCGATCATCTTTTTTCGCTATACCTTTTTGCGCACCGATCCGGCAGATCTTAGCCCGCCCTATTGGATCAATATGGGGGCGATGGCCATCTCGACGCTGGCCGGCGCGCTGCTGGTGCAGGCCGCGCCGCAGTCCACGCTCCTGGGCGACCTGCTGCCATTCCTCAAGGGCATGACGCTGCTCTTCTGGGGGACGGCGACCTGGTGGGTGCCCATGCTCCTCACCCTGGGCGCCTGGCGCCACCTCTTTCGACGTATGCCGCTTCGCTATGACCCGCAATATTGGGGCGCGGTCTTCCCCCTGGGCATGTATACTGTGTGCACCCTGAAGATGGCGCAGGCGCTTAACACGCCCTTTTTGCTCGCTATCCCCCGGGTATTTATCTGGTTCGCCCTGCTCGCCTGGTCACTCGCCGCGCTCGGGCTTTTGGGCAGACTCGTGCGACGGGCCCGAAATAAAAGCACCGCATAGAATGTGCCCGAAGCCGCTAAGCGATCCCATGGATTCTTAGCATTTATTCAATATGACCAGGTATAGTTCATGATGTTAAACGAGGACCAAAACCCCAAGGTTCGCGCAGCATTCGAAAAATGGCCCCCGCTCATCTCCGAGCAACTCTATCGCCTCCGCGCTCTCATCTTAGAGGCCGCCGCCGAGCTCGAGGAAATCGGCGAAATGGAGGAAACCCTGAAATGGGGCGAGCCTAGCTATCTGGTGAAGGGCGGCAGCACAGTTCGTCTGGGCTGGAAGCCTGAGAGAGGCGACAACTATTTTATGTATTTCCACTGCCAGACAAAGCTAGTCCCGACGTTCAGAGAGCTCTACTCGGAGCAATTGGACTTCGAAGGGAATCGGGCGATCATCTTTGAAATGGGCGCCCCTGAACATACCGAGGCGCTTAAACACTGCATCAAATTAGCGCTGAGCTATCACCGTGTTAAACATCTGCCGATGCTGGGCGCAACAGCCACCTAAGGCGTTAAAAACAACTATCAGATCTAGACTTCAGAAAATGAAAATGACGCATCGTGGTGGGTGTTTTTGTGGCGAAATATCATACGAGATAACTGGTAAAGTCTGGGATGCCCGTTCATGCTACTGCTCGCGGTGTGGATGAGCCCTCGCAAATGACCAAATATGGACCATTAAAGTGATCAAAAAACCTATTTTGAATATCGCTGACGTTGAGCTTTCTCACACAAAACATGGCGAAAATTTCGAAGCACAAGTCGGCTCGATGGCGGCCAAAATCGGCGCCCAAAAGCTGGGGTGTCGCCTCACAGTGGTACCGCCGGGCAAAAAGGCATGGCCGTTTCATAGCCATCACGCTAACGAAGAGATGTTTTTAATCCTCGAGGGCACCGGAAGCTATCGCTTGGGCCAAGAGACCTATCCGATCAAGGCCGGCGATTTGCTCTCGGCGCCCGTTGGCGGCGCGGAGACCGCGCACCAGATTATCAACGACTCCACGGCGCCGCTGAAATATCTGGCCATGAGCACCATGCATGAGCCTGATATTATGGAGTATCCGGACTCTAAAAAATTCGGTGTCTTCGCGGGCTCAGCGCCCGGTGGCGCCAAAGCGGATCGACGATTCTCGGCGTTCGCGTTTTTAGATGATACGGTAGGGTATTGGGAGGATGAAGAATAGATTCCGTTCAATTGAATAGAAGACGAATATGTCGCGCGATTTCGCGCAGTCAGCCCCAAATGCACTGGACGAGACAACCAACTTTGCCCGCTTGGACTAGATACACTGGTTCGAGTCTCCCAAGGCCGCCAAGACGCGTAAAAAACGACTCCTGAACGGTTGCGAGCTGCTCGCCTCGGGGAAAAATCGCGTCTGTTGCTTTGACCAATCGGGGCATTATAGCAAGAGTTTAAGCGCACCGAAGACGGTTGATGAGGAAACACGAGGACGCCGAATCTTTACACCCACCATAGAGTTTGGGAGGTTCATTCATATTAATGCTCCGCGAGCTTCTTTCGAACGGCGACCGTTCACCAACTCGGAACTCACAACACGGTAAAAAGCCATGGACCACTCAGAAGTCGCAAAACAACTCCGTAGACCCACCGGTGAAAACGCCGCCCATTCCTAGGGGCGCGCATCGGGCAAATAGCCGCATTTATTGGCAAGGCGTGCTCGAAGAGGTATTCCCGCTGGTGCGCAACCTGCGCGCGTTCGGAGAGGGCGGCGAGCAGCCGGTGGCCGAGTCATCTTGATAGTAGATGAACGCACGCAACGCTCCGCAGGCGTAGGTACCATTGAGGTGGTTTTCTCGGAATTGATTGCCCCAGGAGGGGCACTCAGGCGTGGGCTTGGTGCAATCGTCACGCGTGTCATTATCGCAATACCACTCGCTATAGGCCGCGTCGTTCGAGCTCTTCTTGAAGGTATTGTCGTTGATAATATTGTCGTTGGAATAGTCACGCACGCGAATCGGCCCGCCGGCGTTATTGCGGAAGCTATTTCGCAATATCTGATTTCGATCCGACATATGCGCGATATAAATCGCGTGCAGAAGCGCCGGCGAGCGGGTGTTGATGATATCGACGAAATGATTGTTGATGATCTTATTGTCGTCGGAGTTGACCAGGCGCACCGCGGCGGTCGACGGGTTAACCGCCGAATTAAAGATATTGCCAATGCGGTAAAAATAGCAGCCGAAGATCTCATTGGAGCCGTTGGAGCGCGCCTCGGCGTTGCGCGAGCCGTTTAACGAAATCGCGGTCTGATAGTTTTCAATTCGCAGGTAATGAAAGACCAAGCGGGTCTCAGCGCCGTCGCTTCGCGACAGCTTAAACCAGGTACCGCCGGGGCAATTATTTGCGCTCAAACAGCCGTCGAAAACCGGGCGCTCGCTCTCGCCGGCCACGCGGGTGAACTTCACGCGATGCCCGGGCACCGAGAAGGTCCAGTTGACCTTCTGGCCACGATAGCGTCCGGGCAGAACGCGCACCTCCACGTCGGTCTCCGGCGAGCTCGACCGTAGAATTTGCTGGACACGACTCATGGTTTGCACCGCCTTCGCGCGGGTAGTCCCGTCGCGCGAATCGGACCCATTGGGGGACATCCAGACGACGAACGGACCCGAGGGAGGCTCTTCGATATCCGGCTCGGGGTGCACGTCCGCCTCGGGGTGCACGTCCGCCTCGGGGTGCACGTCCGCCTCGGGGTGCACGTCCGCCTCGGGGTGCACGTCCGGCGCGTCCTCTTCACGAGAGTCAGCGTCATGAATCATCGCGTCCTCAGCGTCAACGCGCGCGTCGAGGTCGCCGGCGTCCGAAACATCTGGCGCCCAAACATCGCTTCGGACATCTCTGTGCTCACCGCCAAGCGCGTCGCCTGCGCCATCGTCAAGTGGAGTCCCGGTCGTTTGCCCGGCCTGACAACCCGTGCCCAGCGAGAGCCCGAAGAGAACAATCAGTAGGTATTTCATTTTCAAATCCGAGCTTAGTAACAAAGCATAGGGTGCTCTCGGCGCGTGGAGAGCGCAGCGGGGAATTATCCGTGAAGCAAGCCTATCAAAACGAGTCGAGTCGACGCAACGCAACGCAACAACACCATACAAAGCTGAGCTGGCGGGTCGACGGGGTCTCCATTTCGAATTACTATACTGGTATTGTCGGCTTCACGCTCCACAACAAGCAATACGGAATCGTCGTGAATAGTGAGTTCTTCCCCAAGGTATTAGACCTCTTGTTGGACACCGTCTGCGTGTTAGACGAAGAGGGACGATTTATTTACGCCAGCGCATCCTGCCTCGATACCTTTGGATACACCCGCGAGGAGTTGAACCAGCGGTTATTTATCGAATTGGTGCACCCGGAAGACCTTGAGCGCACGCTCCAGGCGGCCTCCGAGGACTGGGTAGACAAGCCTGGCGTACACTTCGAGAATCGCTATATCCGCAAAGATGGAAGCATCGTGGACATCATGTGGTCCGGGCGCTGGTTGAAGTCGGAGCAGCTGCGCATCGCTGTCGCGCGGGACGTGACATCGCTCAAGCGCGCCCAGCGCAAACAAGCCGCGCTCTACCAGATATCGGAGGCAGGCCAGGGCAGCGACGGCCTGCCGGTGCTCTGCGAGCAAATCCACGCGATTGTCTCGGAGTTGCTGTCGGCCCAGAACTTCAGCCTGGTCTTATATGATCGCGAGCGAGAAATGATCTCGGTGCCCTACTCGGCAGGCGAGGTCGTCTCGGCTGAGCGACCCCAGCGTGTGACGCCGGGCTCCCCCATCGCCCGAGTGCTCGCCGCCCGAAGCCCTGTCTTCATGACGGTCCAGGTGGACTCGGGCGAAGGGCAAGTAGCCGGGGCGCGTGAGTGGCTGGGCGTACCGCTGTTGACCAGCGGCGCGGTCATCGGCGCGCTGGTCGTGCAGGGCGAGGTTGATACCCGGGAATATACCAAAGAAGACCAGGAATTGTTGCAATTTGTCTCCGCACAGATCGCGGCGGCCATCGAGCGCAAACAAGCTGAGACCCACCTGCGCTATATGGCCGGTCACGACCCGCTGACCGACTTGCCAAATCGCAACCTTTTTCACGACCGCCTCACCGTCGCGGTTAACCGAGCAAAGCGCGACAACGAGCACCTCGCCTTGCTCTATCTGGACCTCAACGACTTCAAGCAAATCAACGACACCCTCGGGCATGAAGCCGGCGACCAGGTGCTGCGCGAGGTCGCCAAGCGGCTGTCAGGGTGCCTGCGCGAGTCCGACACCGTCGCGCGCATCGGCGGCGACGAGTTCACCGCGCTCTTGCCGAATTGCCAGGGGGAGCGTTGCTTGCCCCTGATGATCAACCGGATCCGCGACGCCCTTCGGCCCCCCTTCGAGGCGGGCGACCAACACCTGACGCTGAGCGCGAGCATCGGCGCCGCGGTCTACCCCGAGCACGGCCAAAACTATAACCAATTGCTGCGGCACGCTGACCAACGGATGTATGTCGACAAGGCACGAAAACCCTCTGCGTCCCTATATTGATTAATTGATTGATTGGTCGGGCGCGGGCGCACATGGCTCGAAACAAAAAGCCGGGGCGGCCCCGAAAGGCCGCCCCGGCTTTGTTAACAAAAGCTGGGGTTAACAGACGCTCGAATCATAGACACTCGAACAACCCGTCGCCCACGAAATCGTCACCGGTATTATCCTGAAAGCTCACATCGCTACAAGGCGTCACGCTTGAGCCATCATCAACCGACAGGCCAAAGCCACCGCTCCCTGCGATTTTGACGTCCGTCATCGACACCTTGGAGTTGTCATTGCCACCGCCCCGCAGATAGACGCCAGCCCGACTGCGATCGCCGCCGTGCCAACCGTCGCTTCCAGCGTAGAGAATATCGGCATTTGCGATGATATTCTTAGAACTCAGGGATTTATGAAAATAAATTCCCTTCCAAAACCCGTTAACGGTCTCACCATCAGCCGCGATGAACTGGATGCGATCGCCTACCGAACCGTCGGCAGCCAGGGTGCCCCCCTCAACGTCCAGGCCGGCGCCCTGCTGGAATTCGAACGTCATACCCGGTGACAGCGTAAGGTCGCTGGTGACTTTAAGAGTGCCAGCAGCGCGGTATGGCACCTGAAGGGCGTTCCACATTTGACTCGTCGAAATCTCGCGCCCATAGGTGCCGTCGCCGATAAGCACGTAGGACGCGTCATTGCCCGAAAAGCTGAGGTCCGCGGCCAACCCGCTGACCGCATTGGCGGCGATGGAAATCGGCAAATCGTTATTCTCGAAGGAGGTCGAGGCCACCGACAAGTCAACGCCGTCTGTGTCGGCCAAAATCGCGGTCGCTGCGTTCTCGCGGAACACCGAATTGCTGATGCTCAACGAAACGCCCTCAGCCCGCGCGAATACCCCTGCGGTGGAGGTGCCGCCATGCCAATTGGTGGAACCGGCGTACTCGAGCGCGACGAAATCCAATTGGTTGGCGCTTGAGCGGGTTTCGTAGAAATAGAGCCCAGCCCAGAACCCGCGCTGGGGCTCCGCACCGGTCAACGTGATCATCTCCTCGGCGGTTCCGACCGCCGTCAAGCGTCCCTCGCCGCTGATCTCGACGCCCTTATCCTGCTCAAACTCAATCGTGACACCCGGCTCCAGCGTGAGCGTTTTGGCCAGTTTCAGGGTACCGCTGACATGATAAGGCACTGCGAAGGCTTGCCAGGTCTGCTCGACATCGATGGTCTCGGTCGTCAGGCCGGTGCGGATATAAGAATGCTCGTTCTCCTCAAAGCTAAGCTCGGAGAGATTCCCCAGAAGATTGGAGTGCAGCCACAACGGCGCTTCATTCTTGCTGAACGTGCTGCTCTCCAACTTAAAATCGACGCCGCCATCATCGGCCACGATCGCCGCCTGGGCGTTCTCGCTGAAGGTGGTGTTGCTGATATGCAGGCGATTGCTGGCGCTGCGCAGGAAAATCCCCCCGCGCGATACCTCGCCGCCGTGCCACTGAGCACTGCCGGCGTGCGAGAGGACAACATGCTCCAATTTATTATCAGGCGAGCTTGACCCGTAAAAATGCAGCCCGGCCCAATGCCCGCGTTCTTTGACTGCCCCGCTCAAGACAATCTTATTATCTGCGGCTCCGATCGCTGAGAGGGCGCCATTGCCCGAAAACTGCAAACCCGCATCTTGGCCGAACTCGATCACAACCCCCGGCTTCAGCGTGAGCGTTCCATCATCGATTGTGATGGTGCTCTCGACCATATAGCAACCCGCCTCCAGTGTGCGCCCCCCGTTCAGGTCGTCGCGCACCAGGAGCAGCGGATTTGTGCAGGAAAGCTCTCCATTCGAGTTATCCGGATCAGCATCATCTCCGCAGGCGCCGAGCAGCGGAGCCGCCAGGGAGAGCGCCAAAACGCCCGGGATAAAACGCGTGCGAATCAGCGAATTGGGAAGAAAATTCATATGGAACTTCGTCATGTTAGACCTCTCTTATCATTATCGAATTTCAACAACGTATTTGAACGAGTGAATACAGGATGCTGCACTAAACCATTGACACACTTCCCAGTTAATTTATTACGTCGGAGTGCAGGCACGATCTCGACACCCCCAACCGTGCGATATGGGCTTTGCTGAGCACTTCTGGCTCAACTCAATACCTCCTCATTCATCATGATGGGAATCTCCAACGTGTCTCAAAAAGAGCCGACCTAATATTACCTTCCTACTGGGTTATACGTGCGTTAACTCGAAATATTTAATTTTTTTTTAAATCCCTGATGCTCACCGAGTTCAACGCCCTGGCGCGTCTCAGACCATGACAGCACTATTTTCTGGTACCTGGGCACGTCGCGCGACTCCAAAAGGGCCCAAGAAAGACAAAGAGCGCGGAGCTCAAAGGCCCCGCGCTCTATCAACCCATGGCATTGCGTTGTGGCGCCGGCCTGAGCGACCGCCTCGCCGGCTCAATCCGGCAGGATAATCCCGCCCGAAAACGCGTAGCTGATATAATCATCAATCCCGTGAACCACGACGCCAAACGGTTGGTCGGCGCTGGCGCGATGGACGCCACCGGCGAGCGACTCAACCAGCTTATAGGACCAAGCGCTATTGCCGCCCACTGGCGTGAAGGTCGAGGCCGCGACGGTCGCGCCATCCAACTCAATATCAACGCCGGTAGGCGCGATAAGCGTCACGAAGTTCATGGCGTATTGGTCGGGGACCAAAAAGACATAATCATCGCGGAATTGCTGGACCGCCGGCGGCAGCAAGAAGGCCGGGTCGCCCATCTCAAGCGTCGAGGTCTGACCGCCGATCATGAACTGAGCCACCATGATGGCGTCGCTCGCCTCAAGCTCGAACGCATGCGGCGCGTGGAGCTGGCGCACCTGACCGCGGTTCAACGTAATGCTCGAGAGGCCGTTGACCGGCGGGTCGATCGCGATGACGGTATTATTGCGCGCCGCGGTGACCTTATAGACCGCGAAGTCATTGACGCCGCGGCTATAGAAGGGCGTCGCCACATAGGAGGTCCCCCAGCTTTCGGTGGGGAAGAGTTGCTGCTCGATATGGTCGCCGGCTTTGAGGCTGTCCATGCATTTGAGGGAGCCGGACTCCAGGTCGTTGCCACAGATGCCGGAGCAACACTCGGCGTTAAGCGAGCAGCTCACCCCGGATGACACACAGCCCGTCGCCGGGCTCGAAGCGACCGGCGCATCGGGAATATTAACCAACGTCGCACCGACGAAGACCGCGACCGGTTGATTGGAGGTGACCACCGTCCCGGAGAGGTCTGTATTCGCGCTGGAGCCAAATCCCCCCGACGTGGCCGACAGGTGAAGCACCTGATGGCGAGAGGCCGAGAAGGTCTGCGAGCTATTGGCCGCCATCGACCCCGCCGAGCCACCCGACAGGGCGACCGGACCGGAGACCTGGATGCTCGTATTGTCATGGATCGCGACCACATCAATATAGGTATCGGCGGCCCCGAGACCCGGCATGGGGAATGGGATGTCGCCCATGCTCGGCGGCCCTGGCCAGTTCAGTACGATATGCTCGTTGCCCAGCGCGTTGGTCGGCAGCAAGAGCGAGGCGTCGCTGGTTTCGCTACCGACGCCCGGGTTATTCAGGGGCGCAAATTGCGTGGCGATGACTGGCTTGCTGGTGTTGATCACGTAGATCTGGTTGGACACCCCGGCCTCGCCAATCATCGGCGAGACAGGGAAGTTAAGAATCGTGCTCTGCTGCGGATTGATCGACTGGGGCGGCATATTCAAATTGCTGACGCCCGGGCTGGTCACGTTCACCGTCACCACTTCGTTGCCCGGGTTCGAGACCACCACAGAATGCCCCTGAGCGCGGATACCATTGGCCTGATTCAGGCGCATGCTTACGTATTGGCAGCCGATATTGGACTTCTCGCCAATCACGCTATTGCAGCCCGAGACACATTGGCCGTTCTCGCACACTTCATCGCCGCCGCATTGCACCCGTCCCCCGTAGCCCCCGCCGTCGGCCGAGCAGGTCTCGTACTGAGTCGCCGAGACGCAGCGGGTAACGCCCGGGGCACACACCGCGCCGTCCGGCACGCAACTGCCGTTTTGACAGGTCGAGTTGGCGCCGCAAGTTTCGCTCAGCTCATATTGCCCGGCCAAACAAATCTCGGCATTGCCGCCATTACAGCGACGCTGACCAGCCACACATTGCCCACCGGGCGTCGCATCAGGCTCAGTGGAGCCGCCGTCGGTGGAGGGCGTTGTGTCGCCCTGTTCGCGCGTATCCGGCGCACCCGGCGTAACTCCGGCATCGGTGGTCCCTGGCCCTTCGCGCCCAATATAACGACATTGGCCGGTCAACGGGTTTATCTCCATGCCCTGTGCGCACGCAGCCGCGCCATCCTTCGCCTCATCGTCATCGCTGCAGCCCACCAGGGCGAGCATAAGACATAAAGCGAGCGAATATCCCAACGAAATAGCCGGCCGACGGGCCCAAATATTTAACATTTTCTTTCCTTCAATCATGCGTCTAACGGTAGTTTGCACCCTCACAGCAGCAGACGCGAAGGTCTACCGGCATTTGTGGTCTTCTAGCAATAGCAGAGCCTGGCCAACAAGCCCAACGGAGCGAAGATATTATCTCATCGAATGAACTCGCGCGACCGCCGCGACCCCCGCCCTGCCCCGACACCAACGCCCTAGACTTTGGCGCGCCGGGGAGCACCCTTTAAGGGCCGAGATTCGGGCAGTGATCGTTGCTACGGCGTCCCTCTGGCCTCACCCCACCGATTTGATGATGATTGAAGGGAGACCCACTATGCGCCTTCGCGGGCCACTCATTGCGCAGCCATTGTCCGTCGAGCGACTCAAGATTTCGCTTCTATTTGTCGGCTTATTCTGCGCCTTTTTGAGCGCCTGCGAGAGCGCGACCGATGCGGACACGCCTGAGAATAATACGGCGCGTCCCGACGCGACCAATCCCATCGACTCAAGCTGTCCCGAACGTGTTTTATTGACCCAGGAGGATCTGAACGGCGGCCCATCGCTGCGCAGAAAATGCTATCGCGTCGAGCAGCGCCTCACCGTCACCCGCGGCCTGTTCAAGCTCAAGCCCGGGACGTCCATCGTCTTCTCGGCCGACGCCGGTCTCAGGTTCTCCCATACCGGGGGGATCGCCGCGGTCGGCACCGCCGATGAAAAAATCACATTTAGCGGCACTGCGCAGGCACGCGGCCATTGGAGGGGGCTCTATTTCGACGCGTCCAACACGACCCAGAGCAAACTCGCGCACGTTGTCTTGGCTCACGCGGGAAGCGCGCCGTGGCACACCGGCCGGCGCTCCCAGGCCGGGGTCTATCTTCAAAGCAACGCCTCGAGCCTGAGTATCAGCAACTCGACCTTCGCCAAGAACGCGCGCGCCGCGCTCTTTGCCGAATCCGGCGACGCCCTATTTAGCCTCGATAACACCGCGTTTATCGACAACGAATCCCCCCTTTGGCTGCACGCCAATCAAATCGGCAGGCTCGCCTCGTTGAGCTTCTCGGAGAATGACAACGCCTATATTCTCACCGGCATCACCCCTCAGGAGGTCACGACTGACCAGATTTGGAAAGCCTTCGAGCTGCCCTACCGCGCCGAGCACACCCTGAGCATTCAGGCCAAACTGAATATCGACCCCGGCGTCACCATCGAGTTCAAAAAAGATGCAGGTGTTGAGGTTGGCCGCGACGGTGCGCTCATCGCCCAGGGCACCGGCAATAAGCGCGTCTCCTTGAGCGGCGTCGACAAGGCGCGCGGCGCCTGGAAAGGCATCTATTTCAATCGCAGCGCGTCGAGCGAGAACCGCCTGGCGTTTGCCCGCGTCGAATACGCCGGCGGCGCGCCCTGGCGCTGGGACGCCTCCACGGCCGGGGTCTATCTGCGCGGCAGCGAAAATCAATTGACGATTCGCGACACCATCTTTCGCGAAAATGCGGCGGCCGCCCTCTTCGCCGACGGCGCGAGCGTCGCGCTCTCGGTGGAATCCTCAACCTTCGAAAACAACGCGTTGCCCATCTGGTTAAAGCCGAATGCCGTCGGCCAGTTGGGGGAAGGCAATCGATTCGCCGACAACGACGCGGCCTATATTCTGCTGGGTGTGGACGGCTCCGCGGGCGAAGTCAGCACCAGCCAGACCTGGCTCGGCCAGCCCGTTCCCTACCGCGCGCGCCAGCCGATTGAAGTCACCGGCGACCTGCGCATCTCGCCGGGCACCACCCTCACCTTCGAGCAAGACCTGGGCTTGACGGTCGACGGCGGATCGCTTCGCGCCGACGGCTCCGGCGGCAGGCGAATCAAGTTCATCGCGGCCGACGACAAGACCTCCCCGGGCTCCTGGGCGGGCATCTTTTTTATCCGCAGCAAGAGCGACAAAAATATCATCGCAAACGCCGATATTTTATATGGGGGCGGCAGAAAATGGCATGGAGGGGCGAGCAGCCAGGCCAATATTTTCTTGCGCGGAGGCGGAAGCGTTGACTCCAGCCTGGCGCTGTCGAACGTCAAAATCGCAGGAAGCGCGAAATACGGCATCTCGGTCGAAGACGGCTCGACCATCGCCCCCTGCGAGAATGTCAGGCTAAGCAACAATACCCACGAAGATATCTCGGGCGATGGCGCGAGCGCGTGTCGTTGATAGAAGCTCAGAAATAGGTCGCCAACCCGAGTTGGGCGAGCATCCCGCGCTCGGGTTTATTGCCCACCAGGTCGCTGACCCAATCCAGCCCGTAGTTCAGGCGAATGACGGTCTCTTCGCCAGGACGAAGCGCCAGCGATGCGGTGGCCCGCGCGTGCTCCTCGCCGGCCGGGTCGCCGTTGCGAAGCTCCCCAAGATGATCGTCGACATATTCGCCGCGCATACCCACCTGCAAAGTGGTGGGTAGGTCGAACATCACCGTGCGCCACACCGGCACCACCGCGTCGACGTGCAACCCCCACTGCTCCTCGCCAAAGCTTGTGCCCAGACTCGCCGGCACCTCGACCGAGGCCCAGGCGACCTCGCCGCGCAGCTCCACCCAGCGGTGCGCGAAGCCAAAGTCGAGCGCCGCCAGCGTCACGGTGCGCCGCTCATCGATCTCATCGCCGTCGGCTTTGAACGAGTTATAAGCCCCGTGCCACCCCGAAAGGCCGACCTCAAGCGACTCCGCGTAGCGCAGCGCCAGACGTGCAGTCACCGCAGGCTCGCCGTTATTATCGGCCTCCATCAACCCGGGCGAGCGCCCGTCGGGGATGCTCGTGCGCCCCATATTATTGTCGACGACGCCATCGCCCAGCCCCTGGGTAAGATAGAGCTGATAGTCCAGCTCAATCACCCCCAGATCGATAACCCCGTTGGCGCCCGCGCCGACCTCCGAGAAGGTCGACGGGATGACGGTCGTCGACACCAATGGCCGGTCACCAAAGTCCCATATTGGACCGTCGTGGCTCTGATTAAACGCGCCGACGGGCGGCAAAATGATGCCGCCGCGTACGACAAACTCCGGCGCAATCTCGATATCCAATTGGGCCGTCTCAAGCTTTATTTCCAGCTCGCCGTCCTCAAACTCAAACTCTAACTCCGAGAGAAAACGAATCCGCGAGCCGATGGGCGCAAAGGCGAAGAGGTTGAATCGCTGAAAATTAAAGGACATCCCGTCACTGATACCCTCCTCGACCCCGTAGAGCACGCGCGTCTCGGCGTAGCCGCCCATTGAGGCGCGCTGGCCGCCGACCACAAAGGGGCGGTCGAAGATCGCGTTGGCCAGCGGGTCGGTGTTGAGCGCGGATTGTTTTTCAGCGCCGGACTTCGACCCGGCGTCGCCAGCGCGCGTCTCTGCCGCGGTCGCGCCAGGCTCATCCTGAGCCCACGCAGTGCTCCCAAACCCGCTCCAGCTCAGCACCAAAATCAGCCCTGCAAGCCAGGGAGTTTTATTTCGTTCCAACTTAATATCAGCCAATCGAGAGAACATCGTTTTTCCCAAGTAAGAGCATATCACCCTGGCGAGTGACGTTGATCATTTTTAGAGGCACCTGGGCGGGGCCCTGAAGGACCTCGCCGCGCGGCGTAAAGCGGCTGCCGTGGCAGGGGCAATGCAGCTCGTCGCTGCGCACCTGAAGCCCGCACCCCCGGTGGGTGCAGCTCAGCTCGACGGCGATATATTCATCGCCCTCGCGCGTGATTAAAAAGGTCTTTCGGCCATTTGGCGGCACCAGCACCAGATGCTCATCGTCGCCGAACGCCGAGATGGGCACCGAGACCGTTTCTGCCGCAGCCTCGGGCTGCAAAAGATAGCGCGGCACCCCGGCGCACCCGACAAGCGCGCTGCCGATGGCGCCAAGGCATGCGGCCTTCATGAAGGCTCGACGTGTCAGCTCATTGGCACTCATAAAGACTCCATAAACGCGCGAAGTTGACGCAGCTCGGTCTTGCTCAGAGCCCGGAATTTCTCGCGACTCGCCGCGGCCTCGCCCCCGTGAAATTCGAGGGCTTCCTCAAGCGTGCTCGCGCGGCCGTCGTGCAAATAGAACGGCCGGCCGCCCTGGAAGTCTTTGGCGATTCCGAATCCCCACAACGGCGCGGTGCGCCACTCATTGCTATCGGCGGTCCCTTCGATATAGCCGTCGTCTAATTCAGGCCCCATATCGTGCATTAACAGGTCGGTATAGGCGTGGAACTCAACTGCGGAGAGCGGCTCAATGGTCGACTTTCCAGTCTTCAGCGTCGGCACGTGACAGGCCGTGCAATTGATCTCCTCGAAGATCGCCTCGCCCTTGAGGACCTCCGGGTCGTCGGCGTTTCGGCGCGCTGGCGGGCGCAACACGCGCAGATAATGATTCACTGCCATCAACGTCCCGGAAGAAAGCTCCGGGTCGGGCACCAGGTCGGCTGTCCCATCGCCGACCTGATAATTGATCGGGTCGAGCGTCGCGTAATCCGACGTGATTCCCATATCCTGGTGGTACGCCGACACGGTCTGATCGAGCAGGGAAATCGCCGAAGCTTTCAGCCCAAATCTCCCGATATAATAGCCGTCGTGTTGTTGAATGCGGGCGCCATTGGCCTGCGCGGCGATCGCGTCGAGCTGCGGGTCGGCCGGGATCCAATTGATGCGCCCGGAGATGCCGTCGCCGTCTTCGTCGTCGGGGTCCGCCAGGGCAATGAGCGTGGCATCATCGACCGCCTCTAGGAGTCCCAGCCCGGTCACCGAGGGCGCGACCATCCGCGTCCACACGATATCATCACCGCTCGGCAGCACTTCGGGCTCGTAGCCCGGGATGGCGCGGTCCTGCAGTTGCGGCCCACCTTCGTTGAGCATCGCGTCGAAGATGCCATTGGCGTCTACCCGTCCGAAGCGCACGAAGCTGAACTCCGGGTGCCCCGGCCCCTCGCCGGGGTGACAGGAGTTACACGAGCGGGCGTTGAAGATCGGACCGAGCCCCTCGCTGAAGCTGAACTGATGCTCAAACTCCTCGTCCCCGGCGGCGAACATGCGCATTTGCGCGGTGGTCAACCCCTCCATCGGCACGTCGAATAGATGAGCCTCATCCGGCTCACCAGGCACAAAAAAGTCACATCCCGACGCGACGATCGCTGCGCCGATCGCCAGACTTGCCGGCAACTTCCACTTCCAACTCATATCTTCCTCGTAAGTGTTCAGGTAAGAGTGCGGCCACGCAAATAAAATACTTAGCAGGCACTAAAACTAAAGTTAGCCGGATCTAACAAAGAGATTTTTGGAAGTCAATATGGCGTTCCGAATCATTTCAAAACACAAAAACCCCCACGTCAGCCGAGCTGACGTGGGGGTTTTGGCGAGGGTTATTTAGGTTGTGGGGTTTGGTTTCGCACCGCGGGCCGGCGCGCTACTTCGACTCCCCGTCGAGCGCCCCGGTCTCAATAGAGACGCTTGAGCCAAAGAAGGAGCCGACCTCGGCGATCTTCGTCAGAAATTCAACCTCGGAGTCGCCCTCGGCCGACATCTTCAATTTGATCTTCGGCTCGCTGTCGGGATCCACGCTCAACCGAGTGTCGATAGTCCCTTCGTCCAGGCTCAGCAACACCGACATCTTCACCATCGGGGTCTGGTTGCTGGCGATACGCCCGTCGAGCCTGGAGAAACCCAGCGGGTCCCCCAAAAACTTTGGTTCCTTTAGCTCGCCGCTGACCTTGACCAGCTCGGTCGTCACGAATTCGCCGCCCTCGGGGCGCGTCACAAAGACGGTGCCGTCAATGCCGCGTACTTCGTAGGACGCGTCAGATCCGAGAGCAAGAATAACGCGCATATCCCGCGCGTTCATATGCCGCAGATTTAGCCCCATCGTGTCCGCGCTCGGCGACTCTTCCTCGCCGACAAAGGTCTTTTCGATCGAGAGCAATCCGTCGTCGTCAATCTCAATCGTGACGGTCCCATTGGCCGCGACGGCCTCGTGAATTTCAATCGTGCCTGTCACCAGCGCCGCCAAATCCAGCAGCACGTCGGCGTCGCCAACGTGGATCGTCTCTCGCCCGTCGGGCGCCAGAAAACGCACGTCGGTGGCCTTTACGCGAACACCGCTGCCCCCCTCAAAGAACAATATCTCGTCGATCGAACCGATCTTCATGGACCCGCCCATCCCCTCGGTCGCGTCGGCCTGAACCCGCTCGGAGACATAACTTCGCCCCGAGTCGGAGCGCACCCAGAGCAGCCCAACACCGACCGACAAGATCAACAGCGCCACCAACCCCCCCGCTCCACGAAGGCCCCAGCGAAACGCCCGCTGCTTGCCCGATTTTCCACGGCTACCCGAATCGCTCATGCCTCCTTCCCTCATTTAATGACGGCTACCTTAATACTCCTCCATGAGCGCCTCGCCAACCAGTAAGACCGCCTGCTCCAAAACGCGGCGCTGGGTCCCAAAATTAAGACGCATATGCCGACTCCCGCCCACGCCAAACGGGTGCCCGGCGGTCAAACCAAGCCCGGCCTGCTCGACAAAAAACCGCTCTAATTCGGCGTCATCTTTGCCCATCGCACGGCAGTCGAGCCACATCAAAAAGGTCGCCTCCGGCATCAGTGGGTGGAGGCCATCGAGGTCTGATAGGGCCGCGAAGAGCCAGCGGCGATTGCCGTCGAGATAGCCCATCAGCGCGTCGAGCCAGGCGTCGGCGTGGCGATACGCGGCCTCAAACGCGGCCATCGTCAACGGGTTGAAGGGATGCAGGTGCAGCCGCCCGAAGACCGCGCGCATCGCCTCTCGATCCGCGGCGTTTGAGACCACCGCCGCGCTCATGCCCATGCCGGGCATATTGAAGGTCTTCGCCTGTGAGAGCGCCGTCACCAGACGCAGCTCGGCCGGGGCGCCCAGCGCCAGCGGAATATGGCGCTGCCCCGGATAGACGAGGTCTGCGTGAACCTCGTCGCTCACCAAAACCATGTCATAACGAAGCGCGATCTCGACCAGCCGGTCGAGTTCCTCGGCGCGCCAGACTCGCCCGATCGGGTTATGCGGGCTGCATAACAGCAGCATCTTCGCGCCGCCCGCAGCCGCCGCCTCGATCTGCTCAAAGTCCAGATGATAAATTTCTTCGACGCGCCGCAGCGGGCTCACGATAAGCACTCGCCCGTTTTGCTCCACGCTCCCGAAAAACGGCGGGTACACCGGCGCCGGCACGATGATCTTATCGCCCGGCTCGGTCAGCCCCAGGATCGCCGCGGCGATGATGGGAACAGTACCCGGCGACCACAGCAGATGCGCCGGGTCGATGCCCCAATGATGGCGCCGCTGATACCACCCACAAAACGCCTCGATAAGACTCTCGGGCGCCGTCGCGTAGCCGTAGATGGGATGCTTTGCGCGGGCCATCAGGGCTTCGCGCGCGCTGGGGGGCGCGGCGAAGTCCATATCGGCGACCCATAAGGGGATAACGTCGGCCCGGCCGAATTTGGCCAGGCGGCCGTCGTATTTTTCGCAGCCCGTGCCGGCCCGATTGCCGGGCGCGTCGAAGTCGAACTCAATCGTCATGAGGCTCCCACACCGTCATCTCGGACAGGGAATGTTGGAATTTATGACTCGTCTCGCGAATCACAAACGGCACCTGGCGCGGCGCGTCGAGCAAGCGGAAATTCGGCTCCAGATGAGCCTTGAGCCCATCGAGGGTCGTGACATTCTCGCCGTTTTTCTTAAACCCGCCGATCCACTTATCTCTGGGCGTATGCTCCTCAAGCCAGGTATAGGGCGAGGCGATCATCAGAAGACCGCCGGGCTGGATGCGGGTGTGAATGTCGTTGAGGAATTTCGCGGGCTCATAGAGGCGGTCGATCAGGTTGGCCGCAAAGACCAGGTCGAAGTCGCGGTAATTCGGCTTCAGATTACACGCGTCGCCCTGGGCAAAGTCCGGGACGCGCACCTTATCGAGGCCCAACTCGGCGAGCGTGCGGGTCTTAAAGAGACGCAGATCGCCCTCGTCGGTCAGGGTATAGCGCAACATGCCGTCGCGCCCGATTTGCACGCCCTGGTCGATAAATCGCACCGAAAAATCAAGACCGAGCACCTCATCAAAATAGCGCGCTAACTCAAAACTCGCCCGCCCCGAGGCACAGCCCAAGTCCAGCGCCTTGCGGGTCTCTCGCCCCTCCAAATAGGGCGCCAAAAGCTCGACCAACGCCCGCGGGAAATTCGGAACCCCGAAATAACTATCGCCGTAGTGGAACTCGGCGTACTCCGACATCAGCTCATCGGTCTCGTAGAGCGACGTCGGCGCGGTGCGCTTGAGCTCGCCGCTGACATAGCGAAAGCCAGCGTGTTGGAAGAAGTGGCGGCGAAACGCATAGCGCGACGAGGGCTCGGTTTCGTTGCCACAGGAAATCCAGGAGCCGCCCTTCATCAGATTATGCTTTCCGTCAAAGGTGGGCACGCTGAAGTCGTCGTAGATGGGGTGAACTTCGAAGCCCTCGAAGGGATAAATCGGCGTCTGCGTCCACTGCCAGACGTTGCCAATCACGTCATAAAACTCGCCGTGCTTAAAGCGGTCCACCGGGCAGGAGGACGCGTGGTGGTCGAGGTGAAGATTGGCATTCCAGGGCGTATCCGGGCGCACCTGCACATCCGCGACATCGTAGAGGCGATACCACTCATCCTCGGTCGGCAGGCGAATGGGCTCACCGGTCTGCTCGGCCTTCCAATTGCAGAATGCCTCGGCCTCCAAAAAATTCGTCTCGACCGGCCAATTCCAGGGCATCGGAACCTCTTCGGTCATCAGGCGAAGCGCCCACTCACCCGTCGCCTCGGAAGCGCCCTTGCGCCAAAACTCCGGCGCCTCGCGCTTGCTAAAGTCCAGCCATTGCCAACCTTCTTCGCTCCAATATGCTTCGTTCTGATAACCGCCGGCCTCCACAAATTCGAGGAATTCCTGGTTGCTCACCAGATATTGACTCGCCTCGAATCCGGCGACGTCGGCCTCGTGGCTGCCATACTCATTGTCCCAGCCATAGATATCGGAATCCGCGTCCTTGCCCAGCACGACGCGCCCGCCCTCGACCGGCAGCAACTTATTGGTCGGCGCGGGCCCGAAGTCCTCGCAACGCGCCCAATCGGGATGGGGCGACACCCACTCAATCTTCTGCTGGCGGATGAGCACCGAGGAAGTCTCCAGGTGGATTCGCTCATGCTCGATGCCCATGACGATGGCCCACCACGGGCTCTCCTGGTTAATGGGCAGTGACAGCGGCGCGCTCTCGATAATGCCAAGCACCCGATTTCGCACCTTATTTCGGTACTCCATCACCTGCGCGACCGTCGGCCAATTATAATTGCTCTCGTCGAGGTCATCCCAACTCATCTCGTCGACGCCGACCGCAAAGACCGACTCAAACTCCTCATCGACTCGCTCGTTGAGCAGGCGCGTGAGCATCAATTTATTGACAAAAAAGGTCGCGGTATGCCCGAGATAAAAGATCAACGGGTGGCGCAGGCTGATCGACTTCTTCAGATAGGCGTCATCGCAATTAAGGCACTCAAAGAGCGACTCATAGCGCGTCCAGGTATCCAAAAAATAGTCGCGAATACGCCGGCGCATCTCCAGCGGGTCATCGCCGCTTAGGCGCGGCGTGCGGGTGACAAGCGGAGGAATAGACGCGTCTTCGGGCATGGATTCTTGATGCATTTGGATGGCTCAATTTCGAATCAATATGAATAAGCCCCGGCATAAACCAGGGCGTATAAGTGCAAAATGGTATGCGCCGTTTAAGATGCGCACGCGCGAAAAAGGTTGCAAAATCCTGAGGATTAATCCTCGGCGCAGGCCGCCTCGACCTGCGTAAGATATCGCTCCAAACCGCTGAGTCGGGAGAGCCAGGACAGCGGGATGCCGTCGCCCCCGATGCCACCGGCTGCGCCTAGCATCGCGCCAACGAAGATGCCCCGCCCGGCGTTATCGCCGCCGGCGAAGATATTCTGTCGCACGCCGCCGACAAAGACCAAGTGGTCGCGCAAAATCGTCACGGACACCGGGATCGCCATGCGCGTATAGCAGGCCGCGCCGAAATGCTCGGCGATATATTTCGGTCGATTTTCGTCCAGGGCGAGCGCGGACTCGATGACTTCGCGCGCCGAATCGGGCGCCTCGGCGGCGGCGGCTTTCATGGCATGCAGAATCGACTCGCCTAAGATCACCTGCTCGAGCGCGCGGGCGCCGAAGAGCGCGTAGGCGACCGCTTCGTCATGGTTATTGGTGATGCGAATCGCCTCCTCGGCGATCTCGAGCAGCCTCGGGTCCCCGGCGTAGCGCGCGACGATGGGCGGCAATTTGCTAAACGCTGGCATCTGCGCGTCATCAGCGCCAACCTTCAAGCTAAGTTCGACGTCCTCTTTGGACCCCTCGCCCTCTCCTTTCGCCTCGGCCTCTTTGGCGTTGTCCAAAGTCCCCCGCGTCGCCGCGTCGATATAGCCGCTAAAACTCCCGCCGCGCTCGAAGGTCGCGCGAAATTCGGCGAGATAATCGGCAGGCATCCACGCTCCGCCGTTTTGGGCCAGAGAGCGCAGCGCCACCGCCATCTGCTCGCCATAATGGGTCACGTCGCCGGGGGATTTATCGGCGTGGGCAAAATAGCCGGCGACGCCTTCGTAATCGCGCGGATTTGGCGCCGCAAACTCGGGCTTCGCGCCGGCGACGTCGGCCAGGCGGTCGGCGTCATAGAGCCAATGAAATCCAAGGGATGCGGCGTCGGCGACAAGGGCGCCGAGGATGGCGCCCTGCTTACGTTGATTGGGATGCATAAACTCTCTCCGCGCGGGGTGATTTAGACCCTCCGAGAGATAGTCACCGCGACCCAAACTAGCAACCTCGACCCTCGACCTCAGTCGAGTTTACCTTCGTTTCGCTCCAGCCAGATGGTGACGCCGTGCAGCGTCAGCAGGGCTGCGGCCAGGGCAATCCAGGTCGAAGGAAGCGTCAGGTAGGTGTCGACCAATTCTCCCTGCTCGAAGATCGCGCCGGAGCGCGGCAACACCACCGTTCTCACGCCGCGGTCCATCTCAAAGAGAAGCGCCAAAAACGCGGCCGAGAACAACCCGCAGATAATCACCGCCAGCGGCGAGAGGACCTTGGCGCTGCCCGGAATAAAGATGCGAATATTCTCGGCGACCCGGGGCGCCTTGCGCCGAATCAGCATCCCCAGGAGCATCATCAAAAGCCCGCATACGATCGCGAGGATCGCCAGAACAACACGACTCATCTGGGCGAGCGCGCCTACCCTGGCCGCGCCGCTTAGGGACGCCGGGCTGATGTCAGAATTCGCGCCGGGTCCCACCGAAATCGCCTCGGCCAGAAGTTGCTCGCTGGGGGGCGCATCGGAAGCGCGCGCCCCGGCTCGAAGCGCACCTTGAGCCTTGCGGGCGTAGGCGATCCACACGTCACGGCTCTCGCTTTCGCCGAGTTCCTCCAGCCAGGTCAGGACCTTCGGAGAATCGTAAGTGGCGTCGAATAATTCGGGCGGCGCGCTCTTTAAAGTGGCGCTCACCGTGGCGTGTTTTTGCACCACCGCCGGCAAGATCGAGCAACCCAGGACCAGCGCAAAGAGGCCGATGGCGTCCCACATATTGATATCGGGCAGCGGCAATCCCTTGGCGGTGCGCCGACGAGTCGCGCGCAAACCCACGCCTAGCGGAATCAAGATCAGAGTCATCACGAGCGCCATCCACAGCAGGCTCGCCCGGTCGGCTTTTCGCGCGCTCGCCTCATTAAGCGCGACCAGCGGCGCATGAGACGCCTTGGCCGCGCGCCCCCGCCACGCCTGGGCGAGTTCGGCGCGCTTCTTCGCGCCGATCCAATCGCCCACCCAGCGCCAGGTCAGCGCGCTCTGCTCGCTATTGGGGAAAAACTCGGCGACGCGCCCCTGCAGATTGTCCACGAGCTCGACGTCGTTTCCGTGAATGCCGTCGCGCAAAAGCTCGCGCAGCGCGATGCTCAGCTCGGTCTGCATCGCCAACCCATTGAAGCGCTCGACGAGCACGCCGCGGGCCTGCATCTTCTGCTTGGCGCGCGCGGCGACCTTTGTGGACAGCGCGTCTTCGCCGTATTTAATCAAGAGAAAGGTGGCCAGCAGGTCGTCGCTCCAGGGCGCATCTTCGATCTGAACGGCGCGCTCGTAGAGCTTCGCAGGCGACGCATCCTCCTGAGAAAGCTGGGTGACCCGCCCGCGGTAGAGGGGCAAAAAAAGGTTGGTCGGGTCGCGCTCTTCGGCGACGGACAATCGCGCGATGGCCTGCTCGGCTTGCTCCAGGCTGAGCATTTCGAGCTCAATCTCCTGCTCAACCCCGGCCAGGGCCAACGCGTCTGCGCTGGCCGTCATGATGAGCGCGGACTCAAAAAGTCCGCTGCCCGGCGTCGGGTCGCCGGGGCGATAATGGACCTCGATGGTCGACTCGGCCTCGGGCTCCTCGACCGTGAGCGCGCGCGAAAAGAGCGTGAGCGTATAGCCATCTTCGGCGGGCGCCATCGCGTCGATCACCCCCGGGAACCGGTGGCGCTCAACGATCTGCCCGGCGTCGAGGTCAACGGTGAGCAAATCCGAGCGCCGCGCCAAATAGCCTCGGCGACCGTCGATAAGCGGCTCGAAACGAAGGGGTTTCCCGGAGGCGTACTCAATCGTCCACAGAGTTTCGCCCGCGGCGTCCACCCCGGCGACCGCCCCGCCCTGCTGCTCTAAGCGCACGACCTCGGCGCTCACCGGGGCGGCCATCAATAGGAATGCGAAAAAGACGACTAGACGCCCAGGCCAGGTTGAACTCATCAGCAAGCTCCGCGATTGTTCACATTCCATAGATAACTTCCTTTTAACCGAATACACGTCGGCTAAACGCATTCTCAAATACGCGGTCGGGGTCAAGCTCATCGCGGAGCGCGCAAAAATCATCGAAGCGCTCGAATACCCGACGAAGCTCTGCGCCCTCCCAGCCAAACATCTTTCCCCAATGCGGGCGCGCTCCCATCCGCGCGGCGATCGCCTCGAGCCCCGCGAAATATTGGGGCGCATGCGCGCTCCTGCCGCAATAGGCGCCAATATGGCACGCGTCGCGCCCATAAGCCGGGCTCATCCAGATGTCATCGGCCGCCACAAAGCGCAACTCACCGATAAAGTTAACCCGCAACTGCTCCCACTCGACCCATGCGCGAAGTTGCTCGAAGGCCGCCGGGCCGTCTTCGCGCGCGAAGGCAAACTCGGCCTCCAGATGCCTCGGCGGCATCGCCAGGTTGAAGACGCCGTCGCTTCGCTCCACGCGCTCTCTCTGGCCAAAATACCCGAGACAAACAAGCCGGTTAAGCGTCGGAATCGCCGGCGAAAAATGCCCGCCGAGCCACAGGATGCTCCGGAAGACCGGCGTGATCATGCCCAATTTATCGGCCCGGCGAGTCAAGGCGGGGCAGGTCTCGGGCGCGCTGGTGCGGTCGGCCGCGAAGACCTGGATGCGGTCGGTATGCGGAAGCCACCAAAACTTTATAAATTCGTGGGTATCCGCCAGGGTTTGCATCTGGCGAAGCGCTTCATCAAAAGGCAGCGTCCAACAACGCTCGTGCAGGTTGAAAATCGGCACGCAGCGCATGGTCACCTGCGTGATCACGCCCAGGCATCCCAGCCCAACCCGCGCCGCCGCAAAGACGTCGGGGTGATGCTCCCTCGACGCTTCGACAACCTCGCCGCGCCCGGTGACCAGGCGCAGCGATTCGACAAGCGATGAGAGGTTTCCCACCGTGGCGCCGCTGCCGTGGGTGCCGGTCGAAATCGCCCCCGCCAGGGTTTGCTCGGCGATCGAGCCAAGAGACGGCAGGGCCAGGCCGAAGTCCGATAAGTGGCACACGAGCTCCCTGAGCGAAATACCCGCCTCGGCCACCACCAACCCGTTTTCCCGGTCGATACGAAGCACTCGATTGAGGCGCTCAAGGCGCAGCAAATGCCCATCCGTGCAGGCGATATCGGTCCAGGAATGCCCCGCGCCCACGACCCGCAGCGTTTGGCCGCGCCGGCCGACCTCTTTGACCAGCGCCACGACCTCGGCCTCGCTCTCGGGCAAATGCAGCGCCACAGGCGCGCATCGATGCGTGCGCCCCCATGTTTGGAAGGTTCGAGATGAAGCGCGCGTCAATGGCTTAATCATGCGATTTAACCCGGTGCACCTTGGGGCTCACCCTGTCGACCATCATTACGATCGTTGCCGCAGGAGCTGAAGCGATGAGCCATATTTTTAGCGCGCCGCGCTAAAAATACCAAGTCACTCCACGCGCCGACGCGAGTGCTTCAAATTCTCCAAGCGTAGCGTCGCGAGATGAGCGGCCATTAATATCAGAGTAATAAAGGCGAAGAGCGAACCCAGCCAACGATGATGCATCAGGAAACTCCGACGTCATTTGTTTCAGTCATTCGGTTTGTGGCGAGCGAACTTTCGTACAATCTTCGCTCCGTCGAAACGCGCCAAAGGAGGGGCTCTCGGCGCAAAAAAGCCCCGAGTCAATATCGGAGCTTTTTCGCTTGCGCCCTTGCCCTTGTGAGCATCATCACTTGCGTTCCGACGCCTCCTCTCGGGGGGGGGCGCGGTGAGCCTGGGTGACCTAAAAGATCTCAAAATAGTTCAAGTCGATCGCTGCGCTAAATACAAGGGCGTCATATTGGGTCCAGAACTCGCCGAAGGTGAAGTTGCGCCGCTCCCACCCCGCATACGCGCTCAACGCGAAGTAGGTCGAGGTGAAGATATAGCCCGCGCGCCCGCCAAAGTCGAATTTCTCGCTGAAATCGCCGTTGCCGCTGCTCAACGCCCAGCCGACTAGATCTGCGCCGCCAAACCCCTCGATACCGAAACCGTATAGAAACTCCGGATAGATATGCACGCCGATGTCGAGCGGGACCCGGAGAGCCCAGTCAAGCTTATGAACCTCGGGCGGGGTCTTGTCGAAGGTCTGGGTATACCGGCCCATGCCGATGCGCGCGCCGGCGGAGAAACGCAGCCAATCCCAGTCCTCGACAAGCTTGGCGACGCCGCTGACCGACAACCCGCCCTCGCCATAGCTGCTCGAATACTCGCGGCCATCGGGTGGATTTCCGGGGATATAATATCTCCCCGCATCCGAACTCCCCCATTTATAATATGCCCCGCAGCTCATGCCCTGGAATTCGGAGGGGCTTCGCTCGCGCCAGGAATACTCATAGGAGCGTTTTTTATCCCGAACAGCCTCCTGATACGCCTTCCTTTCGTTGCCGATCTGTTCGCTGGTTTCAGCCAGAGCGGCGCAGAAAACCCCCAAATTATCCACCAGCCGAATCTCGTTCATGTCGAGCTCGGCCTCATAATATGTGTCGGGCTTTTTCTCGGGAGAGCCGCGCGAAATGGTGTCTTCAACGCCGCGTGAATAGCTCATATGAGAGCACGCAGAGGTTAAAAACAGCATCGCGAACAAAACGCTACAAAGGACAATCGGACGAAGTGGGGCGCGAAAAGACTGCCTGGCTTTCATAACACCTCATGAGGAAATAAGTCGGACCCCACATTTACATGGATTATGATTGCAGCGCAATCTAAGCGGGTAAAACTAGCAAAACCCATCATCTACGCGCCGACCGCCTGCGTCCAGGACTCGATCAGCGCGTGGGCCGCCCGAAGCATCTGTGTCTCATCGCTGTCGCGCCCCAGGCTGAGCCGCAGCGCGCCGACCGCCTGCTCGGCGGGGATGCCCATGGCGAGGATGACGGCCGACGCGCTGGTCTGTCCGGCGTCGCAGGCCGAGCCGGTGGAGGCGGCGACTTCGGGAGCGCCGGCGAGCACCGCGTCGCCGGTGACGCCCGGAAAGCGGACATTTAGCGTGTTGGGCAGGCGAAGCTCAGGGTGACCGTTGAGGGCCAGGTTGGGAATGGCAGCGGACAGGCGTGACCAGAGCAAATCGCGAAGATAGCGCATGCGCTCGGCGACTTCGTCCAGGTCGCGGCGCGCGGCCAGCGCCGCCTGCCCGAGGCCGACGATCGATGCGACATTCTCGGTGCCCGGGCGCAGGCCTCGCTCGTGCCCGGCGCCCAGCGTGAACGGCGCGATCGGCGTGCCGCGGCGAATATAGAGCGCGCCGACACCCTTAGGCGCGTAGAGTTTATGACCGGCACAAGACAGCAGGTCGACGCCCAATTGCTGCACGTTCACCGGGACTTTACCCAGCGATTGCGCGGCGTCGGTGTGGACGAGCGCCCCGGCCGCGCGGGCGGCCTGGCTGATGGCGGCGATGGGCTGAAGCGTGCCGGTCTCGTTATTGGAGTGCATGACGGTGACGAGCGTCGTCGCGTCGGTGATGGCGCGGGCGGCCTCGTCCTCGCGCACCCGGCCGGTCGCGTCGACGCCCAGGCGCGTGACCGTCGTGCCGCGTTGCTCCAACCAGGCGCAGGGCTGGGCGGTCGCGGGGTGCTCGACGCTCGAGGTCACGACCTCGCCCGCGCCACCTGCCGCCTCGATCACGCCGCGAATGGCCAGGTTATTCGCCTCGGTTCCGCCCGACGTAAAGATCACCTCATCCGCCTCGCAGCCAATCAGCTGAGCGACCTGCTCGCGGGCCTCCTCGACCGCCCGATGCGCGCGCTGCCCGAAGAGATGCCCGCTCGAAGGATTGCCGAAATGCTCACGCAAATAGGGGAGCATCGCGTCGACCACCTCGGGCAGCAGAGGGGTCGTCGCGTTGTGGTCGAGATAGATGAGGTCATCGGTCTGCATGGCTTCTCCATAATTTATATAGTGGGCTTGGCGCGTCGGAGTTGAGCCATTACCCCAACACCTATGCCGCATCAACAACTCTCCATCGCCCAGCCACGGGTTCTTCTCGCCCAGACACGGGTCAGCGACCCGACGGCCCATACCCTTAAGCGCCAGCTCGAGCCCAGCAGAAGGTGTTCTAGAACACTTGGCGCCAGCTCGAGCCCAGCAGAAGGTGTTCTAGAACACTTGGCGCCAGCTCGAGCCCAGCAGAAGGTGTTCTAGAACACTTGTTAGGACCCTCAACCCTGAAAATCCATTCAGCGCCGAGGCTTATCTTTCTGCTCTCGGCCAGCGTTCGTCCACCCCGCAGCGCTTCGAACTAATGATGTTCAAAGTCTTGTATTGTCTCCGAAGTTCGGGCAAAGAAGCCCAGTCGACTTCATAATTTGCTAACCCCTAACGGACAGCTCAATGCGCTCTCAGACAAATTTCTTCACTTTGCTATGCCTCTTCGCCCTGCTCGTCATCGCCCCATTGGGGTGCAGCGACGACTCCGACGCCACCAATAACAAACGCCCCCAGACCCCCGAGACCTGCGGCAACGGTCAGCTCGACGAGGGCGAGGTCTGCGACGGGGAGCAATTGGGCGGGGAGACCTGCGAGTCCCAGGGCGCGACCGGCGGTCAACTCGGGTGCAAGTCGACATGCCTGGGCTTTGAGCTGACACAATGCAGCGCGCCGGCGACCTGCGGCGACGACACGATTCAAAGCCCCGAGGTATGCGACGGCTCGGACCTCGCCGGAGCGAGCTGTGAGTCGCTTGGCTTCGATCGCGGAACGCTGACCTGCGCGAATAATTGCCTCGAGGTCAACAGCTCGGGCTGCTCCTATGAGGGCGAATGCCAGCCGACCACCTGCGCCGACGTGGGCGCGCAGTGCGGCTCGATCGACAATGGTTGCGGCGAGACCCTCAACTGCGGCGGCTGCGACGGAGACCTGAGCTGTGGCGGCAGCGGCGAAGAAAATATCTGCGGGGCAACCTGCCCGCAGGGATGCCCCGACGGCTTTAGCTGCAACACACTGGGCGTATGCACCGGCGACTCCGACACCATCGCGGTCAATATGCCCACCGCCACCGTCGAGCTCGTCGCTCAGGTCGACGGCCAGGCCCCGCAGCCCTCCAGCCAATGTGGCTCGAACACCTCCTACCGCCTCGGCTATATCAAGCTCGTCAGCATCTCGAATGGCGAAGAAGAAGAATACGATATCCCGTGCAACGGCAGCCTTGAAGTTGCGGTCCCCAAAGACACTTATCGTGTGTCGATTCAAGGGGCGCATTCGACCGACCTGCTCCGGCGCGAATTCCAGACCCACGCCAACCTGGTCGTCGACTCCGACATGACCATCACCGCCAATATGCCCACCGCCACCGTGCAGTTGGTCGCCCAGCTCAACGGACAGGCCCCGCAGCCCTCCAGTCAATGCTCCGGGGGCGACGCCTACCAGCTCGCCGACATCACCCTGGTCAGCCTGACCAACGGCGAAGTCGAAGAATATGGCGTCGACTGTGACGGCACCCTCGAAGTGAAGATCCCCAAGGACACCTACCGTGTATCGGTCGAAGGGCGATTCTCCTCCGACCTGCTCCGCCGCGACTTCCAGACCCACGCCAACCTGGTCGTCGACTCCGACATGACCATCACCGCCAATATGCCCACCGCCACCGTGCAGTTGGTCGCCCAGCTCAACGGGCAGGCCCCACAGCCCTCCAGCCAATGCGCCGACGACGCCTACCAGCTCGCCGACATCACCCTGACCAGCTTGACCAACGGCGAAGTCAAAGAATACGGCGTCGACTGTGACGGCACCCTCGAGGTGGAGATCCCCAAGGACACCTACCGTGTATCGGTCGAAGGTCGATATTCCAGCGACCTGCTCCGCCGCGACTTCCAGACCCACGCCAACCTGGTCGTCGACGCCGACATGACCATCACCGCCAATATGCCCACCGCCACCGTGCAGTTGGTCGCCCAGCTCAACGGGCAGGCCCCACAGCCCTCCAGCCAATGCGCCGACGACGCCTACCAGCTCGCCGACATCACCCTGACCAGCTTGACCAACGGCGAAGTCAAAGAATACGGCGTCGACTGTGCCGGCACCCTCGAGGTGGAGATCCCCAAGGACACCTACCGTGTATCGGTCGAAGGTCGATATTCCAGCGACCTGCTCCGCCGCGACTTCCAGACCCACGCCAACCTGGTCGTCGACGCCGACATGACCATCACCGCCAATATGCCCACCGCCACCGTGCAGTTGGTCGCCCAGCTCAACGGGCAGGCCCCACAGCCCTCCAGCCAATGCGCCGACGACGCCTACCAGCTCGCCGACATCACCCTGACCAGCTTGACCAACGGCGAAGTCAAAGAATACGGCGTCGACTGTGCCGGCACCCTCGAGGTGGAGATCCCCAAGGACACCTACCGTGTATCGGTCGAAGGTCGATATTCCAGCGACCTGCTCCGCCGCGACTTCCAGACCCACGCCAACCTGGTCGTCGACGCCGACATGACCATCACCGCCAATATGCCCACCGCCACCGTGCAGTTGGTCGCCCAGCTCAACGGGCAGGCCCCACAGCCCTCCAGCCAATGCGCCGACGACGCCTACCAGCTCGCCGACATCACCCTGACCAGCCTGACCAACGGCGAAGTCGAAGAATACGGCGTTGACTGTGACGGCACCCTCGAAGTGGAGATCCCCAAGGACACCTACGCCGTGTCCATTGAAGGCCGCTCCTCCAGCGACCTGCTCCGCCAGGAGTATTTGGCCATCCAGCGTATTGAACTCAACTAAATTTCGGGCATACACCCGATGAAGCACGACAAAAGCCCCGAACCTGGTTCGGGGCTTTTTTGCGCGCATCCGCAGATGACCAGGGTTTTCGTGCGCCATAAAAGCGCGTATCCTGCCGCCCCGCGCAGCCCAACCCAACCCATTGGCCACACGAGGACACACCTATGGTTCATCAGCATTCGTCGATTCGCTGGCTCTTCGTCGCCTCCTGCGCGCTAATTTTCTCAGCCTGCGAGGCGGCGTCGACCGAAGATCTTGACGCCACATCGGCACAGGACTCGGGCCATCAGGCGAATGACGTGACAGATGCGACGGACGCCGCGGTTGAAGAGACTAGCGAAGTAGACGCCGAGAAGGCTGAGCCAGACGCGACGCGCGAAGCCGATGTGACCCACCAGGCCGACGCCGAGTCACGCGACTTCTGGCAACCCGCCCCCAACACGACCTGGCATTGGCAATTGCAGGGCGAAGTCGACACGACCCTCGACGTCGCGGTCTACGATATCGACCTCTTTGACACACCCGCCGCGACCGTCGCCGCCCTGCAGGCGCGAGGCGTGCGGGTCATCTGTTATTTTTCGGCCGGCAGCTACGAGGATTGGCGCGAGGACGCCGAGCGGTTCGAGGCGAGCGACTACGGCGACCCGATGGGCAATTGGCCCGGCGAGTGGTGGGTCGATATCCGCTCGGATAATCTGCGCGAGATCATGCAGGCCCGCCTGGACCTGGCGGCGAGCAAGGGGTGCGACGCGGTCGAGCCCGATAATGTCGACGCCTACCAGAACGCGACCGGCCTCGATTTAAGCCAGGCCGACCAGCTCGACTATAATCGCTTTTTGGCGCGCCAGGCGCACCAGCGCGGGCTGTCCATCGGCCTGAAAAACGCCCTCGACCTGGTCGCCACCCTCGAGCCCGACTTTGACTGGGCGCTCAACGAGTCCTGCCTGAGCTACGACGAATGCGCGATGCTTCGCCCGTTTATCGACGCCGGCAAAGCCGTGTTTCACGCCGAGTATATCGACGCCGTGAGTGAGGCGAGCGCCAAGCAAGCTGAGGTATGTGGCGACGCGAGCATTGGCGGGTTTTCGACGCTGATCTTCACCTGGGAGCTGGATGGCTGGGCGGTGGGGTGTCCGTAGCCACGCAGGCTCAGAACGCACCAGACAAGGAGAGCGTCGCCCCATCCTCGGTGGGCGAGATGCCCCAGCGTGCCGTGACGCGTTCGTCATCGGAGGCGTCCCAATCGCGGGTCATCACGGTCGCGATCCCCAGGCCGGCGAGCGTTCCAGCGATGCCGCTGATGCCAGCGGCGACCTCGCTGCTGGGCGCGATAAGCGCGGAGGTGCCCATTCCGGCGACCATGCCGAGCACGCCGCCCAGATCGATCATGAGCATGCGCCCGCGCGAGATGGGTTTGATCTGAGACAGCAGCGCCCCGCCGATCAAGCCGACATCAGTCAGGCCGATAAGCGCCCACACCACAGGCTCAAGCTCCCAATCCGTGGCGCCCGCGGCCAAGAACCCGAGCGCGCTCAACTGCGCAACCCAGAGGCCGCCGGAGTTGGTCATCGAGACTTCGCCGGCGGTCGGGCGCCACTGATTCCAGATAAGCGCGCTGACGCCCATCGCTCCGAGCTGCGAGACGCCCATCACTCCCGAAATAGTGCTCGAATTCTTGGTCAGATTTGCGGTGATAAACCCGCCGTGAAATGCCCCCCAATACGCCCCGGAGTTCATGATGGTGGCGAAGCCCGGGGTCACTCCATCGCGGCTGGCGAGCAGTGAGAGGCCAAGCCCTGCGCCGGCGCCCACGGTCAGACTCGAGATCGCCAAAGCATTGCTGCCGCACTGAATAACATCGCAAAACTCAATGCCGAGCAGCAGGCCATGGGCGGTTTGAACGGCGACGAACTCCGTGCGGGCAAAGCTCGACTTTTCTTCCGGCGCCGGCGCAGCCTCTTGGGCCGCGAGCGGCGCAGCGCTCAATATAAAGAGCAGACCAAGGGTGAGGCCCAGACTACTTTTCGTTAAATGACGCATGCATTTTCTCCTAAAAAGTAATGAGGCCCACCTAGTCTGCGAGGCGGCGCCGGAAAAACTCAGAATTGACCCGACAAGGAGAGCACCGCGCCCTCTTCGGTCGGCGCGATGCCCCAGCTCGCGCTGATTTGGCCGTTGTCCGGGGCGTCCCAATGACGCGTCAAATAAGCCGACGTGCCAAGCCCTGCGACGATGCCCGCCATGGTGCTGAGCGCGAACCCTGTCGGCTCGTTAAATTCGGGATTGATGAGCACATAGGTCCCCATCCCGACGAGCCCTCCGAGGACACCGCCAGTGTCGATAACCAGCGCGCGCCCGCGGGTCATCGGCTCATATTGAGACAGCAGCGCGCCGCCCACGATGCCCAGGTCGGCCATGCCGAGGATCGACCAGATGATCGCATCTGAATTGCTATCGTGGTTGACGGCCAACTGCCCCAGAGCGGTCAAAGTGCCGAGCCAAATACCACCCGAATTGGCCACAGACACCTCGCCTGCGGTCGGGCTCAACTGGTTCCAGAGCAGCGCGCTGACCCCAATTCCCGCAAGCTGCGCCGGAGCCATGAACGCCGCGATGTCGTCCCCTGAATTGAGCGCGTTGCTGAGCATCGCGCCGTTAAACGCGCCCCAGAGCGTGCCGGAGTTGATGAGCGTCGCGAAGCCCGGGGTCACACCGCCATCGCTAGCGAGCAGCGACAGACCCAGCCCTGCGCCACCGCCCACGGCCAGCATCGTCGTGTAGAGGCGCGCATCATCACACTCGAGGGCGGAGCAAAACTCAGCGCCGAGCGCGATACCATGCACGGTCTGAAAAGCGACGAGTTCGGCGCGCGCCGCGTTGGTCTCCTCTTCTCCGTTTCGGCCAATATGATGGGAGGCTTTGGGCTTCTGCAGCGCGCGGGCCTGCAGCGTCGCCAAAGCATCGGCCGAAAGCCTGCTGGCTGGATGCTCGGGATATTGCGCGGCGAGCTCTTCGAGGGCGCTGCGCGCCGCCTTCTCGTCGGATTCAGCCAGCGCGTCGAGCGCGCGCTCTAAGATGGCCCAACCTTCCGGAGCGTCTTGGTTCGCAGTGGGAGTAGGGGCTGCCGCCGACGCCGCCTCCACCGGAGCCTCCTGAGCCGACAGCGCTCCAGGCGCCATAAAGCTAACGAGGCAGACGAATATGCAAAAGCTACGCTTGGGAAATACAATCATTTACAGCTCGGGGTTTCAGTAGAAAAACAACCGTCCATACAGCAATTGAACGCCACATATAACACGTGAACTCCAACTTAAAAATTCAATGCCCCGCCAAAAAGCGCGGTTGGTCGAGGATTCTAAAACGTCTCGGTGGCGATGCTCAATGAAAAACCCAAGCCCCCGGTCTTCTCCGAGGGCTTGGGCTTATACTTAATCGAGCCACACACGCCAGGCCCTAAGGGCGCAAACACGCGCGCGCCGAATCAATCTTCGAGCAAGAAGGTCAACTTAAGGTTGACGCGATACTCGGTAATCTTGCCGTTCTCGACGGTCGCCTTTTGCTCCTTCACCCAGACGCCTGCGATATTGTTAAGCGTCTTCGAAGCGCGCTCGACCCCACGGGCGACAGCGTCATCAAACGAGTTCGGGCTGCTGGCGATAATCTCGGTAACTTTTGCAACTTGCATAATAACCCCAAAGAGTAACAGGCACCCAAAAGAGCGCCCTGCGTGAATAGTTTTGCCCACACAAAACGTGGACGGCCCACTCATTTCATCAAACGAGTGCCTTCAAACAAAACACGGCTCGCGGACTGTCAAGCAAATCTGTGGGCGACCGCAAAACTGAGCGAGCTTCAAGTGGGTCCTGATAGCTGTTAATATGGGGCCAGCGTATTGTATTGGAATAACTATACACCGGACGAATTATGAAGAGCCGCACGCTGCGATTCAGATCATCGCGTTGGTCTTTCGCCCTTGCTATCGCTGCAGTCATCGTTGCGACGGGCTGTGATGACGACACTGGCACAAATAGCATAACCGGCGATGCAATCTCCGACGGTACAACCTCGGGCGATGGCACCGGCAATACGCCGGCAGATTCAGGCAATACCACGCCCGAAGATGCCGCAGGCGACGCCAGCCAGACGACCGATTGCCCGCCCTATCAAACCCGATGCGACGGGGTCTGCATCCCCACCAGCACCGACCCCGACAACTGCGGCGGCTGCGGCATCACCTGCGGCGAAAGCGAAGTATGCTCGGGCGGAACCTGCACAGAAGAGTGCATGCCGGGGCTCGAAATCTGTGACCGCCAATGCGTCGACTTCGGCAGCGACAACGACCATTGCGGGGCATGCGGCTCAGCCTGCGGTGAGGGCGAGGGCTGCGTCGACGGAAGCTGCGCGCCAGCAGCCGATTTGGGTACGCGCGACGAAGCTTGCGCAGACGGCGGCCCCCCCATCGACCTGGGTGACACCGTCACCGTCGAGCGCCAATGCTCCGGCAACCTCGCCGAGCGCACCTTCCGCTGGGCGGTCTGCTCCTGCGAAGATATCGACAGCACGGGGCGAGGCGACGGGATGTTCGCCGATGCCTACGATAGCAGCATTGGACCCTATGTCCCTGGCGGTGAGGGCGGCGGCGTTGCGACCAACGGCTCCCTTAAAGCGAACTCCGGCTTTTATACCACCGGAACCCTCTGGGCAGCCGACCAATTTAATAGCGGAATCGCGGTCAGCACCAATAGCGCCGCGACGATCGGCCAGCGCCTGCACGCCGGCTCTTCGGTAAACCTTGGAAGCGGCACCACCGTGGGCGGCGACGCTTATATCAACGGTAATGTGGCGGACGCCCTCGCAATCGGCGGCACCTTATACGCCCCGAATTCGGTCTCCGTCGACGGCGGCGTTACCTACGCAGATATTCAACACGGACCGGTCGATGTCGGTCTTCCCTGCGATGCCTGCGGAGTCGACGAGCGCATCCCGGTGGGCGCGATTGTCGCCAGTCGCAGCGGGACAAATAACGACAACGACCTGATCGGTCTCGATCCGGATATCTTCTCGGGCGAGAGCGACGGCACCCGCCGCGTCGACCTGCCGTGTGGTCATTATTATCTCTCCGAAATCGCGACTACGCAGCCGGTGACCCTGGTCGCAACCGGAAATACCGCGCTGTATATCGGCGGGGACATCAACTCCAGCAGCCCCATTCACATCACGGTGACGCCCACCGCCCAGCTCGACATCTTCGTGGCCGGCTCGGTCAAAACGAATACCGGGCTGAAATTGGGCTCGCCGAATTTCCCGGCGCTCCTTCGCATGTATGTCGGCGGGGTAGACGGCGTGCATGCCAATACAAGCGCCGACTTCAGCGGTTATATCTACGCGGTGCCCGGCGGCATTAAATCCACCGGCAGCCTCGAGGTTTTCGGCGGCGTCTTCGGCCAAAGCGTGGCGACGAACGACGAGGGAAGATATCACTTTGACCGCCGCATCAACGTCATCGGGGACTCCTGCCCGGATCCCGCAGACAACCCCGATCCAGATCCGGATCCCAACCCCGGCCCCGACGCGGGAACCGATCCTGAGCCAGACGCGGGAGCGGACGCAGGCCCAGACGCGGGCACCGAACCCGAACCGGATATCTGCGGCACGACCTCCGACGAATGCGGCTCCTCAAGCGATTGCTGCGCCCCGCTGATTTGCGGCAGCGCCGGCGAATGCGTCTTGATGGAGTGCCAGCCGGCCAACGCCGCGTGCACCAGCAATGATGATTGTTGCTCGGGCGGCTGTGGGAATAATGGCTTCTGCGTCGTTGGCTAAGGCGTCGCGAGCATGATGAAAATCGAAGACTAAAAGCGAAGCCCCGCTACGATCCGGGGCTTCGCTTTTTATATCGAGCGCGTTCTACGGCTCACAGAGGCGAGCCTTGTCTTAAATATCCAGTCCTCAAAACCGAAAAATTTTCGGGCTAGCAACGCGATCTGAATACAGCTTTGTGTGATTTATGTTATTCTCCATCTCGTAGTCACTATTAATGACACACTGCAAATCTTCATTGGAGAAGAATAATGCATCAACCTCGCCGTTCATTTAGGACGTCCCGCTGTTATTTATTACTCGCGATTATCGCGCTGATATTCGCTCAGGGCTGTGATGACGACACAAGCACTGGCGAGCAAACACTCAGCGATGCAACCTCCAATGACACGACTTCGTCGGACAGCGGAGGAAGCACCGATTCGGGTACGGACCCGACGGATTCGGGCACGGACCCGACGGATTCGCAGTCGGACACCACGACGGATTCGGGGGCCGCAGATACGACCAACGACACGCGCCCCGGCGATCCCGATGCGAGCCAACCTCCAGGGTGCCCGGTATATCAGACCGAGTGCAACGGGGTCTGCATCCCCACCAGCACCGACCCCGACAACTGCGGCGGCTGCGGCATCGTATGCGGCGAAAGCGAAGTATGCTCGGGCGGAACCTGCACCGACTCCTGCATGCCCGGCCTCGATATTTGCGATCGTGGATGCGTTGACTTCGACAGCGATAGTGACAATTGCGGCGCATGTGGCAACGCCTGCGGCCAGGGCGAGGGCTGTGTGGAGGGTGTCTGCGACCAGGCAGCCGACCTCGACCCGCGTGACCAGGCCTGCGCCGGCGGCGGCCCCGCCATCGACCTGGGCGACACGGTCACCGTCGAGCGCCAATGCTCCGGCGAGTTGGCCGAGCGCACCTTCCGCTGGGCGGTCTGCTCCTGCGAAGATCTTATCAGCAATAGCGGGATGAACGCGGACGCCTACGATAGCACCCTGGGGCCGTATACCCCCGGCGGCATCGGCGGCGGCGTAGCCACCAACGGCATGCTGCGCGCCAACTCCGGCTTCACAGTTACCGGCACGCTCTGGGCGGCCGACGAACTCAATACCGGCACCGCCGCCCAGACGAATATGGCCGCGACCATCGGCCAGCGCCTGCACGCCGGCTCCTCGGTCAAGCTGGGGACCGGCACGACCATCGGCGGCGACGTCTATGTCAACGGCGGTATCGAGCGCAGCATGACGATCGGCGGCACCCTCTATTCACCGAGCTCGGCCAGCATCAATAACGGCGTCACCTTCGCGGCCCACCAAGAGGGTCCGGTCGACGTCGCCCTCCCCTGCGATGCCTGCGGAGTCGATGAGCGCATCCCGGTCGGCGCCATCGTCGCCAGCCGAAGCGGCACCAATAATGACAACGCCCTCATCGGCCTCGACGAAGATCTCTTCTCGGGCGACAGCGATGGCACCCGGCGCGTCGACTTGCCGTGTGGTCATTATTACCTCTCCGAAATCGCGACCAACGAGGCGATCACCATCGTCGCCACGGGCAATACCGCGCTGTATATCGGCGGAGATATCAACTCCAGCAGCCCCATTCACATCACGGTGACGCCCACCGCTCAGCTCGATATCTTCGTGGCTGGCGGCGTCAAAACGAATACCGGGCTGAAGTTGGGCTCGCCGAATTTCCCGGCGCTGCTTCGGATGTATGTCGGCGGTGCCGAAGGGTTCCACGCCAATACCGGCGCGGACCTCAGCGGCTATATCTACGCGGTGCCCGGCGGCATTAAATCCACCGGCGGCCTCGAGGTCTTCGGCGGCGTCTTCGGCCAAACCGTCGCCACGAATAACGGCGGCGACTACCATTTCGACCGCCGCATCAACGTCGTCGGTGATTCCTGCCCCGACCGCACGCCCGACCCCGATCCGGATCCCAACCCAGGCCCCGACGCTGGCACCGATCCCGGCCCTGACGCGGGCACCGACACCGGCAGCGACCCTGACCCCGACGCCGGCACCGATCCTGACCCCGATGTCTGCGGCACGGTCTCGGAATCCTGCGACTCCAACGGCGATTGCTGCTCCCCGCTCTTCTGCGGCAGCGCCGGAGAATGCATCCTGATGGAGTGCCAACCCGACAACGCTACGTGCACGAGCAATAGTGACTGTTGCTCCGGCGGATGCGGCAACAACGGCGTCTGCTTCAGCGGCTGATATGCCGCGAAGCGAGCCCATCAAGGTGACTTAAAAAAACGAGGCCCCGGCGATTGCCGGGGCCTCGTTTTTTTAATGCGAATTAGCCTCCAACCGGCCCGCGTCATCCGCGTCCAGCCATATCGAAACGCACTGAGCAGCAGACATCAAAAAAAAAATGCCGCCAGGTGGCGTCACGATAGATACACGCCGGGTTAAATCTGCTATTTTAGCGGCACGAGCCACAATTTATTGCTATACGCACGCATTCAATGGAGCCGCAAATGCACGATCGTTGCCGTTATTTTAGGACGCCCCGCGGGTATCTCTCTCTCCTTATCATCGCCCTTGCCTTTGGGCAGGGCTGTAATTCCGACACAAGCTCAAAAGACACGCCCCTGACGGACGCCAGCTCCGCGTTCGATATCGTCGACAACCCGGACTCCAAAACGCCGCGCAATCCTGACACCGATATCTCCGCGGAGTCCGACGCCCAATCCGGGGAGGATGCCCACGCTGAAGACACCGGCCCGGAGAGCTGCCCGCTCTACCAAACACGCTGCGACGGGACGTGTATCCCGACCGTCGTGGACCCGAATAACTGCGGCGGCTGCGGCGTGACCTGCGGCGATGACGAGGTGTGCTCCGGTGGAACCTGCACGGACACCTGCATGCCGGGGCTGAATATCTGCGACCGCGCCTGCGTCGACTTCGCGACGAGCAACGCGCATTGCGGCGGGTGCGGCAACAGCTGCGCAGCCGGCACAGGCTGCGTTGAAGGCAGCTGCCTGCCGGCGGCCAACCTGGACACCCGGGAAGACGCATGCGCCGGCGGCGGGCCGGCCATCGACCTGGGGGACACCGTTTCGGTCGAGCGCCAATGCACCGGCGAGCTCGCCGAGCGCACATTTCGCTGGGCTGTCTGCTCCTGTGATAGCATCCGCTCAACGGGCCAAATATTCGCCGACGCCTACGACAGCAGCACGGGGCCGTATATCCGCGGCGGCGAAGGTGGCGGCCTGGCCACAAATGGGATCATCGACACGACCTCCGGTTTTATCACCACCGGGACCCTGTGGGCGGCCGATACATCCGGCCACGGCGCAGCGGTCCAGACGACCACGGGCGCGACCATCGGCCAGCGGCTCTACACCGGCTCCAACGTTCATCTCGGTCGGGGCACCAGGGTCGGCGGCGACGCGTTCGTCGACGGCAATGTCCGGAGGAATTTGACTATCGGCGGCACCTTAACCGTGCCAGCGTCGGCGACCGTTGACGCCGACACGACCTACGCCAATCTGCAACGCGCTGAGGTCAACGTCGCCCCTCCTTGCGATGCTTGCGATGTCGCCGACCGCATCCCCGTCGCCAACATCGTCGCCAGCCGCAGCGGCACCAATAACGACAACGCGCTTATCGGACTGGATGAAAATGTCTTTTCGCTCTTCGGCGGAAACACCAAGCGTATCGACCTGCCCTGCGGTAATTATTATCTCTCCGAAATCACCGGCAACCAGGGCGTCACGATCGTCGCCCACGGCAACACCGCGCTCTATATCGGCGGCGATATCTTGAGCAATGGCAAGGTGACGATCACCCTGACGCCCGACGCGCAGCTCGACCTCTTCGTCGCCGGTTCGGTTCGGGTCACCAACGGCTTTAAGTTGGGCTCCCCGAATTACCCGGCCCTTGTTCGCGCCTATATCGGCGGGGACCAAGGCCTGCAGACCACCTCCGGCTCGGATATCGCCGGGTTTATCTACGCGGTTCCCGGCGGCATCCAATCCACCACCAGCTCGGAGTTCTTCGGCGGAGTCTACGGACAGACCGTCGGCTCGACCGGCGGCAACAAATACCACTACGACCGCCTCATCAACGTCGTGGGCGAATCCTGCCCCGACCGCACACCGGGCGTCGACCCTCAGCCCGACCCCAATATCTGCGCGACCGCGACCGACGCCTGCGAGTCCGACGCCGACTGCTGCTCCCCGCTGCTCTGCGGAGAGGCCGGCGAATGCGTCCTGCTCGACTGCCAACCGTCTAACGCCGCCTGCACAAGCAATGACGACTGCTGCTCCGGCGGCTGCGGCAACAATGGGTTCTGCATCACCGGTTAACCTCAGGGGAGCGTGATTGCCCCGGAAACATAAAAAGAGGGTCACCCAGCTGGGTGACCCTCTTTATATATTAGCGGATTCATCTGGGGCTATCCGCCCCCAAGGGACCCTCAAAATTAGCCGAAGACCTTAAAGTTCAACGCGTGTTTCAACCACCTCCGTCTGCCACTCAAGTTCATCTTCGGGGACGTCGCAGCTGGTCTCATAGGCGTCGGGAATCTCGGGCACCCGCTGCTGCTCGATCGTGACGACCAACTCAATTTTACCGGCCTCGCCCTGCTCGATCGACCAGGCCTGGATGGTGTCGGCGACAATATCCTCGATCAGACACGCGCCGTCGTTGCGCTCAACTTCGGCCAGGCGCTTGCTCTGCGCTTTTTGCTCGCCCGAGGGGGTGAGCCCCTCAAAAGAATAGAGGTCGAGCGCGTCCATCGAATACCCCTGTCGCATCGCGCTGCTCATGCAGACCAGCTCGTCTCGCCCGTCCTCTCGGGCAAAACGCTTACACTCCTGAAAGAGGCCGCCGGGCTGGATATCCACGACCTCCATCGAATCGCCAACTTCGCGCAACAGCACGCGCCCGCCGTACCCGCCCGCCGCGCTGTCGCAACCGGTGTATTCGGCGAGAACTTCGCTTTGCCCAGGCCCACTAAAACTACCGGGCGTAATATGCTGAATGATAAAATTCGGCCCGTCGGCGCCCTCGGTAAATGACGGACAGGTCGAGCACGCGACGTCGGCCTCTTCGCCCTCGAGCCCCTCGCTCGAAATCTGCTCGAAGCCCCCCTCACAGACCTGCGCGAGGATCGCCTTCTTCATCTCCATCGACGGCACCACACGCACCGATTCGCCCTCAACGTCATCCGCGCCTCCTTCAGCTTGCGCGCTCACCGCCTTCACCTCGGCTGAGTCCCCCTGAATCGCCGCCGGGGCCGTGCTCGCGCAACCGAGCACGCCGACTGCAGGCAAGGCGAGGGAAAGAAGCAACACAGCGATGCCACGCGTGCGGATGAAATCGTTTCGTCTCATAGGTGAACTCACTTTAGCGTTGAGCAAATCAGCAAAGAAATAGCGATGCGTCCCACGCCAATCTGGCGAGCGCGCAGGGTGTGTCGGCGCGGCGCTTAGGCCCGCCGACTTATGGGAATCGATAGTTAACGCCATGAGGATTGGGTGGGTCAAGGTGGTCCGTCGAAACACAGGTTTATGGGTCGGCAAGCCGCCCCGCTCGGGCGTGCTTGTCTGCAGCGAGCACCTCAAGACGGGAACGAAGTTGGTCCCGGATAACCCTGAAATGATGCAGCCGCTCCGCATCACTGAGCGCCTCGCCCTTGCGGTCAGGGTCTTGGAGCGGCCAGTGCAACCGCTGCGCGCTCCCCAGAAATGCGGGACAGACCTCTTCGGCGCAGAGGGTAATGACCAGGTCAACGCTCTCGGGCTCGACGTCATCCACCGACGTGGAAAAATGTGTCGACAGGTCGATGTCGATCTCGGCCATCGCCTGGATGGCAAAGGGGTTGACCCGACTCGGCGCCGAGCCAGCCGATTGCACGCGCACGGTCTCGCCGAAAACTTCGCGGGCCAGCCCTTCGGCCATCTGGGAGCGCGCGGAGTTAGCTACGCAGAGGAATAAAACGGAGTCGAATGGGAGCATTATTTTCTCAATTGGAGACGGAGTCGGCGGTTGAGAACCACCCTTTTGTACGATTCGCGAAGGCTACCAAAGACAGCATCACCGGCACCTCGATCAGCACACCCACCACCGTGGCGAGCGCGGCGCCCGAGGCCAGCCCGAAGAGACTGATGGCCACGGCCACCGCCAATTCAAAGAAATTCGAGGTGCCGATCATCGCGGCCGGGGCCGCGACGTCGAACGGAAGCTTAAGAACGCGCGCGAGCCCATAGGCGATGGCGAAGATGCCGTAGCTCTGGATGGCCAGTGGGATCGCGATGAGCAGCACGCGTCCGGGCTGAGCGACGATGGTCTCGGCCTGGAAGCCGAAGAGCAGCATCACGGTCAACAGCAGTCCGAGCATCGAGGTAGGCTTGAGCCGGGCGGCCAGACGCTCGACGGCCTTGGGGCCGCTGCGCCGGGTGAGCCATTTTTGAGTCAACATCCCCGCGCTCAGTGGAACTAGGACGAAGATAATGACCGAGGCGACCAGGGTATCCCAGGGGATTTGCAGATCGGTCACGCCCAGCAAGAACCCGGCGATCGGGGCGTAGGCGACCACCAAGATAAGATTATTCACCGACACCTGGACGAGGGTATAGTTGGCGTCGCCGTCGGTGAGGTGGCTCCACACAAAGACCATCGCGGTGCAGGGCGCCACGCCCAGGAGGACCATCCCGGCGATATATTGCTGGGCATCCTCGACCGGTACCATGCCGGCGAAGACATATTTGAAGAAGAGCACGCCCAGCGCGGCCATGGTGAAGGGTTTGACAAGCCAGTTCACCACAAGCGTGAGCGCGAGCCCCTTGGGTTTTTTACCCACGTCTTTGAGGCAAGAAGGCTCGACCTTGAGCATCATTGGGTAGATCATCAGCCAAATCAGCAGCGCGATGACCAGGTTCACGCTGGCCCATTCGATTTGCGAGACAGACTCGAAGAGCGCGGGCGCGACGAGGCCGAGTCCGACGCCGGCCACAATCGCTAAGGCGACCCAGATTGAAAGAAAACGTTCAAAGATACCCATAAAAAGCTCCGTCTTGATCTTCATTCCAACAACATACCGTCTATCGACGATATACGATTAAGCGCATATTAGAGAGCCTTAAAGTCAAGAATTGCCCCGAACCTCACAGACCCTTAACGAGGGCCTTGAGGAGCATCACAACGCCAGGCTCGATGCAATAACAAACGCGCGGACCGTCGACCTCGCCGCGGATAAGCCCCGCATTCTTGAGCTGCTTGAGGTGCTGGGAAACGGTCGACTGCGCGAGGGGAAGTTCGTCGACGATATCGCCAACAATGCAACCATCTTGGCGCATCAGCAGCCGCACGATGGCGACGCGCGCGGGATGGGCGATGGCCTTGGCGAGCTCGGCGAGGCGGATATTGGCCTCAAGCTCATCTTCGGGCACCGACGGCATCGGGGCAGCCGGTGGGGCGCAGGTTTCAGATTGTGTTGTCTTCATAGGCTTCTCTCCTCACACACCAATCGCATAAATACGATTAGACATACGCTCTTGTCAACGGTCTGCCTGTAACCTTGACACTTTTTCACCACTTAACCTATGATACGCCCAGTCCTTAGACATTATTTGCGATTTTTGCCGCTCCGCTGCGAGCGGATTTTGGTCTCCCAAACGTCGTGCTTTCTTGTCTTCTCTTCTTTCAAAGGAATCAACTATGTTTGCGCTCAATGTTCTGGCTCAATCGGACTCTGGTGGCATGATCGGCATGATCGTCGGCCTTGTCTTCAGCCTCTTTGCCCTACTCCTCGTGGTCGTGATGATCGCTGGCCTGTGGAAGATCTTCGAGAAGGCTGGACATCCGGGCTGGGCCGCGATCGTCCCCATCTACAATGTGTTTATCATGCTGCAAATTGTCGGCCGCCCCACCTGGTGGTTGGTGCTCTTCTTTATCCCGATGATCAACGGGCTGATCGGGATCGTCCTCAATATCGAATTGGCGAAGGCCTTCGGAAAAGACCTGGTCTACGGGCTTGGCATGGTCTTCCTTCCGTTTATTTTCGCGCCGATGCTAGGCTTTGGCGACGCGCAATATCAGGGTCCGGACCCACTCTTTTAAGTGAGTCACGACTTATCAATCGGGACACAAAAAAGCCCGCCACGTTATCCGTGGCGGGCTATTTGACGTTTTCTACTCCCTGCGCCGCGCATCAAAGCCCGGCCAACACTCGCCGGCTGCGGCCCCCTGGCGACGATTGCTCATTTGGGAAAGAGCAGCACGATGGCCCCGATCGCCAAAACAATGCCGAGCATATTGACCCGGCTTAATCGCTCGTGGAAGAAACCGGCCCCCACAAGCGCGCCGAGTGAAATCACCCCGATATTCATCGAGGCGAAGACCAACGTAGGGTCATCCGGAAAGTATTGATGCGCGCGAATATAGAAGAAGATATTGCCGAAATTAAGCACGCCCAGCAGCAAGCCGGCGCCCAGACTCCGGGCGTTCCACCGGGTGCGACGCCGCGCAATAAGCCAGCCAAAGATCAGCAGCGCTGCCAGGACAAAGCTCAACAAGAGCGTGCTGGTGAAGCCGGCGCCCAGGCGAGCCATTTGCTTAAATAGGATATCGATCACGCCGTATCCCACCCACACCCCCAGCAATGCCCACAACGCGCGCCGCCCTGTATCGGCGGGCTCAACAGCTTGTTCCTGGCGCTGCAAAAGACAGCCGAGCGCGCACAGGGCGAGCGCGATGCCGACGAGTTTTTTTGGCAGCATCGACTCACCGAAGATCAGAAAAGCGGCCGCCAGCGGAATCACCAGTGAGAGGCGCTGCGCGGTATCGCTGCGGATAATCCCGGCGTGGCGCACCGCAGCGGCCATCACCAAAAAGACCGCCGGCAAGAGCACGCCGAGCAACACCAGAATCCCCCAGCCCATCGCTGACTGGGCGAGCAAAGTACCGAGGCTCGGGCGCAGCAGCAGAAGGCACAGGGCGGAGGCCGCGATATACCCGGCGGCGATGGCCTGGGCGACGTCGACCTCCCAGCGGCGCGCGAGCTTCAAAAAGACCGACACAGACACGCTGAAGACGATGCTGAAAATAAACGTATGCATGGTACTATCTGCTCTTATTGGATATGCTCTTAAAACCCCAACATCATTGTCGCGTCAACGATTTAGCGTATCCCGGCGAGACGATAAACGTAGAATCGAGCACTCACTATTGATTGGCCGAAACGGAGATGAACTACCATGATGTACTTGCCCACGCGAACCACCGGGAAGCTCCTGACACTACTCACCGCACTCACCATCTTGGCCCTAAGCGCCTGTGGAGATGACGACGGCGGCAGCAGCAATGGCCCCGTAGACACCACCGATCAATGCGCGAACGTGACATGCGCCCAGCCCCAGCCGACCTGTGAGGGCAGCGAAGCCGTGAGCTATTCGACCGCAGGAGTCTGCGTAGAGGCTGACGGAAGCTGTGATTTCTCGAGCGTGGAGACCCGCGTTGATTGCGCGGCGAGCGATCAGATCTGCCAGGCGGGCCAGTGCATCGAGGAAAGTGAGGACCTCTGTGCGAATGTGGTTTGCACCCAGCTCCCGCCCACCTGCGACGGCGACGTTGCGGTGGCCCAGGAGGCCGGCGTTTGTGCGCCGGAGACAGGGACTTGCGAATCCACCGGGGAACAGACGCGCGTGGACTGCGCCGAGGCGGGGAAAACCTGCGAAGACGGCGTATGCGTCGACGCGGCAGGCCTCTGCGAGGCGGTGCTCTGCGAGGCTCCCGACGCGACCTGTGAGGGCGATATTGCGGTGACCTATACTGGCGACGGGGCCTGCGATGAGGCCGACGGAACCTGCGACTTCTCGAGCGTTGAGGTGCGCACCGACTGCGCCGCGATCGGCCAGGTCTGCAACGGCGCGATCTGCGTTGAACCGCATATTGACCACTGCGCGGGCGTGACCTGTGACACGCCGCCCGAAGCAACCTGTGAGGACGATACGGCGGTGGTATACCAGCGCGGAGGCGTCTGTGATCCGGCCGACGGAACCTGCGATTATTCCGGTTCCGCGACGCGCATTGATTGCGCGTCAACCGGCCAGACCTGCCAGGACGGCGCCTGCGTCGCGGTCAGTGGCGAGCATACCGTCAACGCCGGAGACCTTATTATCACCGAGATTATGGCGAACCCCGACGTGGTCGACGACTCGGCCGGAGAGTATTTCGAGGTCTATAATACAACCACACGCACGCTGCACCTCAACGGGCTACGCATCACCGATGAGGGCACGGATGCGTTCACGGTGGACAGCCTGACAACCGCCCCGATCACGATCGGCCCGAACGAGTATTTTGTATTTGGACGAAACGCCAACTATACCACCAACGGCAATATCGACATTGATTTTGAATGGTCATCGATGACGCTGGCGAACACGAGTGACTCCATCATCATCACCCGGCCGGGGCGCGCTTCGGCTCCGGATATTTTGGTCACCTCGGTCAAATATGACGCCTCGCTGGGGTTCCCGCGGGTGCCGACGGGTGCGTCTTTGCAACTCGGCAGCGAGAACGACCTGCGCACCATCGACCCGAGCAACGGGTCGCTGTGGTGCCGCTCAACCGAGGCGATCCACCCGGCCAATATCATCTCTGACCAGGGCACCCCGGGAGCTCAAAACACCCGATGTAACTACCCGGATTAATTAAATATTACCCGAACTATTACGGCCTCGCGCTCCTCTGCGCGAGGCCGTTTTTATGGCGCCCTATCGACTGACCCATTGGGCCGGCATATATGGGCAAAACAAAGCGCCTCAACTTGACTTTTAGAATTCGTGTTCATGTTTGCCTCGCTCTTGTCGCAGACCAAAAAATGCGATGAGTCCCGAATCGTTTCGACCCTTATCGCCACAAAGCAGCTCACAATGATTGACGTACGTCCATTTGACAGTCTCGGTGGAGCTGACCATGGCTGGCTCAACGCAAAACACCACTTCTCCTTCGCCAGCTATTACGACCCTAAGCGCATGGGTTGGGGGCGGCTGCGCGTGTGGAACGACGACGAGATCGCCGCCAATACCGGCTTCCCGCCGCACCCCCATCGCGATATGGAGATCATCACCTATGTTCGCCGCGGCGCCATTACCCACGAGGATTCCATGGGTAACGTCGGGCGCACCGAAGCGGGCGACGTTCAGGTCATGAGCGCGGGCAGCGGCGTGCGCCACTCCGAGTTTAATCGCGAAGATGAGCTGACCACGATTTTTCAGATCTGGATCGAGACCGACAAGCCCGGCGCCGACCCTTCCTGGGGCGCGCGCCCGTTTCCCAAGGCCGACCGCAGCGGCGCGTTTCAGGTACTCGCATCGGGAAACCCCGGCGATGACACCTTGCTGATCAACGCCGACGCCCGCGTGTTGGGCGCGACGCTCAACGCCGGCGACACGCTCACCTACCCGCTCAAGTCCGGACGCCGCGCCTATTTGGTCCCCGCTGTCGGCGCCATCGAGGTCAACGGCGAAGTGGTCAACGCGCGCGATGGTGCCGCGATTATGGATGAGGAGACCATCACCATTACGGCGAAAGAAGACGCCGAGATCATCATGGTCGACAGCCTCTAATCCACGCTCGCCCACCCTTGCTGCCGTTGAAAAACGGGCCTAAACCAGCGATGCCTCCGCGCCGCCGACTCATCGGCGCGCGGAGGCATCGCTCTTCCCTACTCTATCAAATCTTCATGGCGCGTCGCCGCTCGCCACGTCAACTGCAGTCGCAATCCCCCTGGTCATCACAGACGCCTGGATCGTCGCCGCTACTTCCATTGCCCGGGCAGACACAAGCCTCGCCCTGGGGCATAACACAGGGAATATTATTCTGAACTTCGGGGACCCCACAGCTTTGATCGGCGCAAATTTCGATATAACAGGTCTTACTTTGAGTCCCGCTACAACTCCCAGATGACGATGCAACACAGGCCGTCGGGGCGTCACACCCAGGCGCAGAGGTGCACGCGTCACCGTCGGTTTCGCGCGTACATGGCTGCGACTCACCTGTGTCGGTGTGCTCACAAACACCCGCCGCACAAGCGGAGGTGCGATTCATCCGATGCTTCATCCCTGAATAAGTGCAGGCATCAAACGCGATGCACTCCCCCCAGGCCCCAGAAGACGGCGCCGCGCACTCAATGCCTTCGGTTTCCCGAGTGCATGAGCGTTGCTCGACGGTATCCGAACTCGCACATGCGCCCCCAGAACACACAGAAGTCGTCACGATGCGCGACTGAGTCCCCGTCAGAGCACAGATATCCGACGGGTTCTCACAGGCGCTCCAGGCCCCCTCAACGGTCGCGCCACATGAAACCCCCGCGGTCTGACGCGTACACGCTTGCGTCTCCTGACTCACAACTTCTTCGCATTTCTGATCCGCGCCGCAGACATATCGCGTCACGCTTCGATGTTGCTCGCCCGCTTCCGCGCAGACATCGACGGGGAAACTGCACGTGTCCCAGTCACCAAACTCCGCCGGCTGGCAATCGCTCTCCACATCGCACGTCTCACCCACACCACAAGGATCGCATTGGCTTCCCCCGCAATCGACATCGGTCTCCTCACCGTTCTTAATCGAGTCATTGCAGGCAGGCGAGGACTGGCACTCATTGTCTTCGCAGAGGCCGCTCGCGCAGTCCTCGGCGGCGTTGCAGAAATCACCGCTATTGCAGGCGCCCCCGCCGACCGCAACGCACCCGCCACCAGCGTGGCAGCGCATAAAGCCTGCCTCACATTCGCTGTCGCAAACGCCGCCATTGCAGATCGCTTGCGCATGATTTTCGCTCGTCACACAGACCTGGCCACAGCCGCCACAATTGACCTCATCGGACGCCAGGTCGACGCACCTGTCACCGCAGACAACCTGGTCGCCGGTGCACTCAATACCGGTCACATCACCAATATCGTCGCTCTCAATATCAACCACGTCGCTCGCGCCGTCCTCGATATGACTCGTCACATCTTCGGCTTGCGGCCTGCAATACCCATCGATACAGACGCTCCCGCCGGCACACTGAGTCTCGCTATCGCAAGCGATATCCCCGATCGAGCTCTCGAAGCTGCACCCGGCGGACAGCAGAACAAGACTCCATGCAACGGCACATAGAATGGCGAAACGCGCGGCGGAACTCTGCAATAGGCACCTGATTGCCAGCATAATAGTCCTTTCAAAATAGAAGGTATCGATACGTCTGTAGATATATACTCTTAGTACCGAAACTCGGGCCGCACATCAAGCAGCAGCAGCGCGTCTTCGCGTCCCCAAACCCCTCACGCTCGCCTTCAAACCCAACTCTGTTTTGCCAACCCGGCGCCCAAACACTACACTTCCTGCGCGACGGCCCCAATATTTCCATTTTGCCAATGAGCCCTCCGATGAATTTCCGTGCTATTTTTCCGCTTCTATTGTCGACGTCGTTGTTGCTCCCTGCAGGCTGCGCCTCGAGCGCCAAGGATCAAATGCCGAACTCAGGCCCGACACAAACCCAGACCACCGAACAAAGCGGCGCAAAAAGTACACCAAATACCGCGGCGTCCCTGGAAGGGGTCTGGCGAGGCAAGCTGGAGGTATCGGGCGCGTCGTTGACGATTATCTTCAATTTGAAGCGCGCGAAGGACGCCCCCAATGGCTGGCAGGCCACGATGGACAGCCCCGACCAGGGCGCAACCGGCATTCCCGTCACCGAGGTTCTCGTCGATAATAATAAGGTTCAGCTCAATGTCCCGGTGATTCGCGGCGCATTTGAGGGAACCTTCGCCGATGGCGGCGACGCGATTGATGGCGCGTGGGGACAAGCCGGACAGGCATTTCCGCTCTACCTCCAACGCAGCAGCGCCGAAGAGGCCTATCGAGTTGAGCGCCCACAGGACCCCAAACCACCCTTCCCCTACGCCATCGAAGAGGTCGAATTTGCCGGCGGACAACCCACCGCAGGCACCGACCAGCCCGTCAAATTAGCGGGCACCCTGACCCTGCCCAAAACCGAGGGACCGCACCCGGTGCTCGTACTCCTCACCGGCTCAGGCCCCCAGGACCGGGACGAGACGATCCTCAACCATAAACCCTTCTGGGTATTGGCCGACTTTCTGAGCAGAAACGGCGTCGCCGTGCTGCGCTTTGATGACCGCGGCGTCGCCAAATCAACGGGCGTCTTTGACAACGCGACCATCGACGACTTCGTCACGGACGCACTGGCCGCGGTTGAGTATCTGGGCACCCGCGACGATATCAACGCCGACACCATCGGCCTGCTCGGCCATAGTGAAGGCGCCAACGTCGCGCCGCGCGCGTCGCTCCTGACCCAAAAGATCGATTTTCTTGTCCTCCTCGCCCCCACCGCAGTCCCGGGAACCGAGCTGCTCGCTCGTCAAAACGCGCTGCTCTTCAAGGGCATGGGCATGAGCGAAGACGGCGCGAGAGCCTACGAAACGCGCATGCTCGAAACCCTGACGAAGCTCGTCGAAGAGCCGCTCGACAAGCCGGTCTCCAAAGCACTTCGCAAGACGCTTCGCGCCGACTTCAAGGCCGCCGCCGCGGCGATGAGCCCGCAGGATCGCAAAGTCTACGGCCCCACCAAGAGCGAGGACTTCGACCACGTCCTCGACCAAATGCTCGAGCAACTAACCGCCTCCTGGATGCGCTCCTTTTTAGCGATGAAGCCGGCGACGACCTTCACGAAACTGACGATCCCAACCCTCGCCATCTACGGCAGCAAGGACCTTCAAGTTGCCCCCGCGCAAAACGTCGGCCCCCTTCGCGACCACCTCGCTAAACACCCAGAAACGACCGTGACCGTCCTCAATGGCCTAAACCACCTCTTTCAACCGGCCCAAACAGGGCTCCCGGCGGAATACGCCACGATTAAAACGACGCTGGACCCGGAGCTTATGGACACGGTGCTCGACTGGCTACAGGAGCGCGATATCGTAAGCGACGCACCTGCCGATAGACAATGACCTTGAGTCGAGCCGACACCTGCGACGATTAAATGCCGCGCAGCACGAGGGAGCGCACTATTTCCCCCTCATTGTCGCGCGCCCGGGGTTGACGGATAACCAACCCCGGAGCATCAAATAGCGTCAGCAGCCAATTGCGATTGTGTATCCAATAAATAATCTTTTCATTTGAGCCAACCCTCAGGTTCGCTCGCGGAACTCGTCTCATGAATAAATTTATCATTGCCCCGCTCATCCTTGCCCTCTCGCTCTCCGTCAGCTGTGTTAGCGACGAAGTGAATGACCCCGACGAATACAACACCTCGGATGCAACCGCTGACACGCGCGAAGAAGACGCCGGCAGTGACGCGCAGCAAGGGGAGCCGGATAGTGATACCGCGAATGAAGATGCTGGCGCGCAAGTCGACGCGAGCCCCGACGAAGACTCAACCCCGACACCCGTCGAAGGGGTCGAGGTCTCGCATGCCCGCGAGGTCCGCGGCGTCTGGATTCCGACGGTCTTCAATATCAGCTGGCCCAGCCGCTCCGGGCTCTCTGTATCCGCGCAAAAAGCCGAGCTCACCGCCCAGCTCGACGTGGTCAAAAACGCCGGGCTTAATACGGTATACTTTCAGGTGCGCGCCGAGGCCGACGCCTTTTACGACTCCGACATCGAGCCCTGGAGCCGATTTCTAACCGGCACCATGGGCCAAGATCCCGGCTGGGATCCGCTGGAATTTGCCGTCGAGGAAGCCCACAAACGCGGCCTCGAATTGCACGCTTGGCTCAACCCCTACCGCGCCCTCGCCTCGGGAAATTCCAGCCTCGCCTCGGCCAACCACATCACCCGCACGCGCCCCGACCTGGTCCACTTTTATAATAACCTCTATTGGATCGACCCGGGCCTCTTCGACGGTCAGGCCCAGACCGTGAACGTCATTCACGATATCCTCGCCCGCTACGATATCGACGGCATTCACTTCGACGATTATTTTTATCCCTACCCCGACGGCCCCTTCCCAGACTCCGCGACCTACGACGCATATCTGGCAAACGGCGGCACCCTATCTCTGGGGGACTTCCGCCGAAATAACGTCCACGAACTGGTCGAAACCGTTCACCAACTCATCCAACAAGAGCGCCCCGACGTGCGCTACGGCATCTCGCCATTTGGCATCTACCGCCCGGGCATCCCGGAGGGGATCACCGGCCTGGACCAATACGCTGAGATCTACGCCGACCCGCTGCATTGGCTCGAGCAAGGCTGGGTCGATTATATCGCCCCGCAACTTTATTGGCCGACCACCCAGACGGCCCAAGCCTACGGCGTCCTGCTCAACTGGTGGGCCGACCAGGCCAAGACCGCGGGGAAAGACCTCTATATCGGCAATTATACCGCCAAACTCGGCACCAGCTCCGACTGGACCGTCGCCGAATTCCTTGAGCAAATCCGCCTCACTCGCCAGGCCCGCGAGCGCGGCGCGATGGGCAATATCCACTACCAAATCAACCCGCTTCAGGAGAACCGCTCCGGCTTCACCACCGCGATGCGCCAGCAATTCTACACCCGCCCCGCCGCCGCCCCGCCCATCGCCGGCGCGACCGGTCGACCGCCCATGCCCGAGCTCACTGTGAGCGACGCCGGCGTGCGCTACGAGGGCTCAGACGATATTCGCTATTTCGCCGTCTATCGCGACCACGAGCTGATTCAGCTCGTCCCCGGCGTCCAGCAGCAATTCGGCCTCGCCATCGGCGAATACCTCATCTCGGCCATCGACCGCAGGGACCGCGAGAGCCTGGGCGTGCCCATCACCATCACGGTCGACAGCGCACCGCCGATCGATGACCCCGAGGAGCCCGCCGCAGGCTCCTGCACCCATAGCTTCGGCGGCGTCTACGCCGACGGCGCCTGCTCCGGTTCCTACCAATGCTGCAACGGCTCGTGGGAATCGGGCCAAAACTCCTGCGGCACCTGCACCTGCGTCGAAACCACCGGTCAGCAAGGATGTTCGCCCTGATAGATGCCAGAATTGCCCATTACTTTCGCCAAGGAGCCTCAAAATGACGACCGACAAACAATTGCTCGATATCCTCAAGAAGACCAAGACCATCGCCGTGGTCGGCGCTTCCACTAATGCTGAGAAGCCCTCGCACCGGGTACCCGCGGACCTTATCGCTGCCGGATATACGATTATCCCGGTGCACCCCAAAGCCGACGAAATCTTCGGTCTTCGCGCTTACCCGACGCTCGCCGATATCCCCGGCTCGGTCGACATGGTCAACGTCTTTCGCCCCTCCGCCGAGATCCCGGATATCACCCGCCAGGCCCTCGCGATTAACGCGCCGGTCATCTGGGTCCAAAAAGGAATCTTCTCCGACGAAGCCGCGCAACTGGCCGAAGACGCAGGCGCCACCTATCTGGAGAATATCTGCCTGGGCGTCGAGGTAAAACGCCTAAACGTGGCACCAGATAGCCACGCAAAATAGGTCGACATCGTCCTAAGAATCGGCCGTATGGCCTACCCCAATCCCCCACCGACCGAGTCGACGGGGGATTTTTTTGATCTGGAGCAAAGCCCGGCGAATCGCGCACTCAAGCCGCCCTATTGCGGACGGCGCGACCTTAATTCGGCTTTTCGCTGGATTTTTACCCGGCCGCACCTAAATAAAATAGCGCGAATCAACGTGCTCTCCAGAAGCGAGCACCCAATCGAATTTTTATACGGAGATCTTTGATGATGAACGATGCCCAAATTACCGAGCTGCTCAAAAAGTCCAAGAACGTCGCCGTCGTCGGCGCCTCGACCAACCCCGACAAGAGCTCGCATAAGATCCCTGCCTACCTTCTGCGCTCCGGCTTCAACATCATCCCCGTGCATCCCAAGGCCGAGGAGATCTTCGGCCAGCGCGCATACCCCAGCCTCCAGGACATCCCCGTACCCGTCGATATCGTTGACATCTTCCGCCCCGAACCCGAGATCCCCGACATCGCCCGCGAGGCCATCGCGATTAACGCCCCCGTCGTCTGGGTCCAAAAAGGCCTCAAGTCCCAGGAAGCCGCGCAGATCGCCAAAGACGCAGGCGTCACCTATTTCGAAGACGTCTGCCTGGGCGCGACCGTAAAGCGCCTGGGCCTGGGCCCGGATGGCGACGCCAAATAAGTCGACAAATCGCACAAAAAATCCCCCATCAACTCCGTTGATGGGGGATTTTTTTTGTGCCCGCAGAACGACTCAATCGAGCCAGCCCTCCATAACGCCAACGTCAACCAAACCGGCTTGCTGGCTTTTGACCTTCCCATCTTCAAACACCATAAAGTTGGGAATGCCTTGAATCTGAAAACGCGCCGCCAAATCCTGCATGCGCTCCGTATCCACCTTCAGCACCACCGCACGCCCCGCCCTTCGGCTCGCCACCTCGGTCACCCGCGGCGCGGCGAGCCGGCAGGGACCGCACCATGCCGCCCAAAAATCCACGAGTATCGGCACCTCGGCGTTATCGATAATCTCTTGGAATTGTGCGCTCGACTTCACATCGATCGGCCTATCAATCGGCTCAATCTCTTCTTTGCAGCGACCGCAGCGCCCCGCGACATGCAAGTGAGACCAGGGAATCCGATTCTTCTGAGCACAGGATGAGCAGACTCTGATCATCTTTTAATCCTCTTCAAGGAGAGCAATCAAATTATCAGCAACTTTCGTCCACGCCCAAGCTTAGGCACCGAATCCTTAATGCCCAGCATATCGCGACATAATAACCGCGCCATAAATGGCTCACGCCTGACCCCGACAACGGCTTACACCCAACCCGGCGAGCACAATAAATACGAACGCGGCGGTCCCCGGAGTGGGACTTGTACCGCTCGCCCGGCAACCACAGCCGTCGCCTCCCGAAGGATTACTGACGCCATCCAGGCCGGAAGTGGCGTCCTGCGAAGAAACGTCATCCTCCGAACTCGTCGCGTCGAGGCCCTCATCAGCGGCATCTAAACCCGCACTGACATCTGGCTGCAACGCATCCACGTCAACGGAAACATCGCTCACATCCTCATCCCAGCCGGCCCCATCCTCCCCATCACCCACGTCGCCAGCATCTCCCGCATCCGGCGAACCGCCCGTGTCACCCGCGTCTGCCCCGGGGTCGGGCTCTTCAGCAGGAAGCCGCCTGGCGACCATCGCCTCCCACAAATTTGCCGGTGAGATACTCTGGCTAGTAGACGTTACCAAAGCAGGCGGCTCGACATACCAATCGAGCGCCCCATCAGGAATTGTGTCCCGCGTATTAAAGCCGACGAACGTCATCTGCGGCCCGAAACTCGCCCAAGGCAATGGCAACCTCTGATCCGCGGTAACATTCCACATCGTATCCCAAGACGCGGTATGAGGACCTCGATTCCCCGAGCCTCCACTCATCCATGGGCGCGTCCCGGCGCCGAGATTCAACTCCGTCCACAGCGTTGAATGAGGTGCCGCGCGGTGATGGTCCATACACAGGTCGTCGCCGCGCCCTCGCGCAAACACAACCCCGTGCGCATACCACTCGTTGGTCAAGTCATGCTGAAAAGTCGTCTGGATATCGAAGTCAATAAAGAGATTATCGCCGCCGCGCCCATTATTAAGCCCGTGATGCCCGGTAATCGGACCGCGATCGCCCGTCGTCGCCAGCGTCACGCCGCTCGCGGTGCAGAAGAACGAACTCGTGAAGCTCACCCCTAAGTCGGCGTTGAGCACACGCACGTCGCGCACCCAGGCGTGCCAGGCGTTATTGAAATGAACCGCGTTATAGCCCAGCTCGTTCAGATGCCCTGGGTAGGCAGTGACTGGAAACTCAATGGTCAGACTCTCCACGCCGATCTCGCTGAGCCGAGGCTCCACCGCACGCAACGTCGGCGTCCATCGCGTCTCAACATCCGCAATAAGCGCGCGCTCCAGAGTCACCACATCGCCATTTATCGCCTCGATACGAGACGGGAAATTATAGGCGCGGTCATTAATCTTATCCGTGCTCGCGTCAACAAGGTCGCTATGAAGCCGTTTTATAAGAGTAAAGTTCAAGTCCCGCTGGGCAAGCATCACCCAGTCTCCGACCGCCAGCCTTTCGGTTGACGCGACGCGAATCTCATGCGTCCCGCGCTCTGCCGCCTCGACCACCGTCGTAAGCCACGGCAGCGCGCTCGAGCCACCTTTGCCCTCGATAAACGCGCCACCAAACGAGTAGTCGCCCCCATAGAGCGACTCCAAATGTTCGGGAAAATACAACGTCGTCGCGTCTTGCCCCGCCCCGCGCAACACCACACCCGACGGGAGCCGAAAGCGCCGAAGCGACAGATAGCGACCCGGCGGCAAATACACCGCCCCACCCCCCGCGGCCTCGACCGCATCAATCGCTGCTTCGATCGCCGCCCCATCGTCGGCCACCCCATCACCGACCGCGCCATGAGCCGCCACGTCCGCCACCACCGGCACATCCGGAATCGCGCGTTCCCCCGCCCCATAACCCGCATAGGACCAATCCATCAGTCTTCCGCCGGGCGTAAATAGCTCCCCGTCTTCACCCCAAAGCGCCGAGGTCGGCCCGCTAGCCACCGCGTCGCGCGCCGTCGCGCCACCAACCATCAAAAATAACATCGCAGCGAAAGCGATCATCGTTGTCATACTATTTCGCATCAGGGCCTCTATTGTGCAGTGATAAATGAGCGCAAAGAAATGGAGGTTAGGTCCCCGCAATTTCGGTGTCAAACCGCACTCTCACCCTCGACCTACACACACCAACCGTCAGAGAGCCCGCATCGGCTCAGCCGATGCGGGCTCTCTCTTCCATCCACGAAACGAGCCGTCAGCTCAGCCTCGCCAATAATTATTCGCAGCCGACACCGTCTGGAAATTCACCGCGATCACATGCGACGCCGCCGTCAGACTATCCGCATCATTCGCATACTCCGGGCGCAGCTTATGCAGCACCTCGACGTCTGGCTGAGTCGTCTTCACCCCCATGCGCGAGAGCTTAACCGCCAGTTGAAATCCCTCCTCGGGTGTCTTCGTAATCAGCGTCGGAAGCCATGATTCAGCCATAATTCTCTCCTTATTCATTTGGGAAAATGCGACAACAACACCATCAACCACCTCACGGTAATATATCGGCGAGGATACGAAATTTATGACGCAAAATAAAGAGTATTATCCTCGTATTTTAACAACGCCTCGCCGCACACCGTCCGGACTAAAACGAAGGAGAATCAAGCGGCATACGCTCCAATTCCTTATCGCGTTGATATGCCTCCTTGGGCGTCCAATCATTCCGAAGCAGCCCATAAGAATGCCCCTGGGTTCCCCGCTTTGACTCCCTCGTAGCCCGCATCTAAAAGCGCCACATAGGCAACCGGGTCGGGCGGCGAAAAAAACTGATTAAGGTTCGGCTCACTCCATACCTCCCAATAGTGAACTCCACGAAGCGCATAGCGCTGAGCGGCCGGCTTGGCGAATGCCCGAAAAGCGTCGAGGTCGGGATGTCCGTTCATTCGCGTCCCCGCATCCTCGCTTTGCGTGTCCTAGACCAGAATATCCCCCGCATCGGCCCCCTCCAGATCTTGGCCCAATACGTCGCCGCCCCCTATATCCGGCTGCCCACTATCCGAGCGCCCCGCATCTCTCACTCCAATATCCCCAGGCAAATCCGAAATATCCCCACCACTCCCGGAATCCACCATCGCATCGAGACCGCCTTCCGGGGCGATCTCATCACCACCACAACCACTCGAAGCGCTCCATATCAGCGCACAGATGATGCTCCCCCTAAAGCTCTAACCATTCCGCCCATCTCAATACCTTTCGCACGCCCTTCGATGCTGGCCAAACTAAGCCCTGCACCTCCAATTGCAGCCAACCACGAAAAGGCCCCGAACTCATCGAGAACACGGGGCCTTCTATTCAACCAATGAACAACTCACACCAATCATTGACCAGCGCTAATAACCTCGCGCGCGCCAGTGTGAAGACGCAAAACACCCTCCGCATCGATCTCAAAGCCATCGACTTCGTTGAGCACCTTGAGCATTAACTGCTCCTGCTCCATGACCAAGACTGGGCAGGCCATTCGCGTGGTACCAGCCGTCGTAATCGTCAGCCCATCATCTACGAGCTGATAGCTTCCGAAGAACCGGTTGCAGCTCGCCTGCCCCGAGACTTCGCCATCCGCGGTAAACATCAGCGTGGGCTGGGTCTCCTCGACCAGGCCCGACCCGGCGAGCGACTCAACGGACCATTCTGCGCCGACAAGGTCGGGACTTCCTTCCTCAGCCGGCGCCTCTTCAACCCCCGCTTCGCCCTCCAACTCACCATCCGGTGTCGACTCCTCGTTCACCTCACCCGACGTCGTCTCACTCACCGCCTCATCTTCAACGCGCTCCGGATTGCTGGAGCAGCCGAAGCTCATCGCAAGAACAAGAAGCAGCACTGACTTAAGAAATAACTTCATGAAAGGTTCCTTCGGTTAAATTAGACTAAATTTACAGGGCAACAAACCGAGCCCAAATACCAACACACTCACGAACTCTCCCGGACGCTAGTCAGCCTTACCCCGCGCGTCAAAAGCAACACCCACCAACCCCGAAGCCACACCATCTTGGTCGGGCCGCTTACATAACCGGCCACCCATCAACCCCGAAGCCACACCATCTTGGCCTGGCCGCTGACATAACCGGCCACCCACCAACCACGGAGCCAGACCATCTTGGTCTGGCGCCTGACATAACCGGCCACCCACTAACCCCGGAGCCAGACCATCTTGGTCTGGCCGCCCCATCCAACTCAACGCAATCGCACCACAAAACCATGCCCCCGCGGCGATTGATTCACGTCATTCGGCGAAGACCCAACAACCGCCAATCGCCCAACACTATCAAGCACAGCCCGCGCCGCGTAAAAAGTATAGGTAGGATGCCCCCAAAAGAAGACCCCCGGTGTATCAGCGCTCGGCGCAAAGCTCGTATCCAGCGTGCCATCCCCCATCAAACGCACAACCAACAACTCACCCGCCTGCAACGCCGGATTCGGGTGCGTCATCGCAGACCCGGTGACGAGCAACTTACCGTTGGGCTGCAAGCTGATCGCGCGAGCGGCCGCGTTATAGTCATCCAAAATATACGTCCCAGCAGTGGCGAAATCTCCGACCACCCGACCGTTGCTATCAAGCGCATGCACAAAGAACCGGCTCGGCGTCGGCTCCGCGTTAGCCTTATGCTCGCCGACCACAAAAATGCGCCCATCAGCTGAGTCCACAGCAAAGTCGAAGACCTCGTGACTCGCGCCATTGGCAAGCGCCAATCCGACCAATCCAGGATGCTCACCATCATCCCCGAAGCTCTCGTCGATCCGCCCATCCGGGTGAAAGCGCAGTAGGTACCCATTCGCCTGCCCCGTGGTGCCGTCGATAGAATCAACCAGGCCAAGAATCTTACCATCCTCAAGCACTTCCAATTCGCGAATCTTGGCGTAAAGCCAATTATTGCTGGGGTCGATCTGATGCAGCACCACGCCCGGGGTCTGCCCCAAAGCACCAAAACTCTCATCCAACGCCCCGTTCGAGCGAAGACGCATCAAGAGCGGCGTCATCTTATTGTTGGCGGCCACCAGGCCGCCCACCAATATCGTCTCATCCTGCAGAACTTCGAGCGCCCAGCACAAACTATTCGGCTTTTCCTCCGGAAGATCAAAAAACACCCGCCCCGGCATCTCCACATTAGTGCCAAACGTTACATCAGGGGATCCGTCGGGGTTCAGGCGAGCGACGAAAAGCCGCGATCTCCCCATTTCGGCGGCGCGTACATTGCCGCAGATGAGGCTCTTCCCATCCGCCTGAATCGCACCGGCCAACACGACAAAATCACGACCGATCGGCCCCGTTGAAAAGGTCTGAAAGCCTCCGTTATTTCCATACGCCGCATCGACCTCCCCCCCTTCCGTCATGCGCATCGAATAGATCTTTGGCCCCTCACTCTTAAACCGCCCACGCCCAGCGATAATTACTCCGTCATCCGAAGTCGACGACAGAGCGCTGGGGTCGGCGCGTAAATCCAAGGGACCGATAAATAGCCCCGGCGTCTCCTGGGAGGACGCAAAGTCGAGATCCAACTCACCAAGCGCCTCACTCCGCTCCTCGGGCGCGTCGGCGTCGCTCAAGTCCGGCCCGTCTGCGTCGGTCGAAGCATCCGTCGAAATGGCGTCCGTCGACACCGCGTCATCCGACGATATATCTTTCGATACATCGCCCTGCGACACGACGTCCGCGGACGAACCATCACTCCCTTCAACATCCCCCCGCCCATCCGCAACGCCCACATCTCCTTCGCCCCCAGCCTCGGACGGTTCGGCATCGTCGCAGGCCGCAATAACCAAGCCCAAAAGAAGAATAGACAACAGACGTTTCGCAGCAGTGAGATAATACATTTTTTGACTCGCGCAGAAGCGTTACACCGAAACTCGGCCCACAATGATCTCGCGGGACGCTATAATAGCTTCGGCGACCAGGTAAAGTGCAGTCCCGACTATCGAGCGCACCCTCAGCGCACCTTTTTATCTAATTTTAGCGTGACAGGGCGGCTCAACGCGGGCACCTTGGAGCGACAGAAGTAACGATAGATAATGACCAACCGCCTCTCGGGGAGAAAACCGCATGCCATTGATCATCTCTTTACTTCTGGGCTTCGTGCCAATGTTCGCCTACGCCCTCTTCGTCTATTGGCTGGACCGCTACGAAAAGGAACCCAAGCTCCTGCTCGGCGGCGTATTCTTCTGGGGGGCCTTCGTCGCCGGCCTCGGCGCATGCTTTATCAACACCAGCTTCGGGATCGGCCTACAACTTGCCTCCGGCTCCGCAGAACTCGCGAGCATCGCGACCACATCCATCGTTGCACCCGTGGTCGAAGAGCTCATCAAAGCCATGGCCGTCGCGGTGGTCTTCTTCCTCTTCCGCAAAGAATTCGACAGCATCTTGGACGGTATCATCTACGGCAGCATGGTCGGCCTGGGCTTCTCGGCCTGTGAAAACTTCAGCTATATTTTCCAACACGGCTATCTGGTCAACGGCTGGAGCGGTCTGGCCGTAAACGCTTTTATCCGCATCATCTTACTCGGCTGGCTCCACGCAACATTCACCGCCTTTACCGGCATCGGCTTCGCCATTTCTCGCCTCAGCGACAACCTATTCGTTAAATTTATCGCCCCCTTCATCGGCCTGGTCATCGCGATTAGCCTGCACGCATTTCACAACTCCATCGGCCACTTCATCAACGCCGAAGGCATCGCCTCGCTGGGCATCGTCGTGCTCACCGACATCCCCGGCTATATGGTCATCGTCGGCATGATCGTCTGGGCCAACATCCACGACCGCTCCATCCTCAAAAAACAACTCGCCGCCGAAGTCTCCCGAGGCCTGATCACCGAACCCGAATACCGAAAGGCACAATCCCCCTTCACCCTGACCACCGCCATCTTCAGCGGCCGCGCGAACTCCAAATTTTATCACCTACTCGGCGAACTCGCGCACAAGAAAAACCAACTGCAACGCATGGGCGACGAAAAGGGAAATGCCGAAAGAATCGAGGAACTTCGCACAATGATCACAAACCTACGCAAATAACCCCAGCGCTCTCCGATACACGACGCCGTTAATCAGCGACGCGTCGTGTGTCACTGCGCCGACGCAAAAAACAGACCGCAACTTCCCAAACCATCACCCCCCATCCACCTCAACCCCACGCGCATAACGCTGCGCCAGCACCGCGCACACCATCAACTGAATCTGATGAAAGATCATCACCGGCAACAAGATCGGCCCGATCGCCCCCGCCCCGAATAGAACGCTCGCCATCGGCACGCCATTGGCCAAACTCTTCTTTGAACCGCAAAATACAATCGTAATCTCATCTTCCCGCGAAAACCCCAGCCGACGCGTGGACCAGATATTTAGGCTCAGCACGAGCGCAAGCAGCAGCACGCAGACCAAAAATAGCGAGGCCAACGACCCGAGCCCCACCGTCGTCCATAAACCACCAATAACCGACTCGCTAAAGGCCGTATAAACCACCAGCAATATTGAGCCCTGGTCCACCACCTTCACAAGCCTCGCCCGGCGCTCCATCCAACTGCCGAGCAACGGACGCATCAGATGGCCGACCACAAACGGCAATAATATCTTCAGACTAATATTTCCTATCGCGCTCAGCAGCGACCCACTGCCCCCCAGCGCCGAGACGTCCGTCTGCAATAAGAATTGCAGCAACAACGGCGTGATAATAATGCCGACAACACTCGACGCCGACGCCGCACACACCGCCGCCGGCACGTTGCCCCGCGCAATCGAGGTAAAGGCAATCGCAGACTGAACCGTGCCAGGAAGTACGCACAGATACACCACGCCCATATAGAGCGCGTCCCCCAACAGGGGTTGCAGCACAGGCCCCAGCGCCCAACCAATCAACGGAAAGATAACGAAGGTCCAGGCGAATATAACGCCATGAAGCCGCCAATGCGTCGCGCCCGCGATAATGGCCTCGCGTGACAACTTCGCCCCGTGCAAAAAGAATAGGAGCGCAATAGCCGCAGTGGTCAAATGCTCAAAGAACACCGCGCCTCGCCCATGCGCCGGAATAAGCGTCGCCGCCGCAACCACCGCAATTAACGTCAGCGTAAATCGGTCGAACAAAAGACGCAGCTTTGGCTGCACGCGCTTTAGCAGCGAAGGTTCTGGCATATGAAGGTCTGAGGCGTTTCGGAGGGAATACGTGGGGGGAGTCCGAGCGGCGCACGGCGCGCCGCCCAATGACGCAAAAAGCTTATTTGCCCCGCTCGTAGGTACCAACCAGGCGGTTCATACCAATAACCTTCGGCTCAATCTCGCGCAGAAGCTCCCAAAGCGTCAGCCCCTCTTTGATGGGCGAATCATCATTCAGGGCAAGCACCCAAAAATAATAATGATGCTTCCCATGCCCCTCCGGTGGCATCGGCCCTCCATACCCCGGCTCGCCGAAGTCATTCTTCCCATCGGTATATTTCGACGTGCCTTCCTCAAGCTCGCGCACCGACCCAGGGATATTATAGAGCACCCAATGCACATACCCGTAGGTCCCACCGGGCGAAACCAGCGGCGCGTCGGGGTCATGGCAGACCACCGCGAACGCTTTAGTCCCTTCCGGAACTTCACCAAACGCAAGCGCCGGCGACACATCCACACCCTCACCCGTATGCTTACTCGGGATGGCCCCACCAGCTTCAAACGCGCTGCTGCTCAATTTCATATCAGAAAGTGCAAAACCCATTTCCAGTCTCCTATGAGTGTAGAATACCCGGGGCAACCGCCCCAAACGATATGTAAACGCCATCATAGTGACCAAGGGCATATGGGCAAGCCGAAGTCCGAACTCCCCCCCAATCTCCCGCGACCCCTGCCTACTCCTCTTCGCCCCCGCCACCCTCCTCATCCGCCTTAGCTACCGCCTCCAAGATTAGCCGCCCCAAACTCGGATGCAGCGCCCGAGGCTCCACCGGCCCAGCACAATTAAAAACAACCCCATCAATATCGAGCGACTTCATATGCTCGGCAAGTTGGATGCCGGTGAGGGTTAGTATCATGGGAGGACCGTGTTTGGCCCATTGGGGGCCGACGCTTGCAAGATAAGCATCTCGCCCCGCAGCAGACGTGAACACGGCCAACAACTTCCGTCCCTGCGAGTCCGGCGCCAAATCCAGGGTCTGCGACGCGCGCGTGATGATCTCAAAGCCCGAAAACGCCGCGATCGTCTCAAGCGTCCCCGGCGCGATCGGTGGCGCCATTGCCTCCAGAATCGCCTCATCGACCTCGGAGCCGTGACTGATCGAAAGCAACTCCTCAACCTCCTCCGACGACAACTCTAGTAACAGGCTCGTATGCGGATTTATCTGAATCCCTTTCCCATCGGACTCGCGCGCAGACGCCAAAAGCTGGCGCGCGCTGACAACCACCCAACCTCCTGGCATCCCATCAAACACGCCTGTCCCACGCGCAACATTGAACGCTTCAGGATCCGTGTACACCACATAATGACCGCCCTCCCCCTCCGGCCCACCTCGCCAGATCAGATCAGGCGTCTCATTGGCACCCGGGTTCCTTACCGGAACCAAACACTGCCGAGCCGTCGCAATATGCCGCATCAGTAGCGTTCGCGGCATCTCCTCTGCGTGAAACGCATCAACCGCCTTGCGCATCTGAAAATCAAATGTCGAATCTGCCATAATCTCCCTTTTGTCCGTCTTAAGTTAGGCATGCACGTTAACACCGAGGTTCAGGGATGACTACAATTAAATCGATTCTTCCGCTGCGCGATTATACCGCGCGTCTCCAGGCCCCCACTCGAACAAACTCTGCGAGCTCCCCGCGCAATCGCCACCAGACGAACTACTTCCGCCGAGCCCCTCGACCAGGCCTTTCGTCTACGCTATACTGCTCAGCTCAACCGACATGAAGTACCGTCGAAAACGCGCCGCACCTGCGCCATTGGGGCCATTGCGGCTACGATTCATGGAGGATGACATGCTCACACCCGACTTAGACCTATTAACCCCCACCTTGCAGAAGCTTAGCTCCGCCGAGGTCCGCCCCCCCAGCGGCATGCCGATCTCAACCTTCTTGGCCGAAGCAGAAACCTTCAACTCCCTGATCGCCCGAACCGACGTCTCGGACGGCCTCAAGAAAGTTGGGACGTCCGACGAGCGATTGGCTATCCTGCCCACCGCCGTCCAAGCTGCGCGCCAGGCCCAGTCGGTATGGGCCCAACAGCGAGGGCGGCGCAATAGTGAGGTCTTCAATGAAGCCATCAAACGCGGCGAAGCCCTGCGCACCCAAGCGCTCAAAGCCTGCAAGTGGAACCTTCGTCATGATGCCGAGATTCAAGCCAACCTCAAGTTCATCCGCCAAACCGGCAGCATCGCCACGCTCGCCCAGGACTTGCACGACCTCGCCAGATTGCTCGAAATGTACCCGTTGGCCTTCGAGTCAGATCAGACCTTCGATTCCTCCAGCGTGGTTATAGAAGCTCGCCAAATTGCGAGCACCCTGATGGACGAGAAGTCCGAGTACCATCACGGAATCTCTCAACACAGCGCCAAGGATATGCGGGACCGTGCCTTCACCTACCTCAACGAACTCCTAAGCGAATTTCGAAAAGCCGGCGAATACGCCTTCCGCGACAACCCGGAAATGGCCAAACGATTCACCAGCCGCTACTGGCGCAGCCAAAATCACCGCGTCGCGATCTCCAACCCTGAACTGCCCGCCGAGCCTGGCATCCTCGTGAACCTGGCAGAACTCCAAAACACAAGTGAACCTGCTCAACACAGCAGTTCAACCGTCTAACTCTAGGGCTAGACCACTAAAAAAGGCGACCCGTCTCCGGGCCGCCTTTTTTATGTTGCCTCCCGCCGTCAATCGATGACCAACAAACCTACAGGAATGACCCCACGACCTACTGAGACGACTCCACGACCTACTGAGACGACTCCACGACCTACTGAGACGACCTCACGACCTACTGAGACGACCCCACGACCTACTGAGACGACCTCACGACCTACTGAGACGACCTCACGACCTACTGAGACGACCCCACGACCTACTGAGACGACCTCGACTCCGCAAACGAGCCTATACACGCACCGCCGAAGCCATCACATATCGCGCAACTTACGCCGCAAGATCTTTCCGACCGGCGTCTTAGGCAGTTCATCTCGAAATAACACGTCCTGCGGTATCTTATACCCCGTCAGATTCGCCCGACAGTGCTCTATAATATCTTCCTTCGTGAGGCCCGGCTCTTTCTTCACGATCACCGCCCTCACCGTCTCACCTGACTTCTCATCAGGCACCCCTACCACGCCACACTCAAGCACTCCCGGATGCGCCGCTATCACCTCCTCAATCTCCGCCGGATAAACATTAAACCCCGACCTTACAATCATATCCTTCTTGCGGTCAGTAATCGTGACGCGACCCTCTTCATCCATATGCCCGACGTCCCCGGTCTTTAACCAACCGTCGCGCAACGTATTGGCGGTTTCCTCGGCATTATTCCAATACCCCACCATCACCTGCGGCCCGCGCGCGCACACCTCTCCAGTATGCGCCTCGATATCCCCTTCCCCCGTCCAGACCGGCAACTCGTTGAAATCCGCATCCCGTATCGACACCTCCGTCGACGGAAGCGGATAGCCAACCGACCCGTTCCAGGGCGTCTCCAGCAGATTGCCACACAGTCCCGGCGACGACTCCGTCAAACCGTAGGCCTCCGAGATATACGTTCCCGTCGTCGCCTTCCAACGCTCAGACACCGACTTCTGAACTGCCGCGCCGCCACCGACCACAACCTTCAGCGCCCCAAAGTCGACCGACTCAAACCCGGGCGCATGCAACAGCGCATTGAACAGCGTATTCACCCCTGTCATCACGCTAAATTTCCACTGCCCCAGCTCCTTCACCAACCCCGGCAAATCCCGCGGGTTCGAAATCAGCACGCTCAGGCTCCCCCACCGCATAAACGACAATGTCGAGGTCAAACAGAAGATATGATAGAGCGGCAGCGGCGCAACTACGATCTCTGCGCCCTCCTCAAAGCTCTCCGATATCCACACCCCCGTCTGCGCCAAGTTCGCCAGTATATTGCGATGCGTCAGCATCGCCCCCTTCGACACCCCCGTCGTGCCTCCGGTATATTGCAACAGCGCAACGTCCTCACTCGCCATCTCAACCGCACGAAACTCCTTCGACGCCCCATCATCAAGCGCATTGCGAAAGCTCACAGCCCCTTCGATGCGCCACGCCGGCACCATCTTCTTGACCTTTTTTGCCACGAAATTCACGATCCAACGCTTCGGCACCGGCAACATATCGCCCACTTGCGTTGTGACCACATGCTCGACCTGCGTGCGCTCGATCACCTGCTCCAAGACCGAAGCAAAATTCTCGACAATCACAATCGCCTTGGCCCCCGAGTCTTTGAGCTGATGCTCCAACTCCCGCCCGGTGTATAGCGGATTCACGTTCACCAGCACCATGCCCGCGCGCAGAATCCCAAACAATGCCACCGGGTATTGCAGCAGATTCGGCGACATCACCGCCACCCGGTCCCCCTTGCGCATCCCAGGCAGCCCCTGCAGATAGGCCGCAAAGTTGCGCGACAACCGCTCAACTTCCGCGTAGCTCTGGGTATGTCCTAGATTGTGAAACGCTGGCCTCCCCGAAAACTTGGCCGCCGTCTTCTCAAACATATCCGGAATCGACTCGTAGATGTCCGGGTCAATCTCGGCAGGCACACCGCTAGGATAATTATCAAGCCAAATCTTCGTCGCCATGGTCTCTCGCAGGGTATTATTTATCCAATTATTACACCCCAAGGGTATCGCACCGCGCCTGAAATCAAAAGCTGATAAGGGCGCCTCGCCTTTCGCTCTGAAGCCCCTGGACGGGAGCCTCCGGCCAACCTCCTCACCGTTCACAACAACTCGCGATACAACTCCGCCGGATCCTTCGCCGACAATAACACCGGCGCGATATCAAATACCGTCTTCGCCCCAAAATCCCCCCGCTCACAGAGCCGATACGCCGCTCGCGCATACGCCACCAGCACACTCGCCGTGAACTCCGGGTTCGATCCGAGCGCCAGGCGCGTCTGGATGAGCTGTGACGCGCCGCCACCCGTCTCGGCGCTTCGAATGACATAACCCCCGTGCGGAATCTCAGCGTGTTCGGCCTCAAGCTGCGCCTGTGTGATAAAATGAACCTGCGTTTGGTACGGCTCAAAATAGTCGGGCATGCTCACAATCGCCTCCCGAACCGCCTCCGCATCAGCCCCCGGCGCTAACACCACGTAACACTCGCGTCGGTGCGACTCACCGGCCGTCAGCTCGGGCTGCTCCCCACCTTCGACAGCCTCAATCGCGCTCTCCAGCGGGATGGTATACTGCACCGCCCCCGCCACGCCGGGCAGGCGGCGTATGACGTCAGAGTGCCCCTGACTCACGCCCTCTCCCCAAAAGGTATAGGTCTTCCCCTCAGGCAAAAACGCCTCCCCAATCAACCGCTGCAACGAGAACAACCCCGGGTCCCATCCGCTCGATATAATCGCGCTGCGCTGCGCCACCTGCGCCGCCTCGTCCACCGCCGCCAGATGCTCCGGAATTCGCGCGTGGTGGTCGTAACTGTCGACAATATTATACTGCCGCGCATATCGCGGGCTCTGATGCGGCAAATCATCCCGCGAGCCCCCACACAAAATCAACACATCCACCGGCGCATCACCTTTCTCAAGCGCCGCCACCGACTCCACCGGCGTCTCCGCCGAGAGCGCCGTCAATTTCCCCGGCGAACGCCGACTATAGATCCCAGCAAGGGTCATGTCGGGCTGCTGGGCAACCGACAACTCGACCCCGCGGCCAAGACGCCCATACCCTACGATTCCAATCCGAATCTCATCCTTCATTCATTTCTCCAAAGTTCTGATAACCTGCCATCCATCAACCAGGCGTCCTGGCTCCATTCCATCTCGCTCGCCTCGATATTACATCGCCAAGTCCTCACCGCAATCAGCCCCCCAACCCCCACTCCAACCCGCTCGCCTTCACCTCCTGGCCCAACCGCACCCACCGGCCGAAGCGCCACTCCCTCAGAGCATTGACAAACCCGCCAGCCCCAACAACTCTCGTGACTCGTTAAGCGCTTCCCGTACAAGAGTTTGTGGCATATGAGCAGTAAAAGCAGGGCCAGACGATTGAGCCCCACGGATATGATCTTTTTGCTAAGCGAATCCTCCACAGTGAAGATTCACGTTGGCGCGCTTCTCATTTTAACGCCCACCGAAGACAGCCCCGCGCAATGGATCCGCGAACTCCTTGACGCTGCCAACCACGGAAAAAAGCTCTGCCCTCCGTGGAATCTCAAGCTGGCTCACCCAGACTTCCTAAAACACCCCGCCCAATCCTGGGTTAAAGACGACCATATCGACCTCGGCCATCATATCCGCCGCGTCGCCGTCAGCGCACCGGGAGATACCAACGCCCTTAACACCACCGTCTCGCGCCTGCACACCCGCCCGGTCAACTTCCACCGCCCCCCCTGGGAGGTCGTCCTGCTCGACGGACTCGCCGACGGACGCGTCGCCATCTACGCCAAGATGCACCACGCGCTCATCGACGGCTTCACCGGCAGCAAAATCCTGACCCAGAGCCTGTCCACCGACCCCAACAAGGTCGACGCGCCGCTCTTTCTTTTCCAGCCGACATCCAGCTTCAACGCGCCCCCTCAACATAATTTATGGGAGACGGCCAACACCCAACTTCGAGCCGCCCCCCGCGCCGTCGGCGCCCTTCGTAACCTGTGGAAATCCGCCACTCAAGAACACTCAGAGACCAGCGCCCCGCCGCGCGCCCCTAAATCCATACTCAATGGGCGCATCGGCAAAAACCGCAACTTCTCCACCCAGCAATTTAGCTTCAGCCGCATCAAAGCCCTCGCCACCGCGGCCGACGCGACCGTCAACGATATCGTATTAGCCATTTGCGCCGGCGCCCTCAGACAATTCCTGCAGGAGATGGGCCAATTGCCCGATGAACCGCTGGTCGCCATGGTCCCGGTCAATATCCGCCCCCAAGGAGACCCCGGCGGCGGCAATAGCCTCGGCGCCATGCTCACCTCTCTGGCAACCGACATCCCCGACCCCGCCGGGCGCCTTCATGAAATCAAACGTGCCATGAACCAGGGGAAAGAGCGCCTCAAGAAACTCCCCCAGGCCGCGATGCTCCAATATAGCGCGGTGCGACTCATCCCTACCGGCCTGCAACACTTCGGCGGCGTCGGCGGATGGGTACGCCCTCAATTCAACATCATCATCTCCAACGTCCCCGGCTCCAGCCAACAACTCTACTTCCGCGGCGCTCGCCTCGACGCCGCCTACCCCGTATCCCTCCCCTTCCACGGCCAGGCCCTTAACATCTCCTGCAAAAGCAGCGCCGATGGCCTCAACTTCGGCATCACCGCCTGCCGCGATACCTTCCCCAACCTCGAACGCCTCGCCGACGCCATGCAGACCGCCTTCGATGAACTCGACGCCCTATTCTAGATCACCTGACTATCACTCCGTTTCACCCCGCCGCCTTCCATCCTCTCTCTCGTAAACCCAAACACATAATTGCGGCGGCCCCCAAATGGGACTCGCCGCAATCTCCTGGCTAGCCAGCTGGCTCCGGTATCACCAGCGGTGGGAACGGATTCGCAAGCTTCGCCCAACCCTCGCTATTTCCACCCGCTCGCTGCTCATCGAGCAAACACGCATCCAACCCCGAGCGTATCGCCGTCTCGTCCACCTGTTGGCCGATGAACACCAACTGCTGAGTACGGTCCCCAAACCGGGGATGCCAGTCTGGACGCTCATCTGCACGCTCGCCGGGCGAGTGCCCCCAGTGCTCCGGCGCGACCGCTGCCCACCACATTCCCGCAGGGTTCACGCTGCTGACCCCGCCCGCCTGGGCCCACTCGTAGGCCACTCGATGGTCGGCGGCCACCCAGAATAATCCCTTGGAGCGAAGCACACCGTGCCAATTCGCGTCGTCGTTGAGAAATCCCCATAACTTCTCCGCATCGAAGGGCCGCACGTTGCGATACGTGAAACTCGCAATCCCATACTCCTCGCTCTCCGGTATCTGCTCACCCTCCAACTCTCGAATCCACCCCGCAGAGCTCGCCGCTTTCTCATAGTCAAAGAGCCCCGTATCAAGCACACACTCCAGCGGAACCTGCCCGCGCGTCGCCATCAACACCTGTGCGCCCGGATTCAGCGCCCTGACGATGGCCTCAACCTCCATGGCCTGATCATCCGTCACAAGATCGATCTTATTCAACACAATCACGTCGGCAAACTCAACCTGGTCAACCAGTAGATCCGTCACTGTGCGTTGATCCCCCTCGCCCAGTGACTCCCCCCGCTGCTGCAAAGCATCAGCCGCTTCATAATCCCGAAGGAAACTCGCCGCATCCACGACCGTCACCATCGTGTCGAGACGTGCAACCTCGCTCAGGCTCACCCCACTCTCGTCTTCAAACGTGAACGTCTGCGCCACCGGGATTGGCTCCGAAATCCCGGTCGACTCAATCAGCATATAGTCAAAGCACCCCTCCTGGGCCAGTCGGGAAACCTCTGCAAGCAGGTCATCCCGCAGCGTGCAGCAGATGCAACCATTGGACATCTCCACGAGCCTCTCCTCAGTTCGGCTCAACTCTGCCCCACCGCGCTCCACAAGCGCCGCGTCAATATTCACCTCGCTCATATCGTTCACAATAACTGCGACACGACGACCTTCACGGTTACAAAGGATCTGATTCAGCAAGGTTGTCTTTCCCGCGCCGAGAAATCCCGACAACACCGTCACCGGCAAGCGCGCTTGCTCCAAATTGTTTTCTTGTTTCATGATCTTTATTACTCCTCTTCATACTCATTCGGGAATGCACTGGGTCGAATCCGTCAGGTCAAGCACATAGCCCGCGTCGCAATGGCACGTATCGCCGTGCAAATGTCCGTGACCGTTGCACTCCTCTTCGACCAACGGGAGACCCGCGAGCTCAACGTCGAAACTCCACGCTTCGATTTGCAGTACCTCTCCGCCCTGGACTGGCTCCGTTTCATAACCCTCCCCAATATTTACCTCCTGAAATACCACTCCCAACAACTCGCCGGTCAGATGCTCGCCCGCTGCTCCTCCAATCGCGTCAAGATGCACCTGACCCTCAGCGCGCGGCATAAAACTTCGCTCACAATGGAAGTGATCTCCGTGAGCCTCACACCCAGTCTTCAGAATCAGGCAGGTACCGCAGCTAGCGTAGTCCGTCTCCGCCTCGCCGATCTCGACGACACCTGCCGAGGTCGGGCCCCCGAATGCCTCGTAGAGCTCCATTCCCAGAACAACGTCGCCCCCGATCGCCTCAAGCACCCAAAACTGCGAGCCATCATCAGCCATACCTGTCGACGCGCTCAGTTCACTCGACGCGAACTCGAACTCACCCTCATGCCCAGAATCTTCACTATGCTCGTGGCCACTATCACCACCGCCTGCGTCCTGCTCATGCTCATGACCGTGACCATCCTCCCCATCCGGGGCCACGCACGACTGCTCATCTTCCGACAAAACATAGCCCGCATCGCAGTGACAATGGTCGCCGTGCCGCTCACCATGGCCACCGCAGACCTGCTCAATAGTGCCTTCGTCGTCACCACAACCCGTGCTCAACGCAAACCCCGTCAATAAGGAGGCAACCACGCATGCACGAACAACACCGATAGAATTGGGAAAAGTAAAATTCATCTCAGGCTCCGTTAAATAAACGCAAATAGAATACACCTGCAAGCCACTTGCAAGTCAGGCCCAGCTAGCACACCTCAAAACCACTTGCAAGCTAGTTGCAAGTAGAGCCCGCTTCCATTAGACTTTGCGCGTTCACGCTCCCCCCCACTGCCGAGATACAAAATGACCATCAACAAGGACGAGGCACGCAGGCTACTCCACGAAAGCAACCTCCGCGCCACCGCTCCGCGAGTCGCGGTACTTCAAATACTTGCCTCCTCCCGCACCCCACTGTCACACACCGAGGTCCTTGAGCTCTTGGGTGAGACCGACTGGGATCCGGCCACGATCTATCGAAACCTGGTAAAGTTGCGCGATGCCGGGGTTGCGCCAGTGGTCAGTCGCGTCGAAGGCATTGACCGTTACTCGCTCGTCCGCAATCAGCACGACGAACACCGACACCCCCACTTCATCTGCGAAGATTGCGGCCAGATCGCTTGCTTGCCCGCCGAGCTAACCGCTTCAATGTTGCTCGAAGGCCCCTGGGCCAACTCCATCCAGAGCGCGATGGTCCAGCTTCGCGGCGAATGCCCGGATTGCCTGGAACCGCCCCCCTGAAGCCTCGCCATGACAACATTGACCGACCAACGTCCTCCCCCACACACCCGCAACACAAAAAAAGGCCCGGTCACAATGAAGTGACCGGGCCTCTACACCATCATGCCATCAACTTAGAACGACGCGATGATGTCGTTGAACGTCTTGCTCGGGCGCATCGCTGCGACGACCGCGTCCTCGTCAGGCATATAATAACCACCGACTTCCATCGGCTGCCCCTGACACTCGATCATCTCTTTGACGATCTGCTCCTCATTCTCTGCAAGCTTCGCCGCCAGCGGCGCAAACCGATCCGCCAACTCCGCGTCGTCGGATTGGTTCGCCAGCGCTTCGGCCCAGTACATGGTCAGGTAGAAGTGCGAGCCGCGGTTGTCCAGCTCGTTGACCTTGCGGCTCGGCGACTTATTGGTCAGCAAATACTTCGTAGTCGCATCGTCGAGCGTCGCGCCCAGAACCTTCGCCGCCGGGTTATCGTAGGCTTCGCCCAGGTGCTCAAACGATACGGCAAGCGCCAGGAATTCTCCCAACGAGTCCCAGCGCAGGTGGTTCTCTTTCTCGAACTGCTGCACATGCTTCGGAGCCGAACCACCAGCACCCGTCTCAAACAGGCCGCCACCGTTCATCAGCGGGACAATCGAGAGCATCTTCGCGCTCGTGCCAACCTCCAGGATCGGGAACAGGTCGGTGAGATAATCACGCAGCACGTTGCCGGTAACCGAGATCGTATCTTCACCGTTGCGCAGACGCTTCAGCGTGAACTCGCTCGCCTCGCGAATCGCCATGATATGGATCTCAAGGCCGTCGGTGTCGCTCTCGTCGAGATACTGGTTGACCTTCTTAATCAGCTCCGCGTCGTGAGCACGCGTCTTGTCGAGCCAGAACACCGCCGGCACACCGGTGGCGCGGGCGCGACGCAGCGCAAGCTTCACCCAGTCCTGGACAGGCGCGTCTTTGGTCTGACACATACGCCAGATATCGCCCGCTTCGACCGTGTGATTAATCAGCTCCTTTCCGTCAGCGTCCACGACGCGGACCACGCCGTTCGACGCGATCTCAAACGTCTTATCGTGCGAGCCGTACTCCTCGGCTTTCTTCGCCATAAGACCGACGTTGGGCACGCTCCCCATCGTCGTCGGATCATAGGCGCCGTTCGCCTTGCAATCGTCGAAAACCGCCTCGTAGACGTCGGCATAGCTCGAATCAGGAAGCACCGCTTTGGTCTCCTGAGTCTTGCCATCCTTATTCCACATGCAACCCGACGTGCGGATCATCGCCGGCATCGACGCGTCAACGATGACGTCGCTCGGCACGTGAAGGTTCGTGATTCCCTTGTCCGAGTTCACCATCGCGATGTCGGGACCGTTGGCATAGACCGCCTGTATGTCGGCTTCGATCTCAGCGCGCTTGTCGGCCGGAAGCTCCTCGAGCTTCGCAACGAGATCCCCAAAGCCGTTCTTCACGTCCACGCCGAGCTCATCAAACACCTGCCCATGCTTCTCGAACACCGGCGCGAAATAAGCTCGAACCGCGTGGCCGAAAATAATCGGGTCCGAGACCTTCATCATCGTCGCTTTCATATGCAACGAGAAGAGAATCCCCTTCTCCCGCGCATCCGCGACCTGCTCTTCAAGGAATTTCACCAGCGCCTTCTTGCTCATGACCGATGCATCGATCACTTCGCCCTCCAGCAGGCTAAGCTCTTTGAGCTGCGTGGTCGCGCCGTCTGCCGCGACATGCTCAATGCGTACCGTCGTCGCCGCCCCGAGCGTCACCGACTTCTCACTATTGCGGAAGTCCCCCGCCTTCATCGACACCACCTCCGAGCGCGAGTCCGACGACCACTCGCCCATCGAATGCGGGTTCGCGCGGGCGTACTCTTTGACCGCCTTCGGCGCCCGACGGTCGGAGTTACCCTCACGCAGCACTGGATTGACCGCGCTCCCTTTGACGACGCCGTATCGCTTGGCGATCTCTTTCTCTTTGTCCGTCTCAGGATCTTCCGGAAAATCAGGAATCGCATAGCCCTTGGCCTGAAGCTCCGCGATCGCAGCCTTCAGCTGCGGCACCGACGCCGAAATATTCGGCAGCTTGATCATATTGGCTTCCGGCTTAAGCGCGAGCTCACCGAGATACGCCAGGTCGTCGCTGACGCGCTGCTCCTCGCTGAGGTAGTCGGGGAAATTCGCAAGGATCCGCCCCGCCAACGAGATGTCGCGCGCCTCCATCTCAATACCGACCGGCGCCGTAAAGGCCTCGACGATCGGGAGGAAGGAACGCGTGGCGAGCGCCGGAGCCTCGTCAGTCTTCGTGTAGATGATGGTCGGTTTGTCACTCATTATCAGAACCTCTTATGTGTATAAGGATGTTAAACGGTGCGAATCCTATCATGAACTCCCCCCAATAAAAAAGCCTCTTTCGAGTAAAGACACTCCCAAACAATCACACCCGCAACCACGGGCCAACCCCGCGCACTGCGAACGCATTCGAGCGCCGCCACCCAACCGAAATACCCCTGGTTAAGACCGGCCAACACGAACGCTGTCTGCGTGTAGCCAACGCCTACGATCCGGTCAAGGCGCCGAGAGAACGCCCCCCTCGCCGAAATCCAGACACAAAAAAGCCCCAGACTTGCGTCTGGGGCTTCGTTGCGACTCCGGCTACTGGACTCGAACCAGTGACAAGGCGATTAACAGTCGCCTGCTCTACCAACTGAGCTAAGCCGGATTACCTCCGCGGTGGACGCCTTGTGAGCAACCCCGCCTGGGAGCCGATTTTCTGCCACAGTCCAAACACGCTGTCAACTAGTTTTGTTATTTTTGTTAACAATTTTTCCAGAACCTCCTCCAGACAGCTCAACGAACCCCTCACCACCCAACCGCCGACCTCTGCGTCACTTTGCACCTCCCTCGCCAGACACCCGAATTTTGCTCCCCGGCCGCCCACCCCCAAGTCACACGCGCCCTGCACCACCGCTCCCCGCGCCGAACCCAACGCCCGTAATAATACCCCAAAATTGCGCAAAATGGGCACCAATACCTCGCTGATTTTGCACTGCACTCTGAGTAGAGTCCCTCGCAGATCATCGTTTCGTTTAACCCGTTTCATAACTATCTACAGTGAGATTCAATCCTCATGAATACAACGACTCAACGCCATGCCCCGCTCCGGTGGCTATTCTCACTATGTATTATCGCGGTCGCGCTCAGCGCCTCGGTGGGCTGCGAGCCTGGCCCCATCGACGTCGAGGCCCCCCTGCCAGTCGAGGAACTAGAGGACCCCGAGATCGGTCTATGCGACGAAGAACCCGACGACTGGGCGCCCAGACCACGCTGGGGAGAGATCACCTCCGGAAAACCCGACTACCAAAACCTCAGCAGCAACCTGAACTTCCTCGACAGCATCAAGCTGCTCACCTCGATGTTCACCAAGGCCACTGCCAAGCTCGAGAGCGTCCAGGAGGTCACCACCGGTCAGGTCAACGGCAACTGCCTATGCAATTGCGACTTCGGTACCACCCAACTGCCCGGCGACATCGAGCTGAGCGCGCTGGGCGACTGGCTCGACGCCAACGCCCCACAATACTCAGCTTGCTTTGACGACACCCTCACTCGCCAGGAGTGCAACACCTATTGCGACGGCCTACCCGGCAACCTCAACGTGGGCACCCCGTCGGTGCAAACCTGGAACTCCAACGACCTCTTCTTGTCGGTAGAGATCGCCGGGCAATCGGCCAGCGTCTCCAAGCGCACCGTCTTGGAGCTTATCCACTCCCTGGATGGCATCTCGGCCTATCTGCAGAGCGTCGAGTTCCAAGGCGTGCTCGACGCCATGGGCGCGATCGGCGCAGGACTGCAGAACTTCGCCGACCTCATCGCCGCTCTACTCGAGTACGTCGACCGCTTCACCTCAGGATACCACCTGGGCGCCTACACCGAGCAGCGCCCCGACCTGCACATGTGCGTGGGCTACGCCGGCCACGCCGTCTTCGCCCAGATGGGCAACCTCGGCGGCGAAAACGTCAGCATCGGCGCGCGCTACAGCTCGCACAACTTGAGCCGCTCGCACCGCGCCCAATTCCGCACCGGCGGCTTCGCGGTCAACGCCTTCGGCAAAAGCCTGAGCCTGATGCCCTCGGCCGAGGCCAACATTCAGGTCAACGGCTTCGGCTTCTGGAACGCCCAGAAGCCCTTCGGCATCCCGACCAGCACAGCCCCCATTACCTCAGACGACGTCGAAGACTACGACATCTTCCAACTCGTCGAGCCCGGCGAATTCGACGCCCTGGCCGACGCCAACGGTAATGTCTACGTCCCCGGCTCCCTCTTCATCTCCAACTTCTACCCGGCGAGCTATACCTCGGCTGACGACGGGCAAAGCTACACCTGGCCGCGGCCCCAGGTTGACCGACCGTGGGAGGAGCCAAGCATCGCGATCATGTCCGCCGGGCTCAACCTCAAGCTCGACCTGGAGCCGCTCCAGCTCGACCTGCCCACGATCACCGTCTATCCCGGCGCCTACATTACCCCCTATTTCAAGCTGGGCGCGGGCGTCGAGTGGATCCACGACGCATACGTCATGCGCGACCGTATCCGCGACAAAGTCAACGAGAATATCCCGGCGGCGGCACAACTTCAGGACGCCGACTTCGCCCGCGAGATGCACGCCATGCAGGCGCCCGACGTCAGCGAAGACAACGGCACCACCGCGTACGTCACCCCCGAGATCGGCGCGCACCTGCTCTTCGGCGTAAAGCTGGCCAAATGGCTGGAGTTGGGCATCTCTGCCAACGTCGGCGTGGGCGTCAAAGTCCAGCCGGGCGGCTGGGGCGGCGTGGTTGACCTGAACTACGCGCTGGTTCAAGCGCTCGTAAATAGCAACCCGCCGGTCGACGCACCGTGCAACGCGGTCTTCGATGTGGTTAAAGGTCTCTCCTGCAACAATAAAGCGATCGGCCAGTCCGACGCCAAACTCTCCTGCGAAAACGGCGCCGAAAACGCCTGCGAGACCCTCGGCTACTGCGTCAATCAAGACGGCGAAATAGTCGCCGCAGACGTCACTGAGGCCGACTGTCTGGCCCTTGTGCCCGGCGCTGGAAACCCCGGCGACGGCGGCGGCCAACCCGACGGCGGCCGTTGCTGCATGAAGACACAAGACCCGGCCACCGGCCAGAGTGAGATGTCTTTCACCTGCCTCCTGAGCAAAAACGAGTGCGTTGAATCCCAGGGACGCTGGGTCAACGGCGGCGTCTGCAGCCCCGAGACCAACCCCGAAGCATGCAGCGACCCCGGCGACGGCGGTGCTCAAGACAATTCGCATAGCCCCTTCAAAGCCTACTCTTGCGTGCAAACCAGCGAGCCAAAGGTCACCGGTTGGGAAGGCGACGGCTGTCACCCTCTTGGCACCGGCTTCATGTCGGCTTGCGGTTGCGATAGTGACGCCGACTGCACCAGCGGCGAAACCTGCAATGTCGACGGCGTCTGCGTCGACGCGCAGTCCGACACCTATACCTGCGCCTGCGATCCCCAGGATCCAAACGCATGTGGCGACGGTCGAACCTGCTCCGAGGGCGCCTGCCTGATGGAATGCGCCGTCGACGACGACTGCGCGCAAGGACGCGTCTGCGACACCGGGCTTTGCCGCCCGCCGCACGGCATCCCCACCGCCGAAGAGATCGTCTGGGGCATGCAAAACGTCGACGCCCCGCTGCACGCGGTCAGCAGCTACGCCCTGTCGGACCTGCTCCTGTGGGCATATTTGACCGCCGGAATCGACATCAAAATGGCCGCCCAGATCTTTGGAAAGTCCAAGGAATTCAAGCTCTTTGATTGGAGCGACGCGTGGGAATTGGCCTCAACCTATAAGATTTGGTACCAGCCCGGCCTGGAAGCACGCTACCAGGACCAGTGCAGCGCCGAGCTCGGCGCCATGACCAACCACCAGCCCCAGCCTGTGACCGGCTCCGCCACCAGCCCCCTGCCCGGCGGCTTCATGAGCGGCTACGTCGAGCGCTACCCCGAAACTCCGTTGACCTCGGTCTACGAGGGCAACGCCGGCAGCCCCCAGGACTTCATCGACTGGTGTAAAGAGGACATGAAGGAGAACGTCGAGAACCCCGTGCCGCCCAAGCCCTCCGACATCGGCGACAGCCTGACCGACCTGGTCAACTGGGGCGAGGAGATTGGGTTGGAGTTGTGGTCCAAGAATCAGTTGTGCATTGATGGGCAACCTTGGGAAGAATGGACGCAGAACGTCGGCGGCTCCATCGACAACCTCAACTGCGAGTACCGTGACCCGGAGACCGGCCAAGCCCACTCCTGGCTATGCCGTGACGCCCTCAAAGCGGTCGTCAAGACCTGGGGCTGCCTGGAGGCGAACCTCAGCCCGGCCAGCGTCGCCATGGCGATGACGTTCCCGCACCTGCTCAACGGCAGCACCTTCGACCTCAACCAGATGTTGATCGACCCGAGCGACGAGCTCTCGGTTGACAACCTCAAACCCCAATATCGCTACGCGACTGTCACCCAACCCACCTATCACCCGCAGGTTGGTGAGGCGTGGATGAATAGTGTCGAGTCTTGCTTCGACGCGCGTTGGGACACCGAGTCGGTCTGCGAATGCAGCTCCGACGCCGACTGCCAGCAAGGCTTGCAGCAGACCTGTGGCCCGCAAGATCGCTGCATCGACGCCGACGGAAACGAGCCGCAATGCTCGATCTTCACCATCTCGGCCGAGCCCGGCCCTTGCGGAGGCTCCTGCCGAAAAGGCGACACTTGCATCGACGCAAGCAGCCCGGACGAGTGCATTCGCGGCATGGAGTTCCACGCCGGCGAATCGTGTAACTAATCCCTCGTTGAGCTAAGGCTCACGCGCCCCGGACCACCCAATTAGGCGGCCCGGGGCGTTCTGTTTTCAAGCCCCTTCGCCCCGCCCCACATGGACGCCCTCCCACCCGCGCCTACATTCGTGGCACGTGCACAGCATCGACGCGCGCCACACGCGCCCACCGTTCACAAAACCAACCGTCCAACATCACCGGGGACATACGATGGCTCAAGAGCTCGACACAAAACAGATCGCCCTCCTTGCCACCCACGGATTCGAGCAATCCGAACTTGAGGAGCCACTTATCGCGTTACGCGAGGCCGGCGCCGAAGTCGCGATTATTAGCCTGGAGGCCGGAGAAATTAGGGGTTGGCACGATGGGGATTGGGGCGAGTCGATTCCGGTCGACGCGACCATCGACGAGGTTGACGCGAGGGGATTCGACGCGTTGCTGATCCCGGGCGGCGTGCTGAATCCCGACAAACTCCGCATGAACCCGGCGGTGGTCGAGTTCGTGCATGCGTTCTTCGCGCAGCACAAGCCAGTGGCGTCCATCTGTCACGGTCCGTGGCTATTGGCCGAGGCGGACGTGATTCGGGGGCGAAAGCTCACCTCATATGGCTCGATCAAGACCGACCTGAAAAATGCCGGCGCGAATTGGATGGATCAGGAGGTCGTGGTGGACAACGGGTTGGTGACGAGTCGCAATCCGGGGGACTTGGACGCATTCTGCGCCAAAATGCTAGAGGCCTTTAAAATAGGCACCCAAAAGGGGCAAGTGGCCTCGCCCGAGCGCCATCGCGCCCAACGAGACGGCTCGAAGCGACCGCGTCCGCGGGCCTGAGGCTGCAGCGCAAAGCGGGCGCCACGACCTACGCGTCGCCATCGGAGGCTTTTGCCGACAGCAAGGCCGCCGAGATCTGGGTGCGGAAGATACGCCCGTGCCAATAGGTGTCGATGGCGTCGCCGACGTAGCGCAGGACCGGCTCGCGGTCCGACGACGGGATAAGTCCGAGCCAATGCGGGAAGAAGGTCTCACGGATCAGCGGCGACTGGAGGAACTCGTGCCCTCCGGCGAAGGCGAGCTCCCAGCTAAGCTTTTCGACGGCTATCTGGGTCAGCCCGGCGGCGCGTGCAAGCGCGGCGAGTCGCGATGGGGTGAGGAGGGTCCGCTTGAGTTTGGCGATACGGGGCGCGACGAGCTCGAGCAGGTCATGGGCGCGCAGCGCCTCGTCGAGGATATCGTAGAATTCGGGGAAGCTCTCGGCCAGCGGCGCGGCGATGAGCACGGTGGCGCCATCGGCGCTGACGCGTGCAAGTTCCCCCATGGCTTGCTCGGTCTGGCGCAGGGTTAATAGCCCATCGAAGCAGATCCCGGCGCGAAACACACCGTCGGCATAGGAGATCTTGCCGACGCGCTGGTCCACAAAGAAGATACGCTTTTGGGTATCGACGCTCTCGGCGCGTTTGCGCGCGACGTCGAGCATCGCGTCGTGGCCATCCAACGCGATGATGCGCGTGCCTTCTTTGAGCACGGACAAAAGCTCAAGCGGGACGAAGCCGCAGCGGGCCTCGGCGACCAGGACGGTGGCCGCCTCCTCGCAGGGCACGAGCGCACGCGAGGCCTCAAAGACTGGCTGGGCCCACAACTTCTCGACCACCGCCTTATAGGCGCGCGCTTGCTCAAATGTACTGTCGGTAGGTTTGCTCACGGTGCGAAATGCTCGTAGCCAACGGAATCCAATTGAAATTTTTCGCCCTGCGCGTCGACAACCGAAACACCCTCGACGGGGTCGATAATCTCACCAATCTCGAAGAGTTCCCAGTTTGTGCCGGGGGAGCAATCAGCGCCGCCATCTGCACCATCCCTGCTTCTCTCGTGCTGCATGATGCGCTGCAATTCGTCGATATGGCGCTCAGGTACGCTAAAGCATAGCTGAAAATCCTCGCCGCCACCAAGTAAATAGCGAAAAAGCTTTTTCTCATCGCTGAATTGTTCGCAATAGGCGATCAGTTCGGGATGACGAGGAAGCCGGTCCAGAAAGATGCGCGCGCCCACGTTGCTGGCCGAGCAGATATGCCCGAGGTCTTGGATAAGCCCGTCGCTCGTGTCGACCATCGCCCCTGCCAGGCCTGAGGCACCAATAACCGCTCCTTCCAGCACACGGGGATACGGGCGCCGGTGCGCGCGGAGTAGCGCCGGGTACGCGACTTCCTCGCCTCCATCGAGGAGAATATCAAGACCTGCGTGGGAGAGCCCCGTCGGCCCGGTAATAAATACCCGGTCACCGATTTGGGCCTGCGAGCGCAGCAGCGCCCCACCAGGCGTCGAGGAGCCGAGCGCCGTGGTCGTGATCATCATCGGACCCGAGGTCGAGGTCACATCGCCCCCGATGGGATTGATATAGAATTTCTCCGGGCGAAAGAGGTCACACGCCTGTTTGAGCCCCAGCAAGAGCCCGTCGATAAACGGCTTCTCGAGGTCTGGCGGAAACGAGAGGTTCAAGAGGAACGCGCCGGCGCGCCCACCCATCGCCGCGACATCGCTCAGCGAGACGGCGATGGCCTTAAAGCCGATATCCTCAGCGGAGCTCCAGTCACGACGAAAATGCACGCCTTCGACCAGGGTATCCGTCGAAATCAGGTCGAAAGCCCCGGGCTCAAGGACAGCGCAATCGTCGCCGATACCAACGCGAACGCCGTGCTTTCCCGCGGCCGCTGGGTCCAACGAGTCGGCATCCGAGAACAGGGCTTCGATACGCTCGATAAGCTTAAATTCGCGATACATAGGCGGAAAGTCCGTGGCGTCGGGGGAAGCGACTTATTTGCCCAAATAAATAACGATAAACAGGACGAGCATGACGGCGAGCAAGATGATCGCGACCGTGATAAACCGACTGCGATAGCGGTCGACTTCTTGTTCGAATTGTTGGGCATCCGCGCGGGCGCGCGCGGTCGCGACGATCACCCGCGACTGCATGCTCGTCGCAAGTTCGCCAAGCTGCGCGACGGCCGTTTCGTCCTCAGGGAACGCGACCAGATGAGCGCGCAGCTTGCGAATGCCAAGTTCGAGGAGGTCCTCATCGACCACAAACCCGACGAAGTTCTGAAGCTTGTGTTCGGCGGCCGCAGATCCCGGCTCAACCTCCCCGATAGCGGCCCACAAGAGCTCGGCTTGCTCAAACGCCGCATCTTTTCCGGGGGTTGGACGCTCCCACGGCGCCTCACCGGGCCCATAATGTGCAGCCTCGGCCTGGTTGAGACCGCAACGCGAGCAGTTTTGTTCGGGCTCTGGGGTCAGGGCTAAATCAAAGCCAAGGAGATGAACGCATTTAAGGCAGCGCGCGCCGTCGCCCGGCGTTGGAACGAGCGCTGAAAGCGCGTCCTTTCGAAGCCACAGACTGGCGGCATCGCGAGCGCCGTGGCGCCCGGGGCTGCTCGGTGCTCCGTCGTCATTTCGCGCCTCGGCGGACTTCTCGAAGGCAGCCTCTGCAGGCCCGGTGCTCAGCAGATTCTGGTGGCCACAATTCTCGCAGGTCAGCATCACCCCATCGGCGCCAGCGTCGACCGAGGCCGCCGGACCGATATGCGAGCATTTCTCACAGCGTATTTCCACAGCTTTCTCTCAAGTTTGTCCAAGATAATATGGGGCAGCGTGGCGCACCGATGATATCGCCATCGCGGCGGCGCGCAACTTTATGGGGGCTCAGCGCCAGGGGGCGACGCTCCCGCCGATATCGAATTGATAGAGGCGCGTGGGCCGGATGGGCGCGCCCTGGGGGCCAAAGCTCAACTCGCCGGTTACCCCAAAGAAGGTGTCACGCGCCCCGGGCAGTCCAGCGCGCGGAATGAAGTGCAGTAGCCGGCCACGGAGCGCCTGGGCGTCGGGCTTCCCATCCTTGGAATCCAAGCGCTGATTAGAGCTATCTCCATGAATTTCCTGAAGGATCTTAGCGAGCATCCAGGTAGCGTCAAAGACGACAGCGTCGAGATTAACGGGACGGCGGCCCGTCTTTTCCTCGAAGAGCAGCTCAAACTCCTGGGCCTTGCCGCCGTCGGCCTCGACGGCAAAAATATCCGTGTAGATTGCACCCGCGGCGAGCGCGCCGCTTAAGCGCATCGACGAGCCTTGCCAGGCGGAGAGGCCCAATAATTGGACGGCCTCTCCCTCACCGCCATCGCCATTTTGCAGCCCCACGCCTGGTAGAAAAGCCAAGACTCGCGAGATATTCGCATGAGAGTCCGGGATAAATAATAGGTCAAAGTCCACGACGCCTTTGCGACGAATCGACACATAGCCGTCGCGATCCGCGCGCCGCTTATCCACGCGCGCCTGCTTGCCGACCTTGAGTCGTTTCCCGACCAATTCGTCGAGGGGCTTTCTGAAATTTGTGGTGTCCTCCGGGTAACTGGCGAGCGCGGTCACCTGGCCACCAAGCGCCGCGAATTGCGCCCCAAACCCGAGCGCGGCCTCGCGCCCGTAGAGGGACTCCGGAAAGAGAATCGCGACCCGCTTAGCCTCACCGAACTCTTGTCGCACCGCACGGGCCAGGCCCGAAGCTTGCTCCGAGGGCGATTGATTGAGCCGGAAAACCCAACCGCTCCCCGGGTTGATCGTCGGGTCACCGGCGAGTGAGAAGAGAGGAAGGCCTGCACGATGAGCGGCGCGCGCGGCGGCCAGGGATTCGCGACGCCCGACCGGCCCGAGCACCGCCAAAACCGCCGGGTCACTGGCCAACGCGTTGATCGCGGCGATGGCTCCGGCGGGCGTACCGAGGGTATCGCGGACGACAACGCGCCCGCCGCCCTCCTGGACCGCGACCTGGGCGGAGGCCAAGACAGCCTTGCCGAGAGAAGCGTATTCACCGCTTAGAGGCACCGCGACGCCAACCGCGAATGGCGCCGGCTTTGCGCTCGTCGGAGGCTGTTGTGCGCAGAGCGACGAGGCCCAGAAAAAAACGAGCGTAAATAGGCAGAGCGCACCCGAGAAGGTGCGCCCTGCTGAAACAAAATACTGTGGATGTGACTTAACCAAAGAGCTTCTTCATGCGGTCAAAAAAGCCGGCACGATCGGGATGAACATCCTCGCCGCTTTCCTCGGCAAATTCGGTGAGAAGTTCGATTTGCCGGTCATTGAGTTTGACCGGGGTCTCGACGACGACGCGCACGAGTTGGTCGCCATGGCGACGTCCACCCAGCGCGGGGAAGCCCTTGTCGTTAAGACGGAAGGTCTTGCCGGTTTGGGTTCCCGCGGGGATGGTCATCGAGACTTTGCCGGCGAGCGTGGGGACCTCAAGTTTGCCGCCCAGGGCAGCCTGGGTAAAGCTAATCGGAATGGTACAGACTACGTCGTTGCCATCGCGCTCGAAGAGCGGATGGTCTTCGAGGCGGATGACAATATAGAGGTCGCCCGGGGGACCTCCGTCGGCGCCGGGTCCACCGCGACCGGTCCAGCGCAACTTTTGACCGGTGTCGACGCCCGCGGGGACGGTGACTTCGAGGGTTTCTTCGATCTGGCGAATCCCCTTGCCGTCGCAATCCGAGCAGGGTTTGGGGATATATTTTCCGCTGCCGCCGCAACGCGAGCACGGGCGCACCATCGAGAAGAAGCCGTTTTGAACGCGGACCTGTCCACGCCCATCACAGGTGGTGCAGCTCTCGACTTTGCTCCCGGGCGCGGCGCCGGTCTTATCGCAGGTTTCACAGTCAACAAACGCCGGAATCTCGACTTCGCGCGTGACGCCCTCGGCCGCCTCGACGTAGCTGACCTCGATCTCCATCTGGAAATCGTTGCCGCGCACGCCGCGACGTCCCCGGCCGCCCCCCGCGCCGCCGCCGAACATGCTGCTAAAGATGTCGAAGATATCGCCCATCCCGTCGAATCCCTGGGCTCCAGCGCCGCCGAAGCCGTCGGTGGTCCCGAAGCGGTCGTAGGCCGCGCGTTTATCGGCGTCACTCAGGATCTGATATGCCTGTCCGACTTCCTTAAAGCGCTCTTGAGCCTCGGGATCGTCGGGATTTTTGTCGGGATGATGCTTCATCGCCAGGCGGCGGTAAGCTGACTTGATTTCGGACAAATCGGCCTCTCGGGACACCCCGAGGACCTCATACGGATCGATAGACATGACGGATACTGTGGAAAGGGTACAAAGGAATTACGGGCAAATCGCCGCCCTCAAACACGTGGTGGGAGGAGACCCACGCCAGGGTGAGGGCGGCTTAATTGCCCGGCAAAAAATGTGCAAGCCTGTGTTAAACGCGCATCACGAGACAGGTTTAGTTAGGCCTCGTCTTCGGTGCCCGAAGAATACATGGCCTCGGCCAGTCGATAGGCCGAAGTCTCAAGGCTGTCGAGGATTGCGGCGAGTTCGTCGAGATTGGCGTCATCGAGAAGTTCTCGAATGGTGGCCAAATCGTTGGCGATATTCTCGCGGTCTCCGACGGGCAGCGCGTCGCCAAACTCTTGGAAGCTGCGCTCGGTTGAATAGAATAAACCCTTGGCCTCGTTGCGCTTTTCGGTCAATTCTTGTTGATCGCGGTCGCGGGCCTCATATTTGGCAGCATCCTCAATCATCTTGGCGATTTGGGCTTCACTAAGGCCACCATCGGCGACGATATTGATGCTCTGCTCATGATTGGAACCGAGGTCCTTGGCGCGCACAGTCACCAACCCGTTCTCGTCGATCATGAAGGTGACTTCGATCTTGGGAACACCTCGGGGGGCCGGCGGAATTCCAACTAATTCAAAACGGGCCAAACTTTTATTATCGGCGGCCATCGTGCGCTCGCCCTGGAGCACATGGATGGGCACCACGCCCTGCTTGTCGACCGAGGTGCTAAAGACCTCGGAGCGGGTGCACGGGACGGTGGAGTTACGCGGAATGAGCGGGGTAAAGACCCCCCCGGCGGTCTCAACACCCAACGTCAACGGCGTGACGTCGAGGAGTAAGACATCGGTGACCTCGCCGCGGGCGATGCTGCCCTGCACGGCGGCGCCCATGGCGACGACTTCGTCCGGGTTAACCGACGCGTCTGGCTCGATATTGAAGAATTCAGCCACGCGCTGCTTAATCAACGGCATGCGGGTCATGCCGCCGACCAACAGGACGGTGTCGATATTACTGGTCGCCAGGTGCGCGTCGGCCAGGGCCTGCTTGCAGGGCCCCAGGGAGCGCTCGATCAGCGGGGCGACGAGGGATTCGAGCGTCTCACGCGTGACCACGGCCTCGAGGTGGCGAGGGCCGTCGGCGTCCGAATAGATAAAGGGCAAGCTGATGTCGGTACTTTCTTTGGTCGACAGTTCGCATTTGGCCCGCTCGGCCTCTTCTTTGAGGCGTTGCAGCGCGATCTTATCGCTGCGCAGATCGATGCCGTGCTGCTCCTCAAAGCTGGCGGCGAGCCAGTCAATCAGCAGATTATCGAAGTCTTCGCCGCCCAAAAAGGTGTCGCCCGCGGTCGACAGGACGCTAAAGAGTCCCTCCGCCAATTGCAGGATCGAGATATCGAAGGTGCCGCCGCCCATATCGTAGACAGCGACGGTCTGATCCCCCATCTCTTTGGAGCGCCCGAAACCGTAAGCCAACGCGGCCGCGGTAGGCTCGTTGACGATACGCAGCACGTGAAGGCCGGCGATTTTACCGGCGTTCTGGGTCGCCTGACGCTGAGCGTCGTCAAAATAAGCGGGGACGGTGATGACCGCGTCGGTGACTTCTTCGCCCAGAAAATCTTCGGCGACCTGCTTCATCTCGCGCAGGATAAAAGAAGAGATCTCGGCGGGCGAGAAGGTCTTCTTATTGGAGCGCACCCAGGCATCACCGTTGTCAGCCTCGATAATCTCGTAGGCCACCGCCGGCACGGCGCTCTGGACATCGGGGTCGCTAAAACGCTTACCGATCAAGCGCTTGACCGCATAGATCGTATTCTCAGCGTTGGCCTGCGCCTGGCGCTTGGCCAACTGCCCGACCATGCGCTCGCCGCTTTCGCTAAACGCAACAACTGACGGAGTGGTGCGCGCACCCTCCGCGTTCGGCACGACAAGATGTTCGTCGCCATCTAGAACACACACGCAACTATTGGTGGTGCCGAGATCGATTCCAATCGTTCTTCCCATGTGGCTAGAACCTGCTCATTTTTTAAAGTCAGTAGCGATAAATTCACGTAGGCGCGCAGTCCTCAAATAGGCGGAGTGCGCGCCGCCTTTTCCCCGAAACTCTACTCCCCGGCGTTTTCATCGTCGGCAGGAGTCGAGTTATCCTCGGCATTTGCGCTATTATTGCCGTCGGAGGTACGTTTTGCAACCGAAACCATCGCGGGACGCAGAAGCCGATCGTGAATCGAGTAGCCCTTTTGGTATTGCTCGACGACCGTGCCGGTCTCGTGCTCGGTGGTCTCGACCTGCTGAATCGCCTCGTGATGCTCGGGGTCGAATTTGCTGCCACAAGCTTCGATGCCCAAAATGCCGTGTTTTTCCAGGGCGCCGATAAGTTGGCGATACACCATCTGAACGCCGTCGATGATGCCGGCGGCGTCCGGGCTCTTGTCGGCGTGCTCGAGCGCGCGCTCAAGGTTATCGACCACCGGGATCAATTCGAGCGCGAATTTATCGTGCCCGTATTTGCGGAATTCGTCTTTTTCGCGACGCGTGCGTTTGCGCAAATTATCGAGGTCTGCGGTCGCGCGCATCCAGCGCTCCTTGAACTCATCGCGCTCCTTTTCAGCCGCCTCAGCGCGCTCCTCAAGCGCTTGAAGTTCAGCCGCGTTTGCAGCCTGAACGTCGTCGGACATCTCGTCGACTTCACCCATTTCAATAATCCCCTCCGAGTCCTCATCGGGACTCAAAAAAAGTTCATCCAAATGATCGTCGCCAGACTCTACGTCTTCGACCGAGTTAAACTCGTCGTTGGGCGCCTGCCCCTGGGACGAGACCTCGTCGCCAGCGACTTCTTGCCCTTCAACCTCAGAGGCTTCGGATTGTTCGACCGTATCTTTATTCACGTTATCGCTCTCCTTACTCAAAATGCTATTCTCCCAATGTCGTTACCTTCCAAGAAGATGCGCGTTATCAGCAGGTTATGGGCGAAACCAACCCCTGGCTGACCGGAACCGTCAGTGGAAGTAATCGTTAAATTCTATGGATAAAATATTATTATTTCGTTCGAAATCATGAGCGAGATTATAGCCGCCTTCGCGCGTCGCGCCGGGCGCGAATCACCGCCTTGCAAACGCTAATTTTAGCCATTTGTGGCCAATTCTCTGGATAGCACACTCGCAGCATAATCGACCAGTGGAATGACGCGGGCATAATTCATGCGAATCGGGCCTAAAACGCCGACCACACCCATCGGTTGGTCACCACGATAATAGTCACAAATAATCAGGCTCAAATCGTCGCCCAGGTCCCAGCCCAGCTCGGGGCCAATCAATGCCTGGGATTGGCGGGTCTCACAGATCCTGTCGAGCAGCTCGACCATATGCTCGGTCTCGGCGAGGGCACGCAACAACTCGCGCATGCGATCGATATCGGTGCTGAATTCGCGCTGCTCCAAGATATGCAATCGCCCCTCAACATGAAGTTGCGGGCCGGGAGTATCCTCCAAAACCTTATTGCCGATTTCGAGGGCTGCGCGGACATAATCGAGATAATTTGCCTGGGCGAGTCGGCGCTCGTCGCGCACCCGCTGGCTGAGCTGGGCGAGAGTCTGACCGTCGACCAATTCGCTGAGGTAGTTCTGAATCTGGCCCAAGAGACGTCGGTCGATGGTCTCGCTCAGGTGCACAACGCGATGAAAAACGCGGGCGTCTTGAGCGACCAAAATCACCAGGACACGATGATCGCTTAGCAACGATAATTTAATATCGTTGAGGCGCATATGATTGAGCCCGCTCATGGACACAATGCTGGTCAACGAAGAGAGGCGGCTGAGCAACTCGCCGGCGCGCTGCGCGGCGTTGCCGATGGGGTTTCCAAGGCTGCTAAACTCACGCTCAAATTCGACGCTGAGCGGGTCGTTGTGGCGGTGAAGTAGGTTTTGCTCGTCGAGATAATTCACATAATAGCGCATGCCCGCGGGCGTAGGGACACGACCGGCGGAGGTATGCGGCTGAAAGAGCACACCCTGCTCTTCGAGTTGGGCCATGACGTTTCGGATGCTCGCCGAGCTCAGCCCGATCCCGGGCGCGCGCGCGACGGCTGCGCTCGAGACGGGTTCACCGTGCGTGGCGAATGCCTCGACAACCCGCGATAGAATCTTTTTTTGCCTGTCAGTGAGCATTTCCACGATGCGATCCTCTATCGATGCATGCCTCTAAAATCGTGTATTCTTGGAGGTTCGGCGGGTGCGGATAGCGCGCTTTCGACGGGGTCGATTAGACGCGCATTCCAGAAGCACTATAGGCGACAAAAAATTCCGGCGCCGCCACAAAACATAGCAAAACCGGAGCCGCTCGCCCACCGGGCGCGCTATCCTAACCGCGGGTGATATGGCTGTCGAGAGTGGGGCCGTTGAAATCGCCCCGGCAGGAAGTTGAACGTCGAGGGGGAGCGCCGACACCGCGCGGCAACGCCTACTCGCACGAAGCGCGCAGCGGAGCAGAACTCCCGCCACCGAGCGAACCGTTGCCGAGTTGCCCCGCAATATTATTCCCCCAACAATAAACCGCGCCATGCACATCAATCGCGCAAAAATGGTCGAACCCGCCGGCGAGCGCTACAAGCTGGTCCGCGTTGCTCTGAGATGGATCGATTGCGGAGCCAACTTCACCACAGCGAAGCAAGCTGCTCTCGGGGGTCGTCGCACAGAATTGAGCGCTTGCACCGACGGCGATTTGCGCGCCCAGGAAGTCGACGAGGCCGCCCTGCCCGTCCATAAACGGGCGCGGCACACTTTCGCCCGCGCCCCAACAATAAACGGCGCCGCTGGTATGCAAGCCGCAGGTCGAATCATCAGCCGCCGCGATGGCCTCAAAGTCATTGGATATAGGTAGGGCGCCAGGCGCAGTCTCGCCGGACGTGGCGTTGGAGTCTCCGGTTCCAAGTTGGCCGCGCGTGTTATCGCCCCAGCAATATGCGGCGCCATCGACCGTGAGCCCACAGGTATGCTGCCTGCCCGCAGCCACCTCGTGAAAAGCGCGCTCACTTGCGACCTGGGTGGGAATCGTAACGCTTGACTCACCGCCCGACACCCCCAATTGGCCCGCCCGATTATCGCCCCAGCAATAGAGCGTCCCCGCGGTATCAAGCGCGCAGGAGTGACTCTTACCCACGGCAAGTCGACGAGGCGGCGTGGGGAGTGCAAGCAACGCCGGCTCGGCGCGGTCCTCGGTGCTCATATCGCCGAGCTGCCCGTGCGCGTTGGCCCCCCAGCACCACAGCGATTTACTCGAAGTGCTTAGCGCGCAGGTATGAACCTCTCCGGCGCCAAGTTGGTCTATCTGAGGTGACAGATAAGAGGTCAACAGCGTCGGGCTGGAGCGCCACGCCTCTTCACCGATGCCGAGCTGACCATAATTATTTGCGCCCCAACAATAGACCGAGCCCGAGGCGTCGGTAGCGCAGGTATGGGCGCCGCCGACTGCAATGACTGCGCCCCTAAAAGCATTATCGCTTAGGCCATCACAGTCATTGTCCTGACCGTCGCAGACTTCAACACTAACCTTGCATTCGCACCCATTTGAAGATGGTTCGCCATCTCGATCTACAAACCCATCCTCGCAGAGATACACGCAGATGCGCTCAACGCAGCTCGCCTTCATATTCTCGTAGAAAGGACAATCCGAGGCTATATCGCACTTCTGCCCGGCCCCTGAATCACCGTCGAACTCAGCGCGTTCTGTGTCGGAGTCGCTCTGAAGCGACGCGCCGGCAAATTGCGGTGCTTCCTCATAGAGTCCACAACCCGCTAGCGGGGTCGTAAAACCGAGCAGGAGAACGACAATGAAGGGAAAACGCGGGCTTCGGGCGACTTGAATTGCCATGGTTCGAACCGTCAAGTTTGGGGATAGATACGACCACTGAGCCTGTTTTCGGCCCTAACTCAACTGCGAATACAATGCTGCGACTTCTCGCTGCCAGGCAGCACCCCAACTCGAATTCCAAGAGTTGGGGTGCGCGAGGTTAGTGACAAGTAAACTCGTCGATGACCACCGTCGCGGGGTTGGTCTTCGTAAGCCGGAGCGTCTGGATATACGAATCGGTGCGGCGAACCGACAGGTATTCATCTCCGGTGTCGAAATTCGGGTTGGTAAATTGATTAAAGTGAAGTCGTGAATCGCAGCTCCCAAACGGACACTGAATAAAACCCCGCCACCAGGTCATTCGGTAAAAATGGTCATCGTAGGGCTGAATAAACCACCCAATATGTGCCGTTTGGTTCACGTCAACCCCCGTAATATTCGGAGCCATTAAATGACGCCCAATATATTTCGAATTGCCAGACATCGGAAGATCGGCCCAATTGCCTCGGACATAGTGCTGTGTGCCGTCTTGACCGATGATTTGGTACACTCGCACGATGCTCGAATACGAATTTGCCAGCGAAATATAATATCTGGTGTCGCTCAGCGGGAACATGCCTGGACGAGCAAAGCCGTAGCTCACGTGGATTCGCGGATGCGCGTAGCGCTTTGAAGGATCGTTAACGCTATTATAGATTATGGGAGGCTCCGCCCAATTACCTCGCATGTCGCCGAACCCAGCAATCTGCCAGCGATTACCGGTCGTGCTATACCAGACGAGCATCATATCATCGCCGGACTTTGGACTCGCCCCGAGCGCCACGTCCACGTTTTGGGAGAGCGAGTCGTCCACGACAAGTCGCCCGGTGAATCGGAAATCCGATTGATACCCCGCGACTTGTCGAGCCGTCACGAGCCTGAAGGTCGACGAAGTCTTCTCCTCGACGAACGCGACATACCAATAGGGCTCACACCCGCTCGTGCAATTCGACGGCGCTGTCAGATGATATAATGCCGCCGAAAACTTCCCATAAGTTGACGTCGCCGGCTCATGATAAGGAGATACGTCGTGCGCTGTGATATCCGTGTTCCCCGGAGACCACTCAGCCAGCGTCAGCGTATTAAGCGTTTGCTGGGTGATTGAATTATACCAAGTCCCCCCAATAAGCGCCGCGCAATATCCGGGAGCCTGGCCCACCCCCTTTATCCAATCAATGTCCAAAATAAAGCGTGCTCCCGAGAGCGTACGCGTGGCGCTATCGTAGCCCCCAGCGGCGTCGACGCGCGAGAAGATAACGTTCGTGCCGTCCAAATGTGCTGCACAGAAACTATCGTCTTCGTGGGTCGGAACCGCCATGATTTTGGGAGGATTTGAGTTTGTAACGCGCCCCGCCAGCGCAACGCTCGGCGGACTATCCGAGATCAGCCGAACCTCGTCGATCTCCCCATTGCAATCGTTGTCCTTGCCATCGCATTGACCGGGCGCCCCCGGATAGACCGCGGCGTCAGTATCCTTACAATCGCCAATGACACCCGCATAACCTGCAGGCTGCGAACAACTCGCGCGCGTGCTCGAGGCAACACCAAAACCGTCACCGTCCGCATCCCTAAACCATACCGGCGCGCCGACGGCCTCATCCTCATCGACACGCCCATCGCAATTGTTATCGATCTCATCGCAGACCTCATCTGCGCTTGGATTCACCGCCGCCTTGGTGTCATCACAATCACCATCTCGGGCAATATATCCGGCGGGCTTGGAGCAACTCGCTCGCGTGTCAGTTGCGAGGCCATACCCATCCCCGTCGGCGTCTCTAAACCAGGTCGACGCGTCGATCGCTGAATCTTCGTCGACGCGGCCATCGCAGTTATTATCGATCCCATCGCAGACCTCAGCGACGCCCGGATTCACCGCCGCCTTGGCGTCGTCACAATCCCCGTCTTGGTCGACATAACCCGTGGGCTGCGCACAACTTACGAGGGCTATCGATGCGTCACCGTAGCTATCCCCATCGGCGTCCCTGAACCAGGTGGGCGCGTCGACGGCCTCATCTTCATCCACCTGGCCATCGCAATTATTATCGACCCCATCACAGACTTCGTCGGCGCCGGGGTTCACCCCTGACTTGGTGTCGTCACAATCCCCGTCTTGATCAACGTAGCCCGCGGGTTGTGAACAGCTCACGAGGGTTAGAGACGCGTCACCATATCCATCCCCGTCGGCGTCTTTAAACCAGGTGGAGGCGTCGACGGCCTCATCTTCATCTACTTGGCCGTCGCAATTATTGTCGATCTCGTCGCCACAAATCTCGTCCTCGGGCTCCCCGGGCGTCGCGTCACAGACCACGCCGTCCTGGGCATCGCTGCAGATATAGACTCCGGTCTGCGCACAGGCGCCTACGCCGACAGAGCACTCCTCCCCAAGCGTCGGGAACGATTCGTCCACCAAACCGTCGCAATTATTGTCGAGACCGTCACAGATCTCGACGCCGCCGTTGCTCGGGATGCACTCACGCTCGCAACCCGTGCCGCCGGGAACCTGCAGGTCGCCGTCAATATCCGAAAATCCGGCCTCACACTGATATTCGCACCCGCCCTCGACGCACGATGCCGTCGCATTCTCGGGAGCGGTACATTTAGCGTCACAACGCCCGCAATGGTCCGCACTTGTCTGGGTATCGACGCAGCTAACGCCACAAAATGACTGTTCCTCAGGGCAGATACGCTGGTCACCTTCCTGCTCCGAGTCGCCCGAGGCGTCATCCCCCGCATCGTCGCCGCCACCGCTCACGTCACCGTCCACCTCGACCGTATTCTCGCCTTCGCGGGTCGCGTCACCATCACCACCACAACCCCCAACGACTCCCAGACACAAAAGAATGCAGCTCATCAGAAAATATTGGCTGACCTGTTTCATTGCGACGTCCTCCCAAACATTAGTGAACGAAAATTCGCAGAACCGAACGCATGAAACGCCATCAAGACGTCACAATACGGCCACCGCAAACTTCGACCCGTTTGGCACAACGCGCGACCCAAATTGTCTATACAGATATGCGTCCAAAGCTATCAGCCGACTGAACGTAATGCAAGCATACCCAGCGCGCACTTCAGCGCAAAACCGACGCGAAGAGCGCCCGGTTGCGAGGTTAAGAGAGATGCGATGGAGAGGATTTAGGCGGGGGCGTCTTCGGCGCTCGGGCTCTCTTCTTCCGCCTCGCTCGACAGACGAATAAGGTGGCGCGCTTCGGGGTCGGTCCACATCACAACAAAGCCCGGGATGATGATCGCCAGGAATTGAAGCACGTGCACGGTGGCCGCAAAAACAGCGACCTTTGCGCCAACCTCGGCCACGTCAATCGCCAAAAATAGCGCGATGCCGCGGGCCATAAAGAACTCGAAATTGCCGGCCATTCCGGGGCCGGCCGGGATCATAATCCCAATGACCAGAATCGGCAGCACCGTGGTCATCTGCCACAGCGAGAGCTCCAGGCCAAAGCCCATGCTCGCGAAAACCCACATCGACGCGATATTAGTGAACCAATAGAGCGCAGTGATTCCGATAAATCGCCCGAGATAATCGGCCTTAAGGAGCCCTCGAAAGCCCTCGATAAAATCGTCCAGAAGTCCCAAAAGTTTCGCGGTGATCCCCGCCGAAACCAGGCTCCCGATGCGGCGAAGATTCGTGATCATCCACTCTTTTCGCCAAAAGGTGAGGATGCAGACGAGCAAGGCGGGGACGAAGATTAGGGCTGAAATAATGCCGGTATAGGTCGCAAACGCGGTCTCGTGCGAGCCGTCATAGAAGGCCAATGTCACGAAGAGCAAGCCGGTGATCAGCAGACCGTCAATCACGCGCTCCACGACCGTGGTGCCGAGCACCGCGCTCAACGACAGATCGGTGCGCCGCGACAATAGATAGGGGCGCACCAACTCGCCCAGGCGCAGCGGCAGCAACAAAATTGCGGTAAACCCCACGGCGCAAACCCGATGAATCGTCATCGGGGGAATCGACTCGTCGAGCGGTCGCACCAAAAAGGACCAGCGATAGACCCGCGCCCAATGGGAGACGGAGTAGATCGCCAAAAAGACGCCGGCCCACAGGCCAAGATGGCCAAGGTCGGCGCCCTTTAGATAGGCACTAATATGATCGAGGGGTAGCGAGCGACTGGCGAGCCACAAGAAGAAGCCGCCGATGATATTGGCGATGATAAAATAGACTGCAAAACGGCGCATAAAGAGTCGATCTATAGAACAGACAATCAGTCACCGAAATCGCGGTTGAGCTTGTCTTTGAGGTCATCAAGGTCGCGGTCGAGTTCCATCTTCCGGAACCGGTCCTCGACCTCCCGGGGGTCGCGGCGATCGCTGGAGCCATCGCCTAATAATGCGCGCGGCTCGGACGCGGAGCGCGACGAACCCGAACCAGATGAGCCCTGGGCGGCGCGCTTGAGCTTGCTCTTCTGGTTTCGCACATCGTCGAGGTCGCGCTGAAGCGAATGTACGTCGGAGACGAATCCCGCGAGCATGTCGCGCGCCTCCTCGGCGAGGTCGGTTTCCTTCCATTCGATGGCGAGCTCCAGGCGATTCTCCCAGCGCTTGCGCTGCTTCTCCGCCTCGCCGAGGCGCCGCTCAAAGTCGCGCTCCATCAGGATCAACTCGGCGAGTTGGTCCTTGGCTTCGGCCACTGAAATGCCGGTGAAGCTGCGTTTTCGCGCGGGCGGCTCCGCATCGCGAATGCTACCGGACGCGTCGTCCTGCGCAGTGCCGGCATGCGCGGGCGAGGAGGACTCTGTCGAGGTGCTCCGCCCGTTGCCGATCGTCTCAAACGGTCCGCTTGAGGCAGGCTCTTGGCGCGCGGAATCGGCATCAGCGCCTCCCACTTTCGCCGCCTTCTTTGCGGCATCCGGGGTCGGCTCGTGAAGCCAGGCGTCGGCGTTCTCAAGCGCAATCATCAGGGCCGCGGCCGTCTGAGCGCTACCGTCTTGCTGGCCAACCGAAACCGCAGCCTCGGTCGCGCTGCTCAGCGTCTGGGGCTCAAGCATGCGCTCAATTTCGCTGCTGAGCCGAAGGACATCGAGCACATAACGCGCTGCGCCCGCCTCACTCAAGAACTCCGCCTGCGCCGCACCGCTGTCTTCGCCGCCGACAAATAAGATCGGTCGGCCCAGGGCGAGCGTCTCGGCCACATAGGGGTCGGAAGGCGGCGCCATCACGAGGTCACTCGCCGCGACAAAGCGCTGCAAATCCGACACTTTACCAAACATGCCGGCCGCAAATGCGTGCTGGTCTGCCGCGCGCCGAAGCGCCGCAGCGCAGGCGCCGTCGCCATTATGGTGGAAGATAAAGCGCACCGCCCCTTCGACCATCTTCGCCTGAAAGACGATCTTCTCGACCATCTGCAGCGGGAAGGAGTCCGCGCGCACCAGCACGACCTGCTCGTCTCCGAACCCAAGGTCTTTGCGGGCTTTAGCGCGGTCAATATCTTCGGCGAACCCGGCCTCAATTGCCGGAGACGCCACCAACACGCGCTCGCCGAGCAGACCGTTGGCGACCAGGCGCCCGCGATGCTCTTCGGTCGGAACCACGAACGCCTGCAAGGAGCTGTTAATCCAATCGGTCGACAGATTATAATCGGGTAAGATGCCAACCTGCAGCGTGCTGATGCCCGAGAGGGATTCAAGCAGTCCAAGCGCGCGCGCGTAGCGCGGGTTGGTTACGGCGAGAATATCCGGACGGGCACGACGCACCGCGCCGAGGAAGTCTTCCTCAAGCCCGCGCCCCTGAAACGCCACGCGCAGCCCGCGCAACACGCGCTCGGCGCCGCCGGCGAATGCGTCGCGGGCGACCGAGCCGATGACATCGCTCAAGGTCACGATCTGGGTGTCCACGCCGTCGGCGCGCAGCCGCTCGGCCACGGCCTCGAAGGCGGACTCCCGCGTGGAGCGGTTCACCATAATCCAAACAGTCGTCGAGGCTTCCTTCGCGTCGTTTTGCTGCGAGTCTTCCACAAATTCATCCATCAGAGTGCTCCTTATTAGAGTCGAGCCATAGATGCTGATTCGCCGGAATAAAGCATTTCTATCTTCGCGGGCGCCGCGTTAAATCTCGTAGAAATTATCGAGAAATTTGGCGATCTGAGACACATCCATCGAGCGGCAAAAATAACCATTGATGCCGTTATTAATGCAATATTGCTGCAATGCTTCGGCCTTCATATCACTGAAGATCACAATCACCAGGTCCTCATAATCCGCGGAGCCATGCAGGTCGCGCAGCAGCTCATCCATATTGAGCCGCGGCATCTGCATATCCACCAGCAGGATTTCGGGTTGCTCATAGTCGATCTTCGAGAGCACCCCATGCGGCGAGGAGAGCGTCACGACCTGATAGCCCCCTTCGGTGAGGTACTCTTCGACTTCCATTACCTCGAGAATATTATCATCGAGGATCATTATTTTGCGCGTGGGCTCCATCCGCGTGCCTCCTTGAGCACTACTGCGAAATCTACTGCGTATTAGACGAAGTTACGATAGGCGCGAAACGCCGTCGGCGTCAATTCAACAAACGGCCAGATTTCCAAGACCTCGCCCGGTAGCGCCAAGAAATTTAATCAAAAAAAAGTCCCCGATGACATGAGGTCATCGGGGACTTTTATAAAGCCTTATAAATCAATAAGGCGGCGACCGGATTTGAACCGGTGATCAAGGCTTTGCAGGCCCTTGCCTTACCACTTGGCTACGCCGCCAGCGGGCGCTTTGATTAGCACGCAGATTCAGCGTGTGTCAACTCATTTTTATGTTTTTGTGCGCAGATTTCGTTTTAACCCAATCGCGATTCAGGCTTGAGATTGCCCGAGAAATCAACCATCTAAAAACACCCCAGAAATTACCCATATATATCATAACCTTAGCCGGGACACCTGAAAGTCGCGCCCCGAAAAACAAACGCTTCGGACCGCTCACAAAACTACGCGCCCACGATGAATCAGGTGCAAAAGCTGGATCTTCGAAAGGCGACAATAGGATATCCACGCCGCCCGCGAAGATTGCGATGGCCGCGCCCGCGAAAACTCGAACCTACACAGAGCCCCCCAAACCGGCTACAACAATCCCGGGAACTGGAGCATTAATCAGGAGTCGCACTTGTTCGAAACACTATTCTTCTTCGTGTTGATCGCCGCGGGCGTTCTGGGTTGGCTGGCTTATCAGGGACGCCAGAATGCGGCGCATCTGCGTGCGTTGAGTCGTCAGAAGTTCGATGAACTCAGCGGTGAGCATGACAAATATGTGGGTCGGTTGCGGCGCAAGCTGGTGGACGCGAATACATTCGGGCACCTGGACTTTGCCGCGGATCTTTTGCCGGTGCTCGACGCTCTGGATATGGCGGCGGCGTCGGCGGAGCAGGCCGGCGCAGGCGGGGTCGATGATGCGCTGCGCGACGGGCTAAAGCTGGTCCGCCAGGAGTTCGACACCGTGCTGAAGCAACACGGGATTGTGCGCTGTGCGCCAGAGGCCGGAACCGCGTTTGACCCCAATCTTCACGAGGCGGTGGCGGTCGTAGCCCAAGAAAACGAAGAGGCCCAGCGCGTCGCGCCGGGCCATATCGTCGAGTGCCTTCGCCCGGGTTATGGGCATAAGGACCGCGTGTTACGCGCGGCGGCGGTGTCCGTCGCCGCGCCCGAGAATCACTCGAAATAAAAGCGCGCGATCAGCGCGAAGTTCGGGATATCAAAGCGCACCGAAACCCGGTCACCGTAATTCGCGTCGCGCACCAGAATCATCATACTGGGGGTCATCTCCAAGAAAAGCTCAAACGGCGCGTTGTTGAACTCAATGCCCACGCCAATTGGCATTCTCGGGCCGAAGCCGAAGTCATAATAGCCGTAGTCACCACAGCGGAAGCGGTCGCTATAACGACAGTCGCGATAGTCGCGGGTGTCGAAGAGCAGCCCGAGACCTGGCCCTGCATAGAACGGAACCGTGATCGAACCGTTCTCTACGAAGGTCCACAGGTCGAAGAGATAGTCGCCGCCCAGAAATAGGGAGTTGCCCCAATAGGAACGCCCATAGCTATGGAAGAGCCCCAGGTGGACATCGATAGCTTCGCTGTCACTAACATGATATTTGCCGGTGAAACTGGTCGGGTTGCCAAGGGCGAGTCCGACGCCAAGGGTGCGCCCCATCGGCCCGCCGGCCTGGGCGTAATTCGACATTCCCAGCACCAGGGTCAACGCCGCCAGGGCCATCACGCGCCGGGCAACCACCACCAAATTAATGCGACCCTTAAGATTGAACAGATAATCTTTCATAACAACGCTCCAAAGAGGTTAGCTCAAACTCGTATTATTAGGCGTGAACGATAAATCAATTATCGGGTGCACTTCTATAGCGGAAGCAACAAGGAGCGCAACCAAAGCGATCGCCGCCGGGACGGTTTCGGCGGAATTTTGTCTTATAAAGTGACGCGTCTCTTCTTTTGGCGTAGCGTGCCTACCCTTATGGAACCGGGTTGCGTGTACAAATCTGAGTTCTTAGAATCTCGCCTCTATGATGGGCGCGGCCGCTCCAATACACGCACCAATTTTTTGAATTATTATTGATGAAATTATCGACCTTCCATCCGGCGCTCTGGGCGCTCCTCGCCATCGCGATTTCGACGAGCGGCTGCGCAAGCAGCGACTCGGCACGCGATAAGGGCGCGGTGATGAGTCCGGGGCAAACCACCTTCCGGGTGAAGTCCTTCGAGATAAAGGGGACCGAGAAATTCGACGCCGACACCATCAAAAAGGGACTGGCGACTCAGAAAGATCCCGGGTGGCGCGCGTCGATCCCCTGGATGCCCATCCTGGGCGCGGAGCACTCCTACTATAATCAGATCGACTGGCGCCGCGACGTCGAGCGCATCAAGACCTTTTATAGCATGCGCGGCTATTTCAACGCGCGCATCGTCAATAAGAGCATCTCGCAATCCGCCAAAAATGAGGAAGTTCGCATCAGCATCACGATCGCGGAGGGCACTCCGACGCGGGTCACGGAGCTCAATGTAGAGGGGCTTGAAGCGCTTGAGCCGGGCATCTCAGAAGAGGTGCTGCGCGACCTGCAGCTCAAGGTCGGCGAGGTGTTCACTCAGGAAAAATATATCGAGATGCGCAACACCCTGGTCAGCCGGCTGAAGCTGCGAAGCTTCGCCTATGCGCGCATCAGCGGGCGCGTGGTCATCGACCCGCAAACCCAGTCGGCCAAGGTTCAGTACTTCCTGGACCCCGGCCCGCAGGCGGTCTTCGGCGAAGTGCATATTATCGGCAACGATGAGATCGACACCCGCTTTATCCGCGAAGCCCTGGCCATCAAGCAGGGAGTGGATTATTCAGCGCGCGAGCTCGACCGCGCCCAGGCCGATATCTACGATATGGGCGTCTTTAGCCTGGTCAGCGTGCTGCCCGCCCACGAAGCATCCGACGAGCTGCTCAGAGAAGCCGGAATCAGCAAAGAAGAGGTCGCGCTGGAGCGCGAAGACGCCGCCGACTCCGACAGCGAACCCGGCGCCGACGGCTCCGGCTCGAACGCCGATATCTATGTCGACGAGGAAGAAGACGACGAGGACGACGACGAAGACATGGGCATGATGGGGATCTCCGGACTCCTCGCCGCGGCCCAGGAACAAGCCGAGTCGCGCACCGAACTGTCGCGCGATGTGCCGATCATCGTGCGCGTCAAAGAGGCGCGCCTCTGGAATGTGGAGGTCGGCGCCGGTGTATCGGTCGGGACCAACCGCTCCGATATTCACGGGCTGGCCAACTGGTCGAGCCAGAATTTCTTGGGTGGCCTGCGCCGGCTCGAGCATTTCAACACCGCCGGTTATGCGTGGGCCTCCAACGACTCCAGCTTTAGCCTGTCCAACCCATTCTCGCTCGGCGGCACCTCCGACGCCTCGAACGAGGGGGTCTTCCTGGAGAGTCGCCTCGAATTTCGCCAGCCGCAATTCTTTGAGCGCCTGACCACCTTAAAGTCCTCGCTAAGCCTGAAGCGTAAGGTCGAAGTCGGCTATACGGTGTGGAACCCCCAATTCACCGTCGGCGTGGAGCGGCGCTTTTTTCGCCATCTCAACCTCGAGCTGAACTACCAGCTCTCCTATTTTAAATATGCCGACGTCGGCGAGTCCTTGCTCACGACCCCGGAGCTCGGGCAGGGATTTGAGCCGAGTTATTTGCTCGAGAGCCTGGAGCAGCGCGCGACGCTCGACCTTCGCGATGACCCGTTTAACCCGACCGCGGGCTTTCTGACCGCCCTCTCGCTGCAAGAGGCGGGCTCGTTTTTGGCCGGCGGTGAATTTGATTTCTTAAAAGTATCGTGGAGCAACCAGGCCTACGTGCCGTTCCACCTGCTCACGAAATGGGTGCTCGCCGGGCGTTTTCGGGCCGGGGCCATCTATAATACCGAGCCGACACGACGGGACTCCTCCGGCAACCTGCGCGCGCGCTCGGTGCCCATCGAGAACCGATTCTACGCCGGCGGCGCCGCAAGCCTTCGCGGCCTGGGGCGCAATAACCTCTCGTATTTCCGAGTCGCCGCCTTTAACCCGACCATCCCCGGTGATATCCGCGCGGTCGAGGTGATCCCGATCGGCGGCATGACGGTCTTCGAGGCATCGATTGAACCACGCTTTGAGCTGGCCGAGAGCCTCTTCGGGCTCGGCGACCTGTGGGGCGTCCTCTTTTATGACGTCGCCACCGTGCTGAACCAACAATTTTATTTCGACACCAAGGCCAACGCCACCATCGAAGAAGGGACGGCGACTTTCGAGAGCGTGGCCGCCAGCCTCATCAACGGCGCTGGCGCGGGGCTGTTTTGGTTGACCCCCGTTGGCCCGGTGCGCGCCGACTTCGCGGTCACCCTCAACGACCTGCAAAATGACCCGCGCTTTCGCATCTGCGGGGACTTCGCCCGGGTGCGCGAGAACGTCAGCCAATCGGGGCGCAGTGATTGCGAGTATCTACCGGCCTCACGCGACCCGATCGTCCAGCAACTTAACCTCGATTATAGCTTCTTTATCGGCATCGGACATTCGTTTTAAGGCATCGTATCACGCTGAGAACGCTCGACTTTTTGATTTTGTGAATCCGCCAAAAGGCAACCGACGACTATGAGCACCACGCTCAAAACCTGGATAAAACGCGGCGCGAAGACGCTCGGGGTGCTATTGCTTCTCGTGCTGGTCATCGCGGCGGGCGCCCTGCTCTATCTGGAGACTCGGCCGGGCAAGCGGTTCCTAAAGAACCAAATCCTCGGCGCGGCCGGCGGCGCCCTCGCCGGCTCGCTTGAGCTCGGGCGCATCGAGGGCAACCTGCTCGGCGGCGTCGAGCTTTACGAAATCGTGGTGCGCGACGCGCGCGGAAATATCGTCGCGATGATCCCCTCCGCCACCGCCGAATACTCGCTGACACAATTCGTGCGGGGCGAACTTAAGCTCGATGAAATCCACGTCGAGGAGCCGCTGATTATCGCGCATGTCTACCCGGACGGCGTGCTCAACCTGACCCAGATCGCCAAACCCAGCGAGGAAGCCAGCGAGCCCTCGACGCTTTTTATCAGCCTGGTGCGCGCAAAAGTTACCGACGCCACGCTCCTCTATTACGACCAAAAAGCGGGCGGCGAAGACGAGGCGTCCGCCAAGAGCGCGCCCTCGGATTGGTTCAAGAACCTCAATAAGAAAGGCGAAGCAGAAGCAAGCCCCGCGTTTTCGGAGCTTATCGAATTGACCACGCACCTGCCCGCTCCGCTGCTCGGCGAGCCCGCCGCGAACGCGTCGCTCACGATGGTGGCCTTGTCGAAGCTTGGGCTCGACGCCAAATTCAATATGTACCCGGGCGGCCAGATGAGCGGGACGCTCGCCGCGCTCGACGCTGAGTTTTCGAGCAACGCGACCAAGGGCGCCCAGCCGCTGTCCCTAAAGAATATTGCGTTCCTCCAATCCGCCACGCGCCTGGAGGCCTCGCTTGAGCGGCTGAGCCTCGGTGACCTGGCGACGATCGATAAGGTCTCCGCCGGCATCGACTTTGACACGGAGCCCGACGCCCTGGGCAATCCCGTCGTCACCGCCCCCAGCAAATTCATCGCCGAGGTCGGCGCGCTGCGCGTCGAGGACGGATTGCTGCGCATCTTCGCCCCGGACGCCCCGGTCCTCGGCGAGCTCCACGCCTCCGTCACGATCGGCGGCGAGCTTGAGGAGATGAAGGTGCTGGCCCGCGCGGGGTGCGGCGATGATCGCGGGAACACGGCCCTTACGCTGGGCGGGAGCCTCTCCTTTCCCGAAAATATGCCCGCAGGGCTTGGCTATAATGTCGCGCTATTAATCAATGATCTCAACGCCTTGGACTGCGTAAAGCTCGACCAGGCGCGCACGAATATCTCGGGCGCCGTGCTGGCCAGCGGTCGCGGCGTCGACCCCGCCCAATTGCGCGCGAACGCGGCGATCGCGCTGAGCGACTCGACCGTCGGTGACTATAAAATCAGCACGCTCTACCTGTCAGCGGATGCCGCAGACGCCAAGTTTGCGCTCACGCCGCTGGTGGCCGTCACTCCCTATGGGCGGGTGGAAGCGAGCGGAAATTTCGACCTGAACCGCGGCGATTACCAGGTGCAGCTCGACGCCGACGCGAACCCCGAGGTGCGGGAATTGCTCAAGAACGCGAGCAACGCCGCGATGCAGACCGAATTCGCGCGCGTAAACCTCAAAAGCAAAGGCACGCTGGACCTCGACGCACCTTCGCCGGTCGGCAAGATCGCCAGCGCTGACCTGCAGGCGAAATGGCAAATCAAGGGCGCCAATGTCGAGGCATATAAAGTTCGGTCCACCCGCGGCGAGCTCGATATCGGGATTAAACCCGGGGCCAAAAATAACACGCGCGACCTCAATTTCCGCGCCGACCTCGACGCGATCGGCCTCGACACGCCGCCTGCCAAAGCTCAATTTATTGGAGCCAAAGCAAACGGCAGCGGCACGATTTCGCTGCCGGTCGACGATATCCTCGCCGCCCTGGAGAACCTATCGAGCACTTGGGAGCTTCGCACCCGCGACCTGCGCGCCGATGGCATCCGCGTCTCAAGCGCCGACATCACCGCGAAGGCCTCGCGAAGCCGCGCCGGTGCGCCCTTCGCCTGGAGCGCCGACGGCACCATCAACGGCGCGCGATTCCAGGATAACCGCTTAAAATCCGCTAACTTAGACCTGCGCGGAACCCTCGACCTTGAACAGCAGACAAAGGACGGCGCGACGTCGATCGCCCCCGGGAACCTCACCGCGGCCGGCAGGGTTTCGGCCAGAGGCATCTCGGCCGGATCCAACTCGGTCGAGTCCGCCAAGGTCGATCTCAACGTGCGCGGTCGCCTCCCGAATATTTCGGGGCGCGTCGATGTCGACGCGCAGGGAATCCGCGCGGGTGCCGAGGAGATTGAGAACCTCGACGCCGCGATTTCTCTAAGCCCGGGGCGTCAATTCGAGGTCCACGCCAACGCGACCCGCGTGATCCCCGAGGAAGATCCGCTCTCCGGCGCCGAGCTCAACGAGGGCGAAACGCCCGCGCCACGGCGCATGCAACAGCTCAACGTCGACGCGCGCGGCAAGGTCAGCAGCGACTTCCAAAAATTCGACTTCGACCAGCTCGAGCTGGGCTCGCCCGAGATGAGCTTCTCGGCGCCGCCCGGCGCGAGCGTCAACCTGCGCGGCGGCGGGGTGCGCCTGAGCGAGATGACCCTGCAAAGCGGCGAGACCTCGATCAGCGCGCGCGGGCAATTTCGAACCCGTGGCCGCGAGGATTTCCATCTTGAACTCACCAAGGTCGAGCTCGGCGAGCTGCGCGAGAAATTCGAATTACAGAGCATGACCCCGCCGGTGCGCGGCGAAATCAACGGCAGCCTCGACCTGGTCGGGACCGCCCGCGAGCCGATTATCACCGTCGACCTGACCCTTCGGGATGTCTATTACGAGGGCTACGGCCCCTTCGATCTCGACCTCAAAGGCCATTACGAGAAGCGCCGCCTGCACATCGACACCTTCGAATTGAGCGCGTACTCGATGCCGGTGCTGAGCGCCTCCGGCGAGATGCCGCTCGACCTGAATTTGAGCGGCAAAATTCGCGTGCCCCTTGACCAACCGGTGAAGATGCATGTGACCATTCCGGAGTTCCACGCCGAGAATTTCTACAGCGCCCTGCCCTTGCTCGAAGACAATAAGGTACAAGGCAGCATCGGGGCCGACATTAACCTGCGCGGGACGGTCGAAAACCCAAATATCAACCTCATCGTCGACGTCGTCGACGCCGGGTTCTCCGGCGAGGTGGGCAATGATGACGTCGAGATCGACCGCATCTCAACGCAGCTTCGCGGCACCTACCGCCCGCCGTCGGTGGGCCGGGGCGGCATCTCGATGGACTATGAGCTGAGCTGGCGCGGCAAGCAAATCATCGCGGCCTACCTCTCCTCGCCGGTGCCGATCGCCCAGTGGGTGCGCCAGACATTGGACGAAAACGCGCCGCCGATTGACTTCAGCAAGGCGCTCGACAATGTCCCGCTGGAGCTGGCCCTGAAGATCGCCGGCCTCAACCTGAACGAGGTGCCCATTGAGACCTTCGCCCAGGCCGACGCAGCCGGCACCGTCACGGTGGGCCTCAACGCGATCGGAACATTCTCCGATCCGCGCGCCAATTTCAGCGTGCGCCTCGACGGCCTCGGCTGGGACCAATACCGCGACATCGACGTGCTCGGCGAGATGTCCCTGCGCGACCAGGTGCTGCGGGTGGACCAATTTAGGGTCGACTGGACCGACGATCCCATCCTGAGCGCCGAGGGCGAGATCCCGGTGCCGACCGAGATGCTCCTCGGCCAGCAATCGCTGGCGGATCTGCCCATCAAATTCAAGACCCAGCTCAATGAGTTCGCGCTCAAGCGATTGAGCGTCATTGACTACGAATTCGCTAAATATAAGGGCGTCCTCGCCGCGTATTTCCAGGTCGACGGGACGCTGAGCCGCCCGACCTTCCAGGGGCGCGCGGGGCTCTTCAACACCAAGCTCGCCGGCGGGCAATTGGGCACGGTCGCCTTCGAATTCCAAGGCGGCGACGACCGCATCCAGGTCGACGGCTCGGTGTGTCGCAACCAGGACACCATGCTGGACTTGCAGGCGGACCTGCCGATCACCACCGATATCCTGCAATTGGTCGCGGGCAAAAACCTGCTGGCTGAGGGTGAAATCAGCGGCAGCATCACCAGCCAAAAGATTCGCCTGAGTGAAATCTTCCCCGAAGAGTTGGTGTCAAATTATATCACCGACCCCAAGGGAACCCTGGCCATGGACCTGTCGCTGAGCGGGGATTGGAAGCTGCCCAAAGTCCTGGGGAGCGTCAATGTGCACGACGCCGCGGTGACGCTTTCGTATTTCGGGCGCCGATTTACCGGCATCAACCTCGACGTCACCGCCACCAATAACCAGGTGTTGCTGCGCGAGCTGCGCGTCAACGAAGAAGACTCGTTTATCGCGGCTAAGGGCGACGTCCAATTCATCGGGATCAAGCCCACGACCGTCAAAGCTGAGTTCGAATCCAAGGAGTTTAATATCGGCGGATTCGTCCCGAATTTTAACGCCTTTATCACCTCCAACGCCGACATCAGCGGCGACCTGAGCACGCAGCCCCAGCGCCTGCACGTGGACTTCACCAAGCTCAACGTGACGATGCCGGAGTCCCAGGGCGGCGACCTCTACCCGACCGAGCTCGACGACGAGCTCATCGTGCTGTCTCGCCAGCGCAGCGAGGGCGACATGATGAATATCGACAAGCTGCTGGCCACCACGGGCCAAGATGCGGCCAAGCGCACCCGCACCAAGATCCGCGTCACCGCCGGGCGTAATAGCTGGCTGCACCACCCCATCGTCGACGTCAACTTCAAGGCCGACGTCACCGCGACCCTGGGCGGCCCGGCGATCGAGATGACCGGCTCGGTCGGCACCATCCGCGGCACGGCCGAGATGATCGGCAAGCAATTCGACATCCCCGAGCAGGAGAACGCCGTGCGCTTCACCGGCGACTCCCCGCCCGACCCCGCGCTCGACGTGCGCGCGCTGCATATCTTGGACCGCGAGATCACCGCCGAGATCGGCGAGCCCTCCGACGGCGAGCCACGCATCATCATCCGCGTGCGCGGGCGCGCCACCGAGCCGTCGCTGATCCTCGAGAGTGACCCGCCCCTGAGCGAGACCGAGATCCTCTACGTCCTGATGACCGGCCGCGCCCCGAGCCAGGCCGGCGCCGGCGAGGAGTCCCGCGTCTCCAGCCTCGCGCTGAGCGCCGCCTCCGGCATCTTCGCCGGCATGCTCCAAGAGCGACTCTCCGGCACGCTCCCGCTCGACGTCGTGCGCCTGCAGCCCGGCGAGGACGGCTTCAACGACCTGCGCGTGCAGATCGGCAAATACGTCACCGACGACATCTTCGTGTCCTATGTGCTGCGCCTGGGCGCCGACGAGGGCGAAGGCATGAACGTCATCAAGCTCGACTACCGCTTCTTGCCGGCCTGGAAGCTCGGCTTCCAACTGAGCAACCAGCTCAACGGGGAGCTGAATGTGTTCTGGGATATTTATTGAGCCGCAATATATGACGCAAAGTGGATGCTCTGTCGTGAATCGACCACTTCGATTCACTCAGCGAGGCTTTGCTGATACGCGTCGGGCCCCCGGCCGCTGAACGCGGCCAGCCCCCAGGCTGCGCCTGGGGGCTTAGCTCGTTGCCTCAGCGACCACTCCGCTATTCCGCAACCTCGCGAACCAACCACCGTGCAGATTCGCAACCTCGCGAACCAACCTCCTCCAATAGACCGACCAATCGCCCCCCAGGGCAGCCTGGGGGGCAGACGCGCAGGCGCCGGGGGGCCACAAAAACCGACCACTTCACAGCACCCAAACAAATCCCAGACGAAACCTCCAATCAGATAACCCAACAAAAACCCGAGGCTCCAGCGCACCCTAGCGCAGCTCAATGCCCTGTCTACGCAACAAAAATACTTGTTGCGCCGAAAACATAGGTGGCTACAAATTTCGTCGGCAGCATATCCTCAAACCATTCATCGTCGACTTTTACTGTGCCGACAACAAAGTCGTGGTGGAAGTTGATGGGCCGCATCACCAGAAGCCGTCTCGACGGCGATACGACGAGAGAAGAGACCACATTTTAAGACAACGCTACGACGTTCATATTCTACGATTTGACGTGCGCCGCATGTATGAAAATGTCGACAAGGTGCTTGCCGAAATCTTGGACTTGTGACGGTCCCGATAGGGTTTCGCGAATGATTGGCGACTGTTCTGTTGCCCGAGACGCGGTCCACTCTCACTCATAGATGCGCCAAAAACATAAAACGCCCCGCAGGCCACAAAGCCTGCGGGGCGTTTTCACGCCTAAAGCGACCGAAGACTTACGCCTTCAGCGCCTGCTCAAGGTCGGCGATCAGGTCGTCGCCGTCCTCGATGCCCACCGACAGGCGGATCATGCCGTCGCTGATGCCGAGTTCGGCACGGATCTCCGGGGGGATCGAGGCGTGGGTCATGATGGCCGGGTGCTCAATGAGGCTCTCGACGCCGCCGAGGCTTTCGGCCAGGGCGAAGATCTTGACCGACTCGAGCATCTTGCGCGCGGGCTCAAGGCCGCCCTTCATGACGAAGGTGATCATGCCGCCGCCGCCGGTCATCTGTTTCTGGGCGATGTCATATTGCGGGTGCGACTCGAGGCCGGGGTAAATGACCTTCTCGACCGCCGGGTGCGCGACCAGATAATCGGCGATGCGCTCGGCGTTCTCCTGGTGCTGGCGCATGCGGATATGCAGGGTCTTGATGCCGCGCAAAATCAGCCAGGAGTCCATCGGCCCGAGGATGCCGCCCATGGAGTTCTGCAAAAAGTAGAGCTGCTCGGCGAGCGTGTCGTCGTTGCAGACGACCATGCCGGCGACGACGTCGGAGTGGCCGTTGATATATTTGGACATCGAGTGGATGACCATATCGGCGCCGAGTTCCAGCGGTTTCTGGAAATACGGGCTCATGAAGGTGTTGTCGACCACGACCGGAATATTGCGGGCGTGGGCGATCTCGCAGATGGCGCTGATATCGCAGATTTTAAGCAGCGGATTGGTCGGCGACTCGATCCACACCATCTTGGTCTTGTCGGTCAGCGATGCCTCAAAAGCTTCGAGATCGGTCATATCGACGAAATCGAAACTAACGTCCATCTGCTCGAAGACGCGGGTAAACAGGCGGTAGGTGCCGCCGTAGACGTCGTCGCTCGAGACGACGTGATCGCCGCTCTTAAGAAGGTGCAGGATCGTGGTGGTCGCGGCGCATCCGGAGCCGAAGGCGATCCCGTGCTTGCCCTTCTCCAGGCTCGCCACACAGTCCTGAAGCGCGTAGCGCGTCGGGTTATGCGTGCGGCTATACTCAAAGCCGGTGTGCTCGCCCGGGCTGGTCTGCACGTAGGTCGAGGTCTGATAGATCGGCGTCATCACGGCGCCGGTGGTGGGATCGGGCTCTTGGCCGGCGTGGATCGCACGCGTTCCAAAACCGAATTCGCGATAATCGTGGTCTGGCTTATGCATATTAATGACGGGGGCAAAGGGAGGTGGATCGAATTATCCTGGGACGTCGCAATCAAAAAAGATGCGACTATTTAACAGGCTTCACAGTGGCTGGCTATATCATTGAGCATCGCGTTCGACCACCGCCAGAAATCGCAAAAACGCGCCGCCACGACCCCAGCGGCGAGAAAGCCCGAATTGCGCCAAAAAAGTATAGATTCAACTTCGAATTTTACCCAGCGAAGGGTATATTCCCACTGGCCAAACTATTTTGAATTTGGTAGTCCGTGACCTTGCCAAATGGCGCAATTGAATCGTGATTCAGTTGCACCATAACACGTCGCCTTATAACGCGGCGCAATGCACCGTTTTTAAATCAGCAGGTCGCATTTCAAGTGGCGCACCCCTGAAGTAAAAACACCATTGAAATTAATAATTATCGGACGCAATCGATGCATCTAGCGTCTGCAACGTCTTTTATTGACAAGCTATTCCGGTGATGGGATAGACAGGCCGGTTTTTAGACGGCCCCTACGGCCACTACTGGTGGCATAATAAATGCCGTCACCTGGAGTCACCATGTATGTTCCCATGAAGACCCGTTCTCTCTCGATTTTCGGACTTATCGTCCTCGCCCTGCTCATCGGCCTCTCTGCGTGTACAGATCCACGCGAAGGATACGCGCCCGAGCAGCCCATCGCGTTCAGCCATGAACTGCATGCCGGCGTAAACGAAATCCCCTGCAAATATTGCCATGTAAGTCCCGGCGAGGGGCGCCATTCTTCGGTGCCCAGCGTCAATACATGCATGAATTGCCATAGCCAGGTCCCGGGCAACACCCCGGAAGGCAAAGAGGATATCAAAAAGATCAAAAAGGCGTGGGAGACCGGCGAGCCCATCGAATGGGTCAAGGTCCACGACATGCCCGACTTGGTCGTATTCAGCCACCAGCCCCACATTATGGCGGGACTGGACTGTGCCGAGTGCCACGGACAGGTCAACACAATGGACGTTGTCTCAACGCAGAACGAGTTCAACATGGGCTGGTGTGTCGATTGTCATCGCCAGCCCGAGAATAACGCGCCCATCGACTGCACGACCTGTCACTATTGATTTCGATATAGTGCCGGTGGAGCCGTGTGAGACGGCCTCACAAGACGGGTCGGTCGCTCAAGATAGAGGACCGACCTACTTCAATGCGCAAGCCAATATATAAGATGTCGCCATGAGTGAAAAACCCACAGTTCCTGGTCTCCCGAACCCAACCGACCCGCGCCCCGGCGCCGAAGTCACGTTCCGCAGCACCGATGACGGTGGCGTGGACGTCAGCTTCTCGGATGGGTCAGAGCAATTCCACGTGTCGCGCCGCGAATTCATGCGCATCTCGGGAGTGGCTGCGGCCAGTGCCGCGATCGCTGGTTCGGCGTGTCGCAACCCCGTCGAGAAGATCGTCCCGTACGTGGACCGTCCCGAAGAGGTGCGCATTGGCACGAGCAACTATTACGCCACGGTCGCCACGGGCACCGCGGGGCAATACGGCGTGCTCGTCGAGACGCGTGCCGGCCGGCCGATTAAGATCGAGGGTAACCCCGATCATCCGCTGAGCATGGGCGCCACCGACGCGCGCGGCCAGGCGTTCTACCGTCGTCTCTACGATCCGGACCGCCAGCGCAACCCGCTCAAGATCCAGAAGAACGACCGTCACGAGGAGCTCACCTGGAGCAAGCTCGACGACGCGGTAAAAGCATCGGTCGCCAAGGTTAAGTCCGGCGGCGGCGTGCGTTTCTTGACCTCCACGATGAGCGGCAGTGCCCAGCACGCGCTGATCAAAGAGATCGCCGACGCCCTGCCCAACGCCAAGCACTATACCTACGACCCGCTGACCTCGCAGGCGCTGAGCGCCGCATCCAAGGTCGCCTACGGCACCGCGCTTATCCCTCACTATCACTTCGACAAGGCCGACTTCGTCGTCTCGCTCGGCAGTGACTTCCTGGGAACGTGGCTGTCGCCGGTCGAGTTCACCAAACAATTCTCGTCGCGTCGTAACGTTGACGGAAATATGAACCGCCTGGTCTCCTTCGAGGGTTATCTCTCGCTGACCGGCGCGAACTCCGACGACCGTCACCGCGTGCGCTACACCGACCTTCCCTACGTGGCCATGGCGCTTGCCCAGCAAGTCGCAAGCTCCGGCCCCGCCGCAAACTCCGCGGTCGCCTCGAAGCTGTCGGCCTTCACGCCGGAAGCCGTCGCGAAGATCACCGGTGTGCCGGCTGAAGTCCTTGAGAAGACCGCCAAAGAGCTGGGCGCCGCGAAGGGACGCAGCCTCGTCGTCGCCGGCACCATGGGCAGCGGCACCGAGCAAGGCGTCGCCCTTGAGAGCGCCGTCACCCTGCTCAACGAGCTGCTCGGAAACGTCGGTCAGACCGTCGACCCCACGCGCCCGAGCTACCAGAGCATGGGTGGATTCACCGATTTGGTCGCGCTGGTCAAAGACATCGAGGCCGGCAAAGTCGACCTTCTTATCATCGACCGCGCCAACCCGGTGTACTCGGCCCCGCCCGAGCTCAAGATCGCCGAAGCCATCGCCAAAGTGCCGATGGTCGTGAGCACCAGCGACCGCGTCGATGAGACCGCGATCCACGCCCATTATCTTGCGACCGGCAACGACTCCCTGGAATCCTGGGGTGACTCGAACCCCGTCCACGGACTCCACGCGATTCAGCAGCCGGCGATCCGCCCGCTCTATTTCACGCGCTCCTTCGAGGAGAGCCTGATCGTGTGGTTCGGCCAGGAGGCGGTCGCCTCGCTCAAGCCGTTCCTCCAGGAGCAAAAGGCGCCCAGCGGCAACCGTCCGGGCAACGCCCCGACCTTTGACCCGGGTTCTTGGTATCGCTACCTGCGCTCGCATTGGGAAAAAGAAATCTACCCGAAGGCCGACGCCTTCGCCGACTTCGACAGCTTCTGGGAAGCCACGCTGCGCAAGGGCGTCTTCATCGCCAAGAGCGACAAGCCCCTGGCGGTTCGCGCCAATATGAGCGCGATCCTCGGCGCCCTTCCCACCAGCCTGCCCGAAGCGAAGAAAGCATCCACCGGCCTGGCCGACAAGGAGCTTCACCTCTTCGCCACGGTCGGCCTGGGCGACGGTCAGTTGGCAAACGACGGCCACCTTCAGGAATTGCCCGACCCGATCACCAAGAACACGTGGGACTCCTACGTGTTGCTCAGCCCCAAGACCTTCAAAGAGGCGGGCCTGAAGACCGGTGACGTCCTTAAGATGACCGTCGAGGTCGACGGCAAGAAAGTCGACCGCATGGTCCCGGCGCTGATGCAGCCCGGCATGCACGACGATGTCATCGGTGTCCCGCTGGGCTACGGCCGCACGCGCGTCGGACAGGTCGGCGACGATATCGGCATCAACGGCTTCGCCCTGAGCCATATCTCCGAGAATATCCAGGTCCTCTCCGGCATCAAGGCCTCGCTGGCCAAGACCGGTGAGCGCAAGAAAATGGCGATCACCCAGGGCTCGCAGGTCCTCGACCTCAAGATGCGCCCGATCGTCGCGACCGGCACCCTCGCCGAGTATAAGAAGAACCCGGCGGTCGGAAAGCCCGAGCACCCCACGCATTACGACCTGTGGAACCGTCACAGCTACGAACCGCTTAAATGGGGCATGTCCATCGACATGACCAAATGCACCGGCTGTAACGCTTGTGTCACCGCGTGCCAGGAAGAGAACAACATCCCGGTCGTCGGGCGCCAGGGCGTCTACGAAGGCCGTGAGATGCACTGGATGCGCATTGACCGCTATTACCGCCTGCCGGAGAACGACGAGGGCTTCCGCGAGAAGCGCTCCAAAGTCTTCAGCGATCCGATGTACGCGGGCGACACCACCGTGGCGCTGGCCGAGTATATGGATAACCCGCGCGTCTTCATGCAGCCGATGCTCTGCCAGCATTGCGAAAATGCTCCGTGCGAGACGGTCTGCCCGGTCGGCGCGACCAACCATAGCTCCGACGGCCTCAACCAGATGGCCTATAACCGCTGCGTCGGCACGCGTTATTGCGCGAATAACTGCCCGTACAAAGTGCGTCGCTTCAACTGGTATAACTTCCAGGAAGACCGCGCCGATACGTTCCTGGCCAAGGTCTTCCCCGAGATGGTCGAGCACGCACGCATGAACGCGGTCGACCCGCTGCCGATGGCGCACAACCCAGAGGTCATCGTGCGAAGCCGCGGCGTCATGGAGAAGTGTACCTTCTGCGTGCACCGCCTGCGCAAGGCGACCTGGCAGGTCAAGAAGGAAGGCCGAGACCAGATTCGCGACGGAGACGTCATGACCGCCTGCCAGCAGGCATGCCCGGCCGACGCCATTCACTTTGGTAACCTCCTCGACGAGGGTGCAGCGGTCGCGGTCGACCATAACTCACCGCGCGCGCTCACCGTCCTCGAAGAGATCGGCGTACGCCCGTCCATCGTTTATATGTCGAGCATCTGGAATACCGATAACGCCGAGAGTTGAGCGAGCGCCCACGCAAGCCCCGCGGGGCTTGCGTGGCAACGCTTCTCTAAGCATGCAGCACCGATATTATTTGCACCTAAATTTTTGCAGCATCCTCTCGCTTGAAAGAGTCCAAGCATGAAAAATAGTGATCTCACAGGCTTTCCAAACTACCACGAAGGCGCAGGGCCTTTTGGGGGCGCCAAGGCGACGCGTGAACCCCTGGTGGTCGGAAATAAATCTTATGCCGACGTCACCAACGATATCGCCGGGCACCTCGAGCGGTTCCCGACCAAATTGTGGTGGTTGATCTTCATTCCATCCTTCCTGCTCCTGCTGGTCTTCTTGGCAGGTCTGGCGGCGACCACCTCGGTGGGTATGGGTGTTGTCGGTCTTAATAGCCCGGTCGGCTGGGGTGTCTTCATCGTCACCTTCGTCTTCTGGATTGGTATTGGACATGCAGGGACGCTGATTTCGGCGATTCTCTTCCTGTTCAACCAGGGCTGGCGAACCGCCATTAACCGCTCCGCGGAGGCGATGACCATTTTTGCCGTTATGACAGCAGGTATCTTCCCGCTGATGCATACCGGCCGCCCCTGGTTCGCCTACTGGCTCTTCCCGCTGCCCAACGGCCGCGGCCCGCTGTGGGTTAACTTCAACTCCCCGCTTCTGTGGGACGTGTTCGCGGTGTCGACCTACGCGACCATCTCGGTGGTCTTCTGGTACACCGGCCTGGTCCCCGACCTCGCGACCATTCGTGACCGCGCCAAGCACCCGCTTCGCAAGAAGATCTACGGTGCCCTGTCCATCGGTTGGACCGGCGGCAACCGCGCCTGGCGTCACTACGAGATGGCTTATCTGATGCTCGCCGGTATCGCGACCCCGTTGGTCCTGTCGGTTCATACCATCGTTTCTTTTGACTTCGCCGTCTCGGTTATCCCCGGCTGGCATACCACGATTTTCCCGCCCTACTTCGTCGCCGGCGCTATCTTCTCCGGCTTCGGTATGGTGCTCACGCTCTCGATTGTCCTGCGAGCGGTGTTCAACCTCAAAGACTATATCACCATCAACCATATTGAGCTGTGCGCCAAGATTCTGCTGCTCACCAGTATGGTCGTCGGTATCGCTTACGCGACCGAGTTCTTCATCGCTTATTATTCCGGCACCACCGGCGAGCGCTTCCACTTCGCCAACCGCATGTTCGGTCCGTATTGGTGGGCCTCCGTGCTGATGTACGGCAACAACTGCCTGCTCCCGCAGGTCCTGTGGTTCAAGAAAGCGCGCCGCAACATCCCGCTTATCTTCGTGCTGTCCATCTGCGTTAACATCGGTATGTGGTTCGAGCGCTACGTCATCTTCGTCGTCTCGCTGCACCGCGATTACCTGCCGTCGTCCTGGGGCATCTACGACTTCAAACCGGTCGACTTCATGCTGCTCTACGGCTCGTTCGGTATGTTCCTGGTCCTGTTTTTGCTGTTCTGTCGAGTTCTGCCGACCATCACGATCTTTGAGGTTAAGACCGTCATGAACCATGACGAAGCTGTCGAGATCGGTCGCAATCAGAAGAAGGAGGTCGCCCGTGGTTGATAAGAAAAAAGACAAAGCTGTCAACGAGGAAGAGAATCAGACCCCCGAAGAGGAGTCTGAGCAAATTCCCGGCGCCGACGGAACGATTGAGTCCGAAAAAAAGGACGCCAAAGAGGAGACCGCCAACGAAGAGGAGAGCTCCGAGGAAGCAGCCTCTGACGAGGACGCTGCTGAAGAGAAAACTGCTGAAGAGGAAGTCGCTGCTGAAGAGGAAGCTGTCGAGGAAGAGCCGGTCGCGGTCGCCGCGACGGTGGTTTCGGGAGACGACGTCTCCGCAGACCGCGTCCAGGGTGTGGCCGCACTTTTTGACCACCCCAAGCATCTGATGGCCGCCGCGGAACTCACGCGCGACTCCAAATACGAGGCCTTCGACGCCTTCTCGCCCTTCCCCATCCACGGAATGGATGATGCGATGGGTCTGGGTCGCTCTTGGATCCCCTGGGTCACCACCGCCGCCGCGCTCACGGGCTTCTGCCTGGCGACCGCGATGCAGTTCGGCATGATGACCTACGACTGGCCGCTTATCATCGGCGGTAAGGCGTTCGCGCCCTGGCCCTCATTCGTACCCGTTATGTTTGAGCTGTCGGTGCTCCTCGCCGGTACCTCCACGGTCGGCGTGATGTTTAAAGCCGCCGGTTGCTTTAAGAAGCCGGTTATCATCGACCCGCGTATCACCGACGATTTGTTTGCGCTGTGGATCTCGGCCGATGATGAGAATTTTGAGCTCAACGAGGCCATTGAATTCCTCGAGAAAATGAATCCCCTGGAAGTTCGAAAAGTCGCGAAGGACGCCTAAATCATGCGCCATTTTAATATAAAATCTATCTCTATTCGCGCGTCGGTCGTTCTGTCGGCCTGCCTGCTGCTAAGCGCATGCTTCGAGGTCGGCATTCCCGCCGGCGAAGACAAGACCTGGGGTGAGATTAACCCCGCCCAGGGCATGCACGACTCTCCTGCTTATAAGGAGCAGCAAGCACAGCCGAATTTCAAAGGCGGCCCCGCTTCGATGCGCACCCCGCCGCCGGCCACGGTCACCAACTCCTATCGTCACTTCACCTACGGGGACGATATCGAGGGCGCCAGCGCCGAGCTCATCAACCCGGTGCCGATCACCGCGGAGACCCTGGAGTACGGCAAGCTCGCCTACGAGACGACCTGCGTCGTCTGCCACGGCAACGATGGCTCCGGCGAAGGCTATGTGGTCGGGGAGAACAAATACCCGAACCCGCCGAGCCTGTTGACCTCGCGCGCCCGCGATTTCAGTGATGGTCATCTATACCATATCATCACCCACGGGCAGGCACGGATGTGGGGCTACAAAAGCCAACTTCATCCCGAGGAACGCTGGGCGGTCATCAACTATGTTCGCGCCCTGCAGCGTGCGACCAACCCGGCGCCTCAAGACCGCCAATTGGTCGTCAAAGACAAATAAGAATACGACCCGGTCGTTTTTGTGAAAACACCGCCCGAGTCGTCTAAATAGTGTGTGCTTTGCAGATATAATATCTGAAAGACAAGATGCGCCCCGATGTGATGGGGCGCTACCCAATCTGATTGAGTGAGCGAGGCGAAAGCCATGGCTGCAAAAGATACCAACCAAAAATACCCGATGCCAAAGAAGTTCGAGCCCAGCAAAGGCATCTACACTCTCGGCGGAGTGCTGGCTCTCGTCGGGTTCGCCGCGTTTCTAGGTGGACTCTTCGGAGGCATGGAGCACCGCGCGTGGAATGGCTACCTCATCGGTTGGTGGGCGACGCTGAGCCTGGCGCTGTGCGGACCGTTCTTCAACGCGACGCAATACTTGAGCGGCGCGGGTTGGGGCGTCTCCATTCGCCGCATCCCGGAAGCCATGGGGTCCTACCTGATCCCGGCCGCCGTCTTCGGCATCATCGCCCTGGCCGGCGCCGATACCCTCTTTATCTGGTTGCATGAGAGCGCCGCGAACGACGCCATCATCGCCAAGAAGAGCGGATTCCTCACCTTCGGCAATATGGCCTTCACCACCGTGGCGTCCTTCGTGGCGTGGATCGCGGTGGTCTGGGCAATGCGGCGCAACTCGGTGAAACAGGATGAGACCGGCGACCCGTCGCTGACCGACGCCAATAAAAAGCTCAGCGTGGCCTTCCTGGTCGTGTTCGTGCTCGGCTTCTCCTTCATGACCTGGTTCTGGTTGATGTCGCTTGAGCCGCACTGGTTCAGTACGATGTACCAGGTGTACGCGTTCGCTGTGCTCTTCCAGGCTGGACTGGCGCTGATGGCCATCCTTCTGCTGCACTTCAAAGAGAACGACTATTTCGGCGACTTCGTCCACAGCCGTCAGGTGCTGCTGGTGGGCCAATGGCTCTTCGCGTTCAGCGTCTTCTACGCCTATATCGCCTTCAGCCAGTTCCTGCTTATCTGGTACGCCAACATTCCTGAGGAAGCCGGCTGGTTCGTCCACCGCATCCAGGATAGCGGCGCAGGCTGGACCTGGTTCATCATTCTGTTCGCGGGCAAGTTCATCATCCCCTTCTTCACCCTGCTGCCGCAGGAGAATAAGAAGAATCGTTTCAACGCCCTGCGCTATATCAGCTACCTGCTGATGTTCATGCTGCCCTTCGAAATCTGGTGGTGGGTCGCCTTCGTCCCGGTCGACCATCACATCCACATCGATGTGCCGTGGCTTGAAGTCCTCATCGTTCTCGGCTTCGTGGGCGTATTCATCATCACCGTCGCCCGCAGCCTGGGCTCGGCGAATATCTTCCCCATCAAAGACCCGTTTTTGGGCGAGTCGCTTGAGCACCATATGCACGGCGAGCTTCCCGAGCCGAAAGCCCAGACTCAGGCCTGATACGAACTTGAAATGGTGCGCTCGCACAGGCACCTCTCACACATATTGAATCCGAAGCTGCGTTGGCACGCGCCCTGGTTAAAGTAAATATCATGAAAGACCAAATACTTGCTAAAGTTCTAAAAGTTTCGCTCGCCGTGGGCTCGGTCTGCGTGTTGGCACCGTTTGTCAGCGCTCAGGGAATCGGCTCCACCGAGATGGACAATATGCTGGTGTCGACCCCGCAGCGCGTCGAGCGCGGCGCGGAGCTCTTCCAGCAAAACTGCAGCGTCTGTCACGGTAAGACTGGCGAAGGCATGGCCAATATCCAGCTCGCGGGAGCCGACGGCCGCACCTTCAACACAGCCGACTTCACCAAGGGTGAATATAATATCGCGAAGGGCCCGATTCAGGCCTATAACGTGATCACCTTCGGTCTCGAGGACGCCCTGGTCGGCGCCGACGTCGCCGCTGCTGAAGAACGCCTGGGCGGCAAAGTGCCCACCCACCCGACCTTCAACTTCCTGCAGTACCAGTCCCGCTGGGATATGGTTCACTATATCCGCAGCCTCTCGCCGACCGCGGGCCGGATTGACCCGGAAGAGATCATTGCGAAGGCAAAAGATCGCGCCATCAACGGCGTTTGCGACGAGGACATCAAGTCCTCGCTCAACGAGAAGGTCACGCCCCAGGGCGACGAGCAACTCGCCACTGGCAAAGAGATCTTCAACGCCAACTGCGCCAGCTGCCACGGCCAGAACGGCAAGTCGGACAACCCGGTCGGCTCGAGCCTGATGCCCCCGGCGCGTAACTTCACTACCGAAGACCCCAAAGAGTGGACCAATCAACCGGTCAACGCCCTGAGTGTCTTCGACGCGATCACCAACGGCGTGCCAGGCACCTCGATGGCATCCTACGCGAACCTCGGTGAGGACGAGCGCTGGGCCCTGACCCAATACGTGCTGAACTGGGTCCCCGACAGCGTCAAGGTCGACGCGACCGAGGCGCAGATCGTCGCCGCGTGTCGTAGCTTGAGCGCCCCGGAAGCCCCGGAGCCCATCTCGATCGACGTCGCCATGCGCGCGCTGATCAAAGACCAGGCCGAGCAGCGCGCGGTGCGCCACGCTCAATACGGAGCGGTCGAATTGCAGGCCGGCGCGGACGCCAAGTCGGGCGCCCTCACCTTCATGCAGAGCTGCGCAAGCTGCCACGGTAACTCGGGCTCGGGTGCCGCCACCGGCCCGCTCGGCGCACAACCGCCCTACTTCTACCTGACCACCGACCGGCTCAGCCCGGCGGCCGCAGGTGGAACCACCGCGGACTTCGCCCGACGTTCCTACGCCGGCGCCCACGCAACGCTCGCCGGCATGAGCTCGGCGGCCACGCTGAGCAAAGCCGAGTGGAGCAACCTGCAGGCCTACGTCGCATCCTTCGACGGCGACGTCGAGATCAAGGTCGCCGCCCCCAAGGTTGACCCCGAAGCGGTCACCACGCAAGGCGAAGTCGCCCCCGAAGGCGAGGCGGCTCCCGAAGCCGAGACCGAATAATCTAATATCAACACGCTGGCTTCTCTCGGGAGCCAGCGTGTTGAGCGTAAGCGCTGATAAAAATTGCGAAACCACCCGATCGGAGCCCCCTATAGTTCGTGCATAATTTGCATTAGCGTCTTTTAAATTTTGCCGAATGTCATAGCGGAAGCATAAACAACCTCGATTCAGGCTAATTATCTGGTTCGGGGTTGACTTTTTTGCGCATATTCCGCACGGTCATGACGCAGATCATGGCATTTTTATTTTGTTAAATAACGCATATCGACACCGCGGCCCCACCTCGCGTTTTGACGAGGTTATTAGCCGCATTACCATGTCTAAATAGAAGAATATAATGAGCATCCATACCAACTCGAAACGCCCTTTTAAGCTTCTAATCCCCGCGCTTGTTGTTCTGACGGCGATTCTCGTGCCGATGACCGCGCTCGCGATCCCCGGCTCCGGCGAGTATATCGGTATCCACTCCGGTAGTGGCCGTTTGATCAACGAGCTGTATCGCGATGTGTTCATGGCGTGCCTGCTGATTATGGTGATCGTTGAGGGTCTCCTCATCTTCTCCATTCTCAAATTCCGTCGTCGCAACGACGACGAGCAGCCGTACCAGAACCACGGCAATATGAAGTTGGAGTTGGGATGGACCCTGGCGGTTATCGTCCTGCAGATCTATCTGGGCTTCACCACCATCAGCGTCATGTACGACACCGAGGTTCTGCCCGAGAAGTCGATGACGGTTGAAGCGGTCGCTCGCCAATGGGCATGGGACTTCAAATATCCGGAGCAAGGCGGCATCGTCAGCCCGGACCTCATCATCCCGGCGAACACCAACATCACGCTGGAAGTCACGTCCAAAGACGTCATCCACGCGCTGTTCATCCCCGAGATGGGCGTCAAGATCGACGCCGTTCCGGGACGCAAGAACTACTATTGGTTCAACGCGGACGGTAAATTCAAGCAGCTGCCGAACTCGGGTCGCGACACCCAAGAGGCGAGCTCGCGGGTCTACCCCACCACGCGCAGTGGTTGGTGGCAGGGCCTGAAAGACCGTTTCAGCATGAACGAGAACACCTTCTATAGCCCGGCCGCCGGCTCGACCCTTGAGCGTCAGGTGACCTACCTGGCCGGTCGCCCCGACACCGACTCCCCCTACACTCAATACTCGGGCACCGAGTACCGCGGCATGTGCGCGGAGACCTGCGGTAAAGACCACTGGAATATGTATTTCCGTATGGTCGCCATGACCCAGTCGAGCTTCGAGCAGTGGGTCGACGACGTGAAGACCGGCGCCAACAAAGGCGAAGTCGACGGCGCTCAGCTCTATAGTCAGAGCTGTGTTTCCTGCCACGGCGACAACGGCAAGGGTACCCCGGGCACCTTCCCGCCGCTGGCCGGCACCGAGCTGACCAACGAAGACAGCGAAGACGCCAAGAAGAAGCACGTCTCCATCGTCCTCAACGGCCTCGACGAAGCAGTCGTCGTCCAGGGCGTCACCTACGGTCTGGGTCAGATGAAGACCCAGAACTTCGGCGCCAAGTTCAACGACGAAGAGCTCGCCGCGGTCGTCAACCACGAGCGTACCAGCTGGGGCAACAAAGGCGGCACGGTGGACGCTGAGTTCGTCGCGTCAATCCGCGACGAGTTGGGCCTGCCGGCCTTCCCCGCCGGTGGTGCCGAGCCGGTCTCCGACGACGAGCTGATGGCGGTCGGCCAAACGGTCTACGCTTCCTGCGTGAGCTGCCACGGACAGGACGGAAAAGGTCTCGAGAGTGCCCCTGGCTTCACCGGAAACAAGATCGCGATGAACGACCTCGAGGCGGCCGTCAAGGCGCTCGACAACGGGCTCGACACCCAGGACTGGTCCGGCGTCCAGCCGGCCATGGGTAAGGGCATGAGCGACAAGCAGGTCGCCGGTGTGCTCACCTATATTCGCAAGTCGTTTGGCAACGAAGGCGACGCTGTACAGCCCGCTGAAGTCACCACGATTCGTGAAGCAGCCAATAAATAATCGCGCTGCATTCTAAACAGTCATTATTGCGTCTTATCGCAGTTATATTTTCTGAAGTACTCGACGAAACGAAGAGCCGAACGATATGTCTACTGAAACCAAATACGGTTATCTCGCGCCGCTGACTGAAAAGTCGCGCAAATCCGCAGTCCATTACGCCAAAGAGTGGTTCGGCAGCACGGACGCAAAACGCATCGGCGTGATGTATGTAATTTTCGCGTTGTTTATGGGCGCGCTTGGAGCGCTGCTGTCTGTCTTCATCCGCGCGGAGCTGCTCCACGCGGGGCCGGACTTCATGGGACCGGATTTCTACTCCACCCTGCCCGGCATGCACGCCTCATTGATGATCTTCTTTTTCGTCATCCCGATTTATACCGGCCTGGGTAACTTCATCATCCCGATTCAGATCGGCGCGCCCGATATGGCGTTCCCCAAGCTAAACCTGGTGGCGTTCTGGATCCTGCCGGCCTCCGGCATGATGCTGTTGAGCTCGTATGTGTTCAACGCGCCCGGCTTCGGTTGGACTGCGTACCCGCCGATCTCGACCTCGGCCTTCTCGCCGTCGATCGGCGCGGACCTGTGGAACGTCTCCGTCATCCTCGCCGGCGTGAGCTCGACGATGGCGGCGGTCAACTTCCTTGCGACCATCTTCAATATGCGTTGCAAGAATATGTCGTTCTTCCAGCTCTCGCTTTTCACCTGGGCTATCATCGTCACCAGCCTGCTCATCCTTGCGGCGACGCCGGTGCTCTCCAGCGCGCTCATCATGCTGCAGCTTGAGCGTACCTTCCCGGGCGCGTTCCACTTCTTTAGCCCGGCTCAGGGCGGAGACCCGATTCTGTACCAGCATCTGTTCTGGTTCTATTCGCACCCCGCTGTTTATATCATGATTCTGCCCGGCTTCGGCATCATCTCCGAAGTGCTTCCGACCTTCTCGCGCAAGCCCATCTTCGGCTACTCCGTGATGACCTGGTCGCTGGTCGCCATCTCCGTGCTCGGCTTCCTGGTGTGGGCACATCATATGTTCACCACGGGCATCGCCCTGCGCGTGCGCGTCGGCTTCATGTTCCTGTCGATGATTATCGCGGTGCCCACCGGCATCAAGATCTTCAGTTGGCTGGCCACGATTTGGAACGGCAGCCTTAAATTTGACACCCCGATGCTCTTTGGTCTTGGCTTCCTGTCGATGTTCACCCTCGGCGGCCTCTCCGGCGTCGTCATCGCCGCCGTGCCGATCGATATCCAGCTGCATGACACCTATTATATCGTCGCCCACATCCACTACGTCCTGGTGGCTGGCTCGGTCATGACGATCTTCGCGGGTCTGTACTATTGGTTCCCGAAGCTTACCGGCAAAACCTACCACGAGACCCTGGGCAAAGTTCACTTCTGGGGCACCGCGATCTTCATCAACGTGACCTTCTTCGGCATGCACTACCTCGGCATGAAGGGAATGCCGCGTCGCTATTTCGACTATGACCCGCAGTTCGAGGCCCTCAACTTCATCTCGAGCATCGGCGCGTTCGCCCTGGTCGCGATTCAGTTCGTCTGGCTCTTCAATATGCTTTGGAGCCTGAAATACGGCAAAGTCGTGGGCCGCAACCCCTGGAAAGATGGCACCAACCTGGAGTGGTACACCACCTCGCCGCCCCAGCACCATAACTTCCCCGAGGCGCCGGTCTGGACCCCCATTGACCGCAGCCACGGCCACAACACGGGCGGCCCCAAGCGCGACGCAGACCAACTCACTGAACCGCTTCCCGCTGAGTAATTATTGTCTCCCGCGCGCTTCAACCAACGGCGCGCGGGATGTCGACCCAATCGAATTGTTTATAATAGCCTGACGCAATTTTTAGGGCGCAGGCAAAGACGAACACAGGTTTTTGAATATGGCAACGCAACAAGTCGCAGAGTCTGTTAGCGACGTCGACGTCAGCGGCGAGTCTCTCGGAATTACAAACGGAAAGATTGGACTGTGGACCTTTTTGCTCATGGACGCCATGACCTTCGCAGGGTTCCTGGCAGGTTACGCGCGACTGCGCTGGACCCCCGACAGCAACTGGCCCAACCCGTTTGAGACCTTCGGTGTCACCGGCATCCAGCTCACCGCCTTTAATACCTTCGTGCTCATTTGCAGTAGCGTCTCGATGGTCCACGTGCTCTCCGAGACCATTCGGGGCGACCTGGAGCGCGCGCGCAAATGGATGGTCGTGACCATCGTCGGCGGCTTGATCTTCCTGGGCATCCAGGGCTTCGAGTGGACCCACCTCATCCTTGAGAAATGGCCCTACCTGGTCGGCGGCGGCGCGGTTGATTATAACCTGAACTTCGCGGGCACCTTCCTGAGCCTCACCGGCTTCCACGGCGCTCACGTTGCCATCGGCGTGATGTATAATATCATCATCTATCTGGGGCTTCGCCGCGGAAAGATTACCCAGGAGAACTCCTCCTTGATCGAGCTGGCGGGCCTTTATTGGCACTTCGTCGACCTGGTCTGGATTCTGGTCTTCACCTTTGTTTATCTCATCTGACCGGCCGCCTCGCCGCCCGATGAGCGACGTCCTTCGCGTCCGGTGGACGCGCTGAAATTCAAACTAATCTGGCGATTGTGCCGCGCGCAGCACCCAATAAGCGCTCAATCGCCCGAAACGCTAGATAGAAGATACGATGCAAACACTCGAAGAAGTTGAACAAAAGAATTGGCTCGGCATCTCCTGGCTCAAATCCGACTATATGTGGGTATGGGTTGCGCTCTTGGTCCTGACGCTGCTCGAGGTCATCGTGCCCGAGCCCGAGCTCATCGGTCTGGGTTCGTTCCCCGGGTTCATGGGCATCATGGAGCCACGCACCTTTCAGGTCGTGTCGCTGATTGGCCTGGCGGTCATCAAGACCTTCCTGGTCGCCTGGTATTATATGCATCTTATCAGCGAGCGCCCGCTGATTGTCTTGATCGCCGCGGCCCCGTTTGTCTTCGCGACCTTCCTGACCATCGGCATGTTCCCGTGGGGACCGGGCTGAGCATCTTAGATTAGCATCAGGCCGGCTCTGCACGCAGAGCCGGCCTTTTGCGTATCTTATACCCGACTGCTTTTGCCTCGACGCCCTGCCGAATTCACCCGCTTGCTCCCTGTCTTTGGGACCCGAACGCCAAGCGCCTCCAGCACCCGAGACCCCTGAAATGGGCACTCCCGCCGCCGAACCTTCGCCTTCGAATTCAACCCGACAACGCATCAGTGATTATTATCACTTGATGAAACCGGGCATCTTGCGCCTGCTGGTGATCACCGCGTCCTGCACGATGCTGGTCGCCGCGCGCGGCATGCCCGACGGGTGGCTCTTCTTGTGGACCATCATCGGCAGCATCCTGGTCTGCGCGAGCGCGAATGTCTGCAATATGGTGTGGGACCGCGATATCGACCCGATGATGCGGCGCACCAAGAATCGCCCGATCCCGCAGGGACGCGTGTCGGCGCGAAGCGCGACGATCTTCGCCGCCCTGCTCGGCCTGTCGGGCGTCGCAGTCCTCGCCGTGCTGGTGAATCCTCTGGCGGCGCTAATGGGCTTTCTGGGGCATATCTACTATTCGGTCATCTATACGATGTGGCTCAAGCGCAGTACGCCGCATAATATCGTCATCGGCGGCGGCGCCGGCGCGTTCCCCGCCCTGATCGGGTGGACCGCGGTCACCGGCAGCCTGAGCTGGACCGCCTGGATCATCTTCGCCATCGTATTCCTGTGGACGCCGCCGCATTTCTGGGCGCTCGCGCTGTACAAAGACATCGACTACGACAAGGCCAATATCCCGATGATGCCAGTGGTGCGCGGCGAGCACACCACGAAGCTGCAGATGCTTTTGTACACGCTGGTGCTTATCGGCATGACGACCCTGCTGGCGGTCGTCGGCATGATGGGCATCATCTACCTGGTCGCCTCGGTCCTGCTTGGCGCGGGCTTCGCCTATTGCTGTGTGCGTTGCGCTTTCGACGACACCGACCGCTGGGCCAAGCGCACCTTCGCCTATTCCATCGTGTATCTTGGCCTGCTCTTTGGGGCGATGTCGGCCGACAGCCTCTACACCAAGCACTTCACCCAGACGCGCCATATCGCCGACCAGATGAATCGGGAGTCGGTCATATTCCTGGGATATACCCCCAACCCGGAGTCTTCGGGCTTGAATTTGCCGACGAACGTGGGTACCCCCTAATCGCGTCGAACTTTGCTGACGCCTCGCATATTGACCGCACCGACGAGCGCACACTTTTTAATTTGTTGCGTGCTGCTCCTTTCATTCCTTCGGAGTTCGCGATGACAGATGACCAGAAAGACCAACAGGCTGCTGAGAAGCTTGACCTGACCGGCAAGACCACAAACGGCGTGCTTCCCTACGCCGACGGCACCCACGTCGCCACCGATCACACAAAGCTTCTGAAGTTCGTTGGCATCACCCTGGCCGCGTCGTTCGCGCTCGCCTGGGGCTCCATCCCGCTCTACCGCATCATCTGCGCCAAGATCGATCCGGGCGGCTCCTCGTCGCAGAACGGCACGGTGTCAGAATACACCAACGTCACCGTGGACGAGTCGCGCGAGCTCAAGATTCGCTTCTCGGCCACCGTCAATAGCGAGCTGCCCTGGGAGTTCGTCCCGACCGAGTATACCGCGACGGTTCACCCAGGCGAGAAACGCCTGACCAAATTCTACTCCAAGAATTTGAGCTACGCCGACACCATCGTCGGCAAAGGCGTCTACGATATCGTGCCGCCCGAGGCCGCTCAATATTTCAAGAAAATCGAGTGTTTCTGCTTCACCGAGCAAACACTTGCCCCCAGTGAGTCGATGGATATGCCGCTGTATTTCTGGTTCGACCCGGATATCCCCAAGCATATCACCAATATCACGCTGTCTTATACCTTCTTCAAAGTGAAGACGGTCGACACGCCGGTCGAGAAAGCTGGCGACAATGCCCCGGCCGTAGAGACCGCAAGCGCCGCGCAGATTTCGCCCTAACCTCTAACTTTTGTCGCCTGCGCCCACCCTCGGGACAGGCCGCCTCTGGGTTGTTTATGAGCCAAGAATCAACCGCACCGAACCAGCCCGAAGAATCAGGCGCCGCATCCTCAGTCGAGGAGTTCGCGCCCTCCGAGGACATGAAGAAACGCAACCGCCAGCTCGGGCTCATCTTCCTGGGCATCGTCGCGTTTCTGATCTTATTGACCGTCGTCACCCGCATCATCTTATCCTCATGAGCCAGCGCAAACGCCTGCAATTTAAGCCCCGATTCTGGCCCACGCTGGGCACCATCGTGGGCCTCGCGCTGCTGCTCGCCCTGGGCACCTGGCAGACCCTTCGGTATTTCGAGAAGCTCGCGATCGAAGCCGAGCGCGCCGCGCACCTCACCGACGCGCGCATTCAGGTCAAGAGCCTGGCCGAATTCCAGCAAAAGGCCCGCTCCTACAGCCCCATCGAGGTCCGCGGCTCCCTCGATCCAGATTACGTTTTTTTATTTAAACATCGCACCCACGACGGCGGAAAGCCCGGCTATTGGGTCGGCGGCGTGCTGCGTTTTGCAGAAGGCCCGGGCGGGCTGATCGTCAATCGTGGGTGGGTGCACCGAAACAGCGCCCAGGAGCTCGCCGCCGAACCCCTGGACACCGAGCTCAAGTCCTATAACGGGCTTGTTTATCAGCCCCAGCGCGTCATCGCAGACGAGGGCACCCGCGCCGAATTGACGCGCGGCGAGCTTGCGCTGAAGACCTCTGCGCAGGGGGATGTCGTCGAGTGGGAGTCCTACGATATCACCGGCATCGCGCAGGCGTTGAGCGTCGAGACCCCGACCACGCCGACCATCCTGGTGCTCGGCCCCGAGCATAGTGAGTATCCCTATCCGGTGGCGAGCCTGGAATACGTCACGCAGCCCTATATGACCTCGGAGCGCCACCTGGGGTATCTGAGCTTCTGGTATTTGACCGCGCTGGGGCTTCTGGGGATGTATTTGGCCAACGCCTTCGGCCTGCTGACTTCGGGGCGCCATAACCCGGCGCCGTCGCAGCCGCAGAGCTAGCCTCGGGCCGGCGCGACGCCGGCCCTTCAAGCTCCTTCCTCAGAGCAACGCCTCGATCAACTGCTTCACTTCGGGGCGAGTCCAGTCATAATCACTCACAAATCGCGCGACGATCTGGCCGTCGCGGTCGATGATATAGGTCTCGGGAATCAACTCGGTGCCCATGGCCGCCGAGCTCTGACTATTCGGGTCCCATAACACGGTCATCTGGCTCTGTTGATTGGGCAAAAACTCGTCCATGAATTTGCCGATATCTTGCTGCTCGACGTCCAGGCTCACCGCGACCATGACCAGCCCGCGGTTGCGGTATTGGCGCACCAACTCCTCCATGCTCGGCATCTCTTTGCGGCACGGCACGCAATAGCTGGCCCAGAAGTTCAAGAAGACCACCTTGCCGCGATAGCTCGACAGGCTGGCGGCCTGGCCGCTGTCGACGTCGAGCAGCTCGAAGTCCGGCGCCGGGCGGTCCACCCACTCGCCGTCCAGGCGCACCACCGCCTCCATCACACCCGGCTTGTCGGCGATGGCCCAGGGCCCCGCGATCATGGCCGCGAAGGCCCCCAACGCAGCCACGAGAATCAGAATTTTGACCGAAGATGCACTCATAAGTCCTAAACCTTAAACGAAAAATACCGCCACGCGCCCAAGCCTTTTACCAGTCATTGCGCAGCCTGCGAAGGGTGCGAAACGCTGCCTCGGCCGGCGCCTCGGACTTTTGCATTTCCTGGGAAAAAATATCGCCATGCGAGGTCTTAAGCCCCTCCACGAGCGCGGGGTCGTCGACCCGTAGAAACGGATTATACGCCCGCTCGTCGCCGAGGGTTCGGCGGCGCAAAATCCGGTCCTTTTTGGCGACCCGATCAGCCTTGGCCGCCTCGACGACTTCGCGCTCGGCCTTGAGTAGCTCCTGCGCCGGCGCGTTGTCGGGCTCCAAGGAGAGGATAAACTCCAGATTTCGCAGCGCGTAGTCGTGGCCCGGATAGAAGATCACCGAATCGCTCAGCGCGCTGATTACGTCGCGAAAGGTCGCGTAGAGGACCCCGGGGTCCCCGCCAAAGCTGCAATTTCCGACGCCCCCGGCAAAGAGGGTGTCTCCGCTTAACAGATGGCGCTCGCCGAGCAAGCTAATATGCCCCGGCGTATGCCCGGGCGTATCCAACACGCGCACCTCGACTTCGCCGACCGCCACCGCGTCGCCGGCGTACAGCTTTCGGTCTACCGCGCGCGATTGGCCCGCCTCGATCTGGGGCGTGTCCACCGCCCCGGCGAGCAGCGACGCCTGCGGGAACGCCGCAAAGACCGCGTCATTGCCGCCGATATGGTCGTGATGAAAATGTGTATTGACCACCGCCTCTAACTCCAGCCCCTCGCGCCGCAGAAACTCCACCGCCTGCGCCCCATCGACCGGGTCCACCAACACCGCCCGTCCCTGTGAGTCGTGCAAGAGGTAGAAGAAGTTGTCACTGATCGAACTGGCGAGTATTTCAACATTCATAATCATCCTGGATGAATAAAATTAGGAGATTTGGAGGTGGTGAAAACAGATTTTTTCCCATGAAGTGTGCGCCCGAACTTCTTTGGATTAGGCGGTCGGGTCGCCCAGACGCGCCCCGGCCCGGCGAAGATGGGCGTCGAGCCGGCGGCGATACGCCGGGGGCATCGCGAAGGGGTCGATCCAGATGTGGGCCGGCCCCGCGCACTCGCTAAGGTTGAGCGCCCAGCGGGCCACCGCGTCGACGTCGGTCGGCAGGCACCACACGCCGCTTAGCAGCCATACCCCAACCGGCAGATTTTTGCGCGCGCAAAAGCGCACCATCTCCCGCAACTCTTGAGGTCTTATGGCGTCGGACACCAACGCATCGGCCAGGTCCACTCGCCCGGCATCTTCGCCGACCGCCCACTGAATCGTCAGCCCCGCGTCGAGGTTGGGCTCTTGCTCAAAATACAGCCCACCACCGCTCGACTTTTGCCCCAATAAACCCCAACCATCCAACCCCTTAATAAGATTCCGAAGCCCCATCGCGTCGCCCCTTTTCTGTTGGCGTTTAGCCCCCAAAACACTTCCATTTTTGTAGGCCAACCTTATTGTAAGTGCTTTGGACATCGTGTTAAGATGAAACGCAGAATGCACCGCAAAAATCACCTCAATACTTCAGTCCAAAGCGTCTTATGAAATCCGAGACCACCGTTTCTCGCACACCATCCACCGAATCCACCGATTCCGGTCAGCGCTCGACCTCCAAAATATCTACCCGCGCTTCGCGGCGCACATGGATTATGGTGGCCCTTTTTGCTTTTTCAAGCATGGGCTCGAGCGCGTGTATGCTGGATTTCGACGCTTTTGAGGAATCCGACTCGTTGATCACCGACAGCGGAGCCGACGCCAACAACACCCCGTTGGGCGACACGGTCGAAGACGACGCGGACGGCAGTGATGACGATATTTCCGACGACACCACCGACGACGACGCTGAATCGCAGCCGGTCCCCACGGTGGTCGGCGCGTCATGCGCGACGGACTCCGATTGCGGTGACGAGGGTCTTTGCTACCAAAATTATTGCACGACGGACTGCTCCGCCGGCGAAGCCTGCCAGCAGGGCAGCTCCTGCCAGGCGATGAACTTCGGCCCGAAAGCGGGCGTCGAGATCTGCGTGGTCGATTGTGATTACACCGATGCCGCGTCCTGTGGGGGCGTCGCCGAGCGCGACGACCTGCATTGCCTGCCGATCAACCAGTTGCCCCTCGAGGCGATCGCCGTCAAAACCCAGACGGCTTGCGTGCCCGACCAGGACCGCGACGGCGTGGCAGATATGCTCGACAACTGCGTCGACACCGCCAACCAGGACCAGCTCGATTTCGACGGCGATGGCATCGGCAACGCCTGTGATAGCGCCCCGAGCTGCCACGCGCTCGCCGTCGACGGCGTGCTCGACTACGGCACCGTCGCCTACCCGGCCGAGAACTTCGTCGCCCCCTCCTCGACCCACCTGAGTTGGGTGCCGATCTTCGGCGGAACCGACGAAAACGGCGACCAGGTCGCGACCGTAAAGGTTATCGACCGCGCGTCGGGCGCCTGGAAGGACGCCCCGGATTTGCCCTTCACCGCCTTTGGTCGCACCACGACTCCGAGCGAGGACAATCGCTATTGGATCACCCCCGGCGCCCCGACGGCCTCCGGCGACCTCTTTGATCAGGCGTTGATGATCGCCGCCGACGGTCGCGTCAGCCTCGGCGCTCGAATTAACTTCCCGAACAACACCCCGCTCATCGCCGCGGGCAGCACGCCCAGCGGTCAGGCATTTATTCAGACCGCGACGGCGAGCGTCCCAACGAATTGGAGAATCTCTCGGGTCGCTCAGGGCCTGGATTCCTTCCAAACCGTCGCTACGGGCTCGTCTAACGCGCTGTCCTGGTACACCACCCAAACCCTTGACGGCGGCGTGCTCTTTTACTCCGACATCGTGAATAGCGGCGACCCCTTGCTCATCAGCTTCAGCGATCCGGCGGGCAAATCCTTCACCACGAAGACCGTAGCGCTCTCGCCCCTGGGCTCGCCGATTATCTCCCCACTGCTGATCCCGGGCGGCGGTCAATTTGTCTATATCATCGACCGTAATCTTGGCGCGATCATTCGCTACTCGATGGACACCGGCGCGGTTCAGCAGATCTCCGGCTTCGACTTTGACTTCAGCGCGATGACCAACCCGAGGTTCATCTCGACGCCGCACTCAATGAGCTTTATTGCCCTGGAGCGCTCCGTCGACAACCCGCAGAATGTGCGCGCGCGCGAGTTTTTCCTGGGATGCATGCCGCAGTACGCCACCATGGACAGCGACGGCGACGGCATCAACGATTTCCTGGATAATTGCCCGAATACCAGCAACTTGGACCAGTCCGATATGGACCGCGACCGCATCGGCGACAGCTGTGACCCCGACATCGACGGGGACGGGTTCCATAACGGTATGGAAGCCCTCGGGGAGACCGACCCGCTCAACCCGTTGAGCTTCCCCCTCAGCGGTTATCTGGCGTATATCCGCGATGACGGCACCCAGCGCACCCTGGAATACGCATCGCTCGACGCGATGGACACGCCCACGAGCCTTAGCGCTGACACGGCCGCCGCGCCGCATCGGCCGTACTTTTTGGGCGGAAAATCCCAGATCATGGCCCTCTCGGGTGCGCCCGAGAGCGCGACTGGCGTGGATATCTTCTCCGTGCACGCCGACGACCCGACCACCCCTGACAATATCGACCTGGCCGTGCCGCTGCGCGCCGCGACCGTCCTAGACACGTCCTATCAGGGCAACACGCCGGCGCAGATCACCGCGATTCACCCGAACCCCACGCGCGCGGGTACCTGGATGCTGTCGGACATTTCCACCGCTGACCTGTCCGTCGCCGCCTATGACTCGACGTTGCCTGATTTCCGCGGTTTGAACGGCAACCTCCATGGGATGGGCGTGGTCCTTGCGGGTCCCGAAAATTGCGAGGTCTGCCTCAAACCGTTTCAGTTGAACCAATCCCAACGCTCGGTTACTAGCGTCGGCTGGGCGTCTCTATTCGGTGAGTGGAAGTTCGCGCGTCTGGCGCCCACCACGTCGTTCTCGCCGGCCCTCGCGGTGACCGACGACGACGGCCGCGGCCAGCGCGCCTACGTGCAAGGGGAGTATTTGCGCCCGCCGGGCATGACCCAGATCAACTCGCTGGTCCCCACGGGCGTTGAGTCAAACGTGATCGTCTCGGCGCGCCGCAACGCCTCGAGTCCCTACGAATTGTGGTTCTATAACTCCAAATCTCAGACCTGGCACCTGCTCCAGCGCGCCGCCGAAGACCTGATCGAAGTGGATTGGACCGCCAAGCTTCCCGCCCCCCCTGGGCTCGTTGAGCCGGAGCTGCCGGTTGAATAAATGCATCGCGATTGAGGCGCCGGCATAAGTCGGCCATATCGCGGCCAACAACCCGATACTCGAAGTTTTCAACTTTAGCCTATCAATGCTATATTTCGCGATGAACAGATGCACCCCCGGGCGAGCGTCGCAGCCGCCCGGGTGATCAGACGCTTTTAATCACCGTACCAAGTTCGAAATTGAATCCAAATGGCTGAGCAACTGCCCCAAAAATTTGGAAGCTACACGCTCCACAAGCTCATTGCTCGTGGCGGCATGGCCGAGATTTATCGAGCGACCATGCCTGGTATCGGCGGTTTTGAGAAAACCGTGGCGATAAAGAAGATCCTCCCGCACCTGGCGGAGGATGAAGAATTTATCACCATGCTCAAGGACGAAGCCAATATCCTGGTCAGCATCAGCGACTCCAATATCGCCCAGGTCTACGACCTGGGGCGCATTGACGACAGCTATTTTATCGCCATGGAATACGTCCATGGCCTCGACCTGTCGCATGTGATGAAGGGGCTGCGCAAACAGAACCAGATGATTCCGGTCGACCACGCGCTCTATATCACGAGCTGCATCTGCGCCGGGTTGCACGCCGCCCACACCAATACCGACAAGGACGGCCGCCCCCTCAACATCGTTCACCGCGACGTCAGCCCGCATAACGTCATCATCAGCTATGCCGGCGACGTTAAATTGATCGACTTCGGCGTCGCCAAAGCCGCGGTAAAGGAGAACCACACCCAGGTCGGCGTGATCAAAGGTAAATTGCTCTATATGGCCCCCGAGCAGGCGATGGCCAAATCGCTCGATGGCCGAGCCGACCTCTTCGCGGCGGGGCTTTGCCTCTATAAGATGTTGACCAATGAGCTGCCTTTCCGCGGCGACAACGAATTTCAGATCTACAACAATATCCTCTCCAAGGAGATCGTCCCGCCGCGCGAGCTCAACCCGCAGGTCAATCAGGAGGTCAACCAGATCGTGATGACCCTGCTGCAGCGCGACCCGGACAAGCGCTACCAGGACGGCTACAGCGCCAAACAAGACCTGCGTCGCGCGCTCCAAAACCTCGCCCCCGGCTACACGGTCAATCGCCTCGGGCGCTTCATCGAGGACAATTTTTCGGCGGCGGCGATCCAGCGCCAAAACGCCATGCAAGACGCCTCGGGGCCGAGCTCTATCCCGCCCATGACACCGTCGGCCACCTCGGTGGGCACCGGCCAGATGCTCGCCGACGCCGACATCGAAGAGCTGCAAATCGAGGAGTTTGACCTCGTCGAGGACGATGGCTCGCCGGCTCATGCCGGCTCTGCCCAGCCGCTCACTCCGGGCTTTAACGCACCGCCGGCGAACGGCAATTTGCGCACGAAGAAGCTCGACGAGAATACCGGACAATTTGGCGTCCAGCAGCTCACGCCAGCGCTTAACAATCCGACCCAGAACGATAAGAAATTGCCGGGCGCGGTCTATGTCGTCGGCGCCCTGCTGATCGTGGTGGCGGTTCTTTTTGGACTGACCTTCCTCGACGATGATGCCGAAGCGCCCGCCATAGCCGAGCCAGTGGCGACCGCCCCGGTGACGCCCGACCCCGCGCCGCCGCTGCCCGCCACGGTCACCGTCAGCTTGGACTCCGACCCCAGCGGCGCCGAGCTCTACCGAGGCGGCGACTTCCTGGGCACAACGCCCCAGGAATTAACCCTTCGGCGCAGCGCCGAGCCGATGACCATCACGCTGTCGATGGACGGCTTCGCCGACCGCGAGCTTCGGTTCGTGCCGGACGCCGATATCAAGGAGGTCTTCGAATTAACGCCCGCAGATGACCTGGGCGAAGACGGCCTCGAGGACTCACCGCTTGAAGACGACACCCCTCAAGAGGTCGAGGAGCCTGCGGAGGCGCCCAAGCCGACGCCTGCCAGCGCCGCTCCGAAACCGGCCGCGCCCAAGCAACCCGCGAAGAAGCCGGCTGCGCCTGCCCCGAAACCCGAGAAACCTGATCCCAAGCCGGTCGTTCAACCGATCGACTCCGGCCTGGACCTCTGGGACGATGAGCCCGTAAAAGAAGCGCCCAAGAAACCGGCCGCGCCCAAGAAGCCCGCGAAAAAGCCTGCGAAGAAAAAAGAGGCCGCGCCGGAACCACCAAAAGATGAAAAACCCAGTGATATTCTGAACCCATTTGGTTGAGCTCAAGAAATAATTCGCGTCGCACCCCACGGCGCATCAACTACGCCGGCCCACGCAGGAAGCTATGAAGCCCTCAATGACTACGCTGCACCCGCGCCATATGCGCCTCATCCTGGCCTCGACGTTGCTCTTCGCCACCTTTGGCGCCGCCTCCACGATGATGCCGGCCCCGGCGTTTGCGCAGTCTGCCGACGAGATCGAGCAGGCCAAGCAGCATTTCTTTGACGGCCAAAAAGCGTATCAAGACGAGGACTTCGACGCCGCCGCCAAGTCCTTCCTCGCCGCCTACGAATTATCGGAGCGCGCCGAGTTGCTCTATAATGTCGGGAAATCCTATTGGATGGCCGAGAATCTGCTGGAGGCCCAGGATTATCTGCAGCGCTATATCAACGCGATGCCCGAGGCCAATAACGCCGAAGAGGTCATTGAAGCGATCATCGAGATCCAGCAGGAGTTGGCCACGCAGATGGCGACCGTGCAGGTCACCGCATCTCAGCCAAAGCTTGAGGTCTTCGTCGCCGATGAAGACACACCGCGTTGCAAAATCCCGTGCGCGGTCTCATTGATGCCCGGCGAGCACACCCTGTCGGTCCACCCCGCCGGCGCCGAGGTCATCAAGAAAAAGATCACGCTCAAAGCCGAAGAACAGGCCTCCCTTAACTTCGCCATCCCCGGCCAACTGCTTATCTATAGCGACCAGCGCTCCGGCACCGTCGAGGTGGCAGGCTCGGGCAGTTATTCGCTGCCCATGGACGCCGCGATTGGCCTGGCGCCCGGCAGCCATAATATCACCGTCACCGGGCCCGACGGCGCGTTCTGGGAAGGCACCGTCGAGGTCGAAAGCGGCGAGTTGAGCGAAGTCTCCTTGCCGATGGCGTCGACAATCCCGGCGCCTGAGGGCCAGGGAATCAGCACCCTGCGCACCGTCTCATTCGCCCTGGCGGGGCTGGCCGTGGGCCTGGGCGCCGGTGGTGCGGTGATGGGCATGCAAGCCGCTGACACCCACGACACCCTCGGTCAACGCCAGAGCGCGCTGGGCTCGGTGGACGCCGCGATGGTCGAGCAGGGCCGCTCCCAACAACTCGGCGCCAATATCCTCTACGCCGCGAGCGCGGCCTCCTTGCTCGCCGGCGCCGGCCTCTTCACCTGGGACCTGATGAGCGGCGAGTCCGAGGAGATTCCCGCCTCGAAGCCCGCGCCCAAAAGCGCGCCAGAGCCCGTCGAAGCCGATGACGACGACGACCTCCTCGGCCTCTGATTATCAATTGGTATGATCTAAAAACGCGCCCGCTTTAGCGGGCGCGTTTTTGGTTTAAAGCACAAACTTTACGCCTTCCAACGATTGAAACGCCGCGTAGATATCGAGCACGTCCTCGGCCTTCTCCACCGAGACATCCACCGTCACGGCCATATGATTGCCGGCCGAGCTCTCGCGGGTCTTCACCTGCGGCTCAACATTGCCCAGCACGTTGATCACCGCCTGAACCACCCGCGCCACGAAGGCATCCGAGTTCGTGCCGATCACCTTGAACATAAAGGGCCCGGGGAAATCGTGCACATCGCGAAGACGCTCTAAAAACTCCGACTTGCTATTTGTGTCTGTCATCGTAATCCTCGTATTTTCGCTGTCATTTGGCGACCCGTGATGGCTTGTGCGGCGCCGCGCGCCGCTGCGATGGATCGTCATCTTGGCATAAAAATTAAGCACAAAAGAACATTCCGGGCGTCGATACTATAAGCTCAAAGATTTCGAAATAGCTCGAACTTGCGCCGGCGGCGAAAAACTGCGAAACGCCTCGCGCTGCGCGCCGGGTGCGCCCATAACCCTCGACGATTCACAGGATGAGTGAGAGCATGTAGAACGGATCGTCTGACAAGTTTCTCTCGGCCGACACCCGCGCCTGGCCGCCCACCATCGCCCCGATCGATATGAATCAACCTGACCATAACTTCCCGAGACTTATCCTCGCCACCGAGTCGACCTTTAAGCGTGAACTCCTGGAGCGATTGAGCATCCCATTTGAGAGCGTCGCCGCGAAGATCGACGAGCGCCCGCTGGCCGGTGAGTCCCCGGCGGACACCGCGCGCCGCCTCGCCCGGCAGAAGGCCGAGGCGGTCGCCGCCGCGCACCCGGGCGCCTGGGTCATCGGCGCAGACCAGGTCATCGCGCTGGGCGACACGCGCTTCTCAAAGCCGAAGACCGCCGAGCGCGCCTGCGCGCAACTCGCAGAGCTCAGCGGCCAGACGCACGCGCTGCTGACGGCGGTCGCGCTCGTCACACCGGGCGGCGCAGTCAGCGACGACCTCGCCAAGTACCAGATGGAGATGCGCGCCCTGACAAGCGCGCAGATTGCCCAATATATCGCCGAAGATCAGCCCCTTGGGTGCGCCGGCTCCTATATGATCGAGGCCGGCGGTATTCGCCTTTTTCGGGCCATGCGAGGCGACGATTATACCGCGATTATCGGGCTCCCGCTGACCCGCGTTCACACGCTTTTAGAGCGCGCCGGCTTTTTCGACGTCGCCTAATCTCACGCACCTTAGCCCATACGCCACGGAACGCCCTGATGGCCCCAAATCCTCCCGAATCCGCCTCGCAAAACGACGCCCGCGCCGAGTTGGCGGCTTTCGCACGCTACCGCTCTATCGTCGACGATTGGGAGGCATTCGGCGCGGCCCTCGCCCGGCCGCTGCCGATCTGTGTGTGGACCAATACGCTGCGCACCACGCCCGCGCGCCTGGGCGAGTGGATGGCGCGCGGCGGGTTTCCGGTCGCGCCCATTGGCTGGTATCCCGGCGCGTTTCGCCTGCCCGCCGAGGACGCCAGGGGCGAAAAGCTCCGCCCCGGAAACCGCGTCGAGTACCTGGCCGGCCTCTACCATATCCAGGAAGAAGTCTCGCTTATCCCGCCGGTGTTGCTCGCCGCGACCGGTGACGAGCGCGTCCTCGACCTCTGCGCCGCCCCCGGCAATAAGACCGCCCAGCTCGCCGTGGCCATGCAGAATCGCGGCACCCTCATCGCCAATGACCGCGACCCCTACCGCATCAGCGGGCTTCGGCGCACGCTGGAGCGCCTGGGCATCACCAACACCAGCGTCACGGTGCACGACGGCGCGAATTACCCCGCCCGCCACTATGGCGACACCCACGGCGCCTTCGACAAGGTGCTGGTCGACGCGCCCTGCTCCTGTGAGGGGACCTCGCGCAAGCACCAGGGCGCCACGCCCATCTCCAGCGCCGAGGGCTCCGCGCCGCTGCACGGCACCCAGCTCGCGCTGCTGCGAAAGGCCGTCCAACTCTGCAAGGTTGGCGGGCGCATCGTCTACTCAACCTGCACCTACGCGCCCGAAGAGAACGAGGTGCTCGTCGATGAGTTGCTCAACCTCGTGGGGCGCGCGCACCTGCGCCTGCTCCCGGCGCGCATCCCTGGCCTCATCACCTCGGCGGGGCTCACTCATTGGGCCGGCCAGGACCTGGGCGAAGACCTCGCCCAGACCTTGCGCGTATGGCCGCATCAGAATAATACCGGCGGCTTCTTCGCCGCGCTCATTGAGAAGACCGCCGAGACCCGCCTATCATGAGTAAAACCGACCCCATACAACCGGCCCAGGACTTCGGCCAGCGCGCCGATTGCGCCGCCCTCGACGCCCAGGTAACCCGCGTCGACGGCCAGCCCTGGTTTGCCTCCATCGAGGCGCGCTTTGGCATCCCGGCGGCGGTCTTTGACCCCTATTATCTGGTGCGCCCCAACACACGACGGCTCCACCTGGTCCGGCGCGATCATCATCCGCCGGCCGCCCCGCCCGCTCAAATCATCGGCATGAGTTTTTTACATACGCAGATGAAATACCCAAAGTTGTCGACCGCCGCGGCGATGGAGTTTGGCCCCCACGCCACGCAAAATCGCGCCCAGCTCACCTCCGCGCAGGCCGACCAATTTTTGAGGCGCGCGTCTTTTATTCTGCCCGCCGAGCAATGCGGCTTATGCACCGGCGCCGGGTATATGCTAGCCTTCGTCGATGAGATTTGCCTGGGCGTCGGGCTGATTAGGCCCGCCGAGCCCGGCCAAGAAATCGCGGAACACGGTGGTGTTTTCGCGAGTATGATCCCGCAGGCCTGGGCCCTCCTTGAGGATCGGTCGGCCTTTGATACCCTGCTGGTCAAAGACGAAAACCACAGCGATTTGGGCTCACCAAGAGACCACTGATTATGACATCTTCATCGGACTCTCAAAATACCGACCAGCCTGCCCCCGAGGCGCCCAGCGACCCATTCTCAACGGTGTCGCCGCGCTACCGTTTTTTGCGGGTTATCGGCGACGGCCTGATGGGCGAGGTCTTCGAGATGCTCGACGCCCAGACCCAGGAGTCGGTCGCCGCGCGCCTCATCACGCACGCGCTGCCCAGGGAGCCGCAGAAATTCACGCGCACCCTCGACTCCCTTAGCCGCATCGAGCACCCCCATCTGGTGCGCTTCGTCGAGAATATCGAGCGCGACGGCCTGCATTATGTCGTCAGTGAGTTCGCCCCGGGCGTCGACCTGATGACCTACCTGCGCCAGCCGCCGACCGCCGAGGAGCTCGTCGCCCTGGAGCAGCGCGAAGACATCGCCGACGCGGGTATCACCGACACCCACGAAGCCGCTCACACCGGCCCGATCGAGATCGCGGTCGACTACGACGCCGAGCAAGACGCCGCGCCGGTCGAGGCCGGCGAGCACACCCCGGCGCCGAGCGCCGACGCCGACGCAAACGACCCCAGCGACGCGCCGCATACCTCGCCCGAGTCCACGCTCGACACGCCAGATTCGGAGCCATCGCTTGATTTAAGCGACCTTATCTCCCAGGAGTTTACGGCGCCTGCGGGCACCGGGCTGGGCGAAGAATCCGCCTCCGAGATTGTCGAGAGCCTCGTCGAAGATTCGCCGGCCAACCGCCAGGACACCTTGATGCTGGTGCTGCTGCGGCTCGACCGAATCCTGCCGCAGATCATCGACGCCCTGGAATACCTGCACCGATTTAAGAAGCACCACGGCGACCTCAAGCCGGCCAATATCCTGGTCGACCACGCCGGCCGCTGCATGCTGGTCGACTACGGCATCGTCCAAGAGTTGCGCATGCGCAAAGAAGGCGAGACCGACGCGCCGGCCTCGGTGCAGCCGGGCGAGTCGGGCGAAGATGCCAACCGCGCTAACGCGGTCTTCGGGCCGCCCTCCGACGCCGCCCTGGCCGCAAGCTTCGCCTACCGCGCCCCCGAGAGCCTGGACTTCGACGAGACCGAAGTCGCCGGCCCGCCCGCCGACCTCTACGCCCTGGGCTGCGTGCTGTTTGAGGCCGTGAGCAACCGCCAGGTCTTCTACGGCAGCGCCGCCGAAATACGCGACCAGCAGCTCAACGCCGACCCGCCCCCCATCTCGGAGGTCGAGCCCTATTGCCCGGCCACCTGGGCCGACGTCATCCACGGGCTGCTCGCCAAAGATCCGCGCCGGCGCGCCTCGCTTAACGAGGTGCGAAGCCTGCTGGAGCACTCCGAATCCTACGCCATCGATATCCCGGCATCGGCCCTGCCCGCCCGCGATCTTTTCCTGGGGCGCACCGAGGTCATCGACTCGATCCTCAAGCGCTTCAAGAATAATTACCACCAGAAACGCCTCGGCGTCTCCATCCTTGAGGGACCTCCCGGCATCGGCAAAACGGCCGTCTCCCAGGCGGTCTCTTATCTGCTGTCACGCCGCGGTTGGCTGGTCTTGAGCGGTAAATGCTATAATCGCGAATCGCTGATCTACCAGGGGTGGGATGAAATCGCGGCGCAGTTGGCCAAGATCTTCGAGGATCTGCCGGCTGAGCTGCGCCAGAAAATCGACCGCTGCCGCCGCAGGTCCGCCACGCTCTTCCCGGTACTCAGGCTGCCGGGCGACGAGCCGGTCGGGCAAATGTCGCGCCTGGACGCGATCGACAACTTCCGAAGCCTGCTGCGCCGGGTCGCCACCCAGCGCCCGATCCTCTTGCTCATCGACGACTTGCAATGGGCGAGTTGGGACACCACCTCTTTGCTCCTGGACCTGATCGGCGACCCCAAGGGCCTGAGCTGCATGGTGCTTGGCACCTGGACGCTCGACGCCAACGCCAAACCCAACGCGCCGGCTCACCCCATGATCGCCGGGTTGGAGTCCGCCCCGGCGCACGTCAATTGGGTCGAACTCGGCGGGTTTAGCCGCGATGACGCGCGCGAATACGTCCTGAGCGCCGGCGAGCACCTGTCGCTGGACGAGCAACAATGCATCCTGGAGCGCGGCGAGCTAAACCCGCTGCTCCTCGAAGAGTTGATCTACGAGACCCGTCACTCGCCCTCGACCCTCGATGAGCATGAATACGAGGATGAGCCCCAGGAGACCGACGCGGCCAAGAAGTCCACCACGGGGCCGCAGCCGGTGACCGAGCGCCCGCTGCTCGACCACCTGATCAGCGAGCGCCTCGACGCGCTGTCGCGGCGCAATCGCTTCGTGCTTGAGTTGCTCTCGGTGGCCTCGATTCCGCTGTCGAGCGCGATCATCTCGACCATCCTCGACGATGAATTCGACACCACCGACCTGCCCGGCGAGAATAGCGCGATGGACGCGCTCGACCACCTGATGGGCACCCGCTTCGTGGAGCCGGTGCGCTCTCATCAGTGGAATGTCACCTATAGCGTCATCCACAATAGCCATCGAAAGCTGATCCTCGACCAGCTGCGCGACCAGCGCTACGCCCACCTGTGCAAATGCATCGCCGAGGGGATTCGGCGCTGCTGGCCGAGCGCCGAAGAGCTGCGTTTTGAGTACCTGTTGCGCGCGGGCTTAAACCGCGAAGCCGCCGACTCCGCCATGCGCGCCACCGCCGAGGCCGAGCGGCGCTTTGCCTATAACCGCGCGGCCAAACTGTGGCGCTGGCTCACCGAAAACGCCCAATATACCAGCCTGTCGCCGAGCACCAACCCGCAGGTCGAACACGCCCGCCTGGAGCGCCTGGCGCATCGCTACGAACATGCACATAACCTCTTCCACGCGATCGCCGAGAACACCCCCTCGGGGCTGCGGCGCGCCGGGTTTTATTGCGATGAGTTCGAGGCCTGCGTGCGCGCCGCACACCACGCCCACGCGCGGCTGGCGCTGAGCAACGCGCTGGCCAATTTCGACGAGGGCATCCTGCCCGGCGGCGCCTTCGCCCATCTCAGCCTGCTGAAGGACCGCGCCCGCCTGACGACCTCGCGCTGGTCCGAGAACGTCGGCGACAGCAAGGTCGACGCGGCCAACGACGCCCAGCAACTTCGGGCTCAGATCTACTCGATGGTCCTCGACCTGCACGACCTGTTGATGCCCGCCGATATCGCCGCGATGCGCACCCGCCTGGCCCTGCTGGCAAGCGAGACCAAGGACGCCCGCATTCGTGGCCTGGACCGCCTCTATATGGCCCGCCACGCCTCGCTCAGCGGCAGCACCGGCCGAAACCGGCGCGTCGAGCGCTGGCTTAACGAGGCCGCCGACCTCTTCGCGATGGCCCAGGACAATCAACTGCGCGGGCTATGCGAGATCTTCCGGGTCGACCATCACCGCCTGCACGGCGAATTCGACCGGGCCGAGGAGCACCTGGAGGCCGCCGCGAAATTCTTCCGCAACGCCCACCTCCCCGAACTTCGCCAACGCTACCGCCTGCGCCTGAGCTACGCGCGGCTTCTGGGCGAGCGCGGCAACCTCAAGGACGCAAATTTTAGCGCTCGCCAGGCGATGCATTTCTGGCGAGGCGACCGCTACGTGATGCTGCGCGTGTATCAAATCCTGTTGCCCAACGCGCTGCTCGCCGGGCGCACCCAGCGCGCCGAGGCGCTGCTCGACGCCTGTGCGCGCCTCATCAGCGATGTCCCAAGCAGCCTCACCCGGGTGTGGCTCGCCCGCATGGACGCCCAGCTCAATATCGCGCTGGGCCGCGCGGAGGTCTCGGTCGGCCACCTCGACGTGCTCGCCGAAGAAATGCACGCCAGCGGACTCATTAAGGATAAAGGCGCCGCCGCGATGCTGCACCTGACGCTGGGTCAATCGCTGGCCGCCCTGGCCGAGCGCGAGCGCAGCCTGATCCACAACCGGCGCACCGACACGCTTGAGCGCCTCAGCACCGCGGTGCGCGCGCTGCACGCCCAGCGGCGCACCCTGCCGCCGGCGATGCGCGCCGAGGCCGCGCGCCTGCGCTGCCGCTATTATATGCTGCGCGACAACCCCAAAAAAGGTCTGCGCATCCTCGAAAACGCGGTCAGCCGCCTCACGGGTTATCCCAACCCCATCGAATGGGCCAAATGCCTGGAGGCGCGCGCCCAACTGCTCGACACGCTTGAGTCGAGCAAGGCGCCCGCGCTGGCCGCCCAGGCCATGGATAGCTACGCGCGCTTCGGCGCGCATATCCCCCTATTTCTGGAGGGCTGGCCGCTCGCCACACACCTCACCAAGCGAAGCGCCGACCCCGGCTAATCTACGGCTCACCACCACTCGGCGCCCGCCATCTCCCAGGCCAAGTCTTCGATATACGGCCAGAGCACCTGCCAGGGGTTGTCCTCGTCGAGTTCAAGCCCGCCGATCCCGCGCATTGAGATCTCACCGGTGCGGAAATTCCAACTGCGCGCTTCGGGGCGAAGCGGTCGCTCCCCTTCGAACTCCGAGGGCGCCGGCCACTCCACATCTTCGCTGAGCAAAAAGACCTCCACGGTCGCGTTGCCGTCTTCGGAGACGCGCCGGTGCAACCCGTCTTCGCCGCTCAAAAGCGCGCGCACCCCGGGGCCCTTAAACTCCAGCGCCAACACGGTGCCCGAGGGTTTGCGGGCGCGCTGCCACAACGCCTCTCGGCGGTCTCGGGCCGCCACATCGGCCTCGACCGGGCGCTCCGCGCGCGGCACCGCGCGACGCATCGACATCTGCCACCCCCGCGAGTCGGCGAGCTGGCGGTACCAGCGGACCAGGCGCGCGCGCCACGGGTCTTCGGGGTCGGTGGCAGGTAAAAAGAGCTCGACCTCATCGGGAGTCCCGTGCAACGTGCGCACCAACTCCAAGAAGACCTCGTGCAAGCGCGGGTCGATCTCGGCGACGCGCTCGTCGATGTCCGCGCTGAGTTCAAAGGCGCGGGTATGATACGCCTCGCGCACCAACTCCTCGATCGCCTCCAACTCCTCGCTGAGCTCCATCACACCCCCGACCAACTGACGCGCGTGCTCCGCGGCGCGGGCGTGCTCGGCGGCGTCGGGCAACTCCCAAAACCCCTGGGTGCCGCTCACCCGGTCGAAGTCCTCAAAGCGCCAGGCCAACTCGGCCAGCACCTCGGCGTGGATGCAGCGCTCCAGACGCCGGCGCAGGCTGGCGATCTCCTCGATCTGGGCGAGCATATTACTGCGGCTCTCACCGCCCGCCTCCAGCGGGTCGAAATGCCACACGAGCTCGCCGGTTTCGGCGTCTCCCTCCACGTCGACGCGCATGCGATAGGAGAGGTTGGCGTCTAGCACCCCGGCCTCGGCCAGGCGACTGGCCATCGGCCAGGCGACGCGCTGCTCAATCACGCGCTTGATGGGGCGCGCCCCGTATTGCTCATCCCAGCCAGCCGCCGCCACCCAGCGCACCACCGCGTCCGAGAACTCCGCCTGAATCTCGCGCGCCCTCAAGCCCTCGCGCATCTTTAGCTTGTCGAGCTCGCGCCGCGAGATGGACTCCACGACTTCGCGCGACAGCGAGCGAAAGGGGATAAATTGGTCGATACGCGCCAGGAATTCCGGGCGGAAATAGCGCTCGGCCTCCTTGCGAAAATGTTGCTCCCAGGACGCCGCGCCCCCGCCGCCGCCAAAGCCGATGGCCGGGCGCATCGTGTCGACCCCGAGGTTGCTCGTCATGATGACGATCGTATTCTGAAAACGCGTGCGCCGCCCATTGGCGTCGCTCAGGCGCGCCTCGCCGAGCACCTGCAGCAGCACATCATAGACGCTCGGGTGGGCCTTCTCGATCTCGTCGAGCAAGATCACCGAGAACGGCTGGCGGCGCACCGGACCGGTGAGATCGCCCTCATGCGCCCCCTCGCCCATCAGTCGGGCGTAGGCGTTGGACTGGGCGTATTCACTCATATCGAGGCGAATCAGGCGCTCCTCATTGCCAAAGAGAAACTCGGCCAGCGCGCGCGCCAGCTCGGTCTTTCCCACGCCGGTGGGCCCGACAAAAAAGAAGGACCCCAGCGGGCGCTGCGCCGACGACAGCCCCGCCTTCGTGATGCCCACCACGTCGGCGACCTGGCGGACGGCCTCATCCTGGCCCATCACCCGGCGCGACAGGCGCTCGCGCACCTCGCTCAGATCAAGGCTTCGGTCGTCGAGCAACATCACCGGCGGCAGCCCGCTCTCCTCGCAGAAGCGCTCGACCAGGTCGACCTCGCGCACCCGCTGCGCGAAGGATTGGGCCGCGCGCCGAAGCGTACGCCCGATAAAGTCAATCGCCCCGCCCACCGGACTGCCCTCGGTGGCGAAGCGCTTCTCCAGACGCCAGGCGCGCTCAACCGCCGCCGGCTCCAGCTCAATCCCCTCGGCCGCGCTCATGCGCGCGGCCGCCTGCTCGACGATCTCCCGGGACTCCGCCTCGGGCGGATCGCTCAGGCGAAGCACCTGAAACGCCCGGGCAAAACCGACATCGCGCTGCTCGATGCGCGTCCACTCCTCGACCGTCGCCTCGGCCACAATCCGAAGCCTGCGGTCAGACAAATGCGGCTTCAAAAATTGGGCGAGGTTATAATCACTGCCGACAAATTTACCGGCGTCGAGCGCCTGAATGAGGCTGCCGATATAGAGGATATCGTCCTCCTCCTCGAGCTCCTCGACCACCCGCGCGCATTGCTCCTGCCAGCCGCCCGACTGCGGGTCGGTCGAGGTCAAGCGCGGCGCATCGGCAAACCACAGCCGGCGCGCGCGCGCGCCAGAATCCGCATCCCCACCCGCCTCCTCCTCCCGCTGCAAAGCCTCCGCGCTCAACAGCGCCAAATGCTTGATAATACTGGTCTTTCCGACCCTCGGCGGCCCCACCAGGACAACCGCCGCAGGATGTGACGCGCCGAGCAACTCCCGAAGCTGCGCGATCGTCTCGTCGCGGCCAAAGGTCGCCAAGATCCCGCGCTCGGCGCGGGTCTTCGGGTCTAAATGACTCCAATCGCGGGCAACCTCATGAAGGGTCGGAGCGGCCTCGACGGTCTCATCGTCGGCCTCGACCTCGGCGAAGGCGTCTAGCCACAACGATCCCACCGGCATGCGCGCCAGATCCAGCGGCTCGAACTCGACCTCCAGGAGGCTGACCTCGTAGGCGTCCGGCTTGGCCTGGTGCATCGAGAGTTCGTATTCATGGCGACGCAGCATTTCGCCGAGCATCCCCTGATACAAAGCGTTTTGCTTCAAATTTTTGGCGTCTCTATCGCCCGCGGCGGGGGCCTCTTCGGGCAGCCAAACCGGCCCGGCCAACCCCTGCACGCTCAACTCCAGCACCCCGTCGAAGCGCCGCTCGAGCACATAGGTCGGGCGCGCCAAATACTCCGAGGCCTTGCCGCCGGAGCGCCACTGGTCCGCCCGGCGAACCAGCGCGGGCAGCGCCAACTTCTGAATACGCGGCTTCGGCGCACGCCCCATGCGGGCGAGCAGGCGCGGATGGGTGCGCTCAAGCGTGTAGCAGCACGCCTGGCGCAACTTCTTGCGGGCCTCGTCGGCGTCCGCCGCCGCCGCGCTAAGCTCGAGGTCCCCCAACGTCTCCGCGATCGCCAGGCCCCCGTCGTATAAGCGAATTCCAATGGGAAATATGAGCTTCATGCGTCCTTTTTAATATCGAAATATAGACAGAATATAATCGGTGGATAGCTTCATTTTACCCGCTTATATGGGATGAAATCACCCGGCCAGGCTCTCCGTGTCCGTAGCGGCGAAGCTATAGCAATAATTCAAGGGTATCACACCTGTAGCGAGCCATCTTTTTTTGGCGCGCAGCCAGCCCGAGCCCCAGAACCTGCTAAAGTTGGCCTGTGGCGCCTAATTTGGCCGCTTAAATTGATAAATGGCCCAACATTCGGTTACACTAAATGTCGAACCCCGATTCACCAATACTTGTTATTTTTTAGTTATCGCCCCCATAAGGACCTTGCCCATGTTTAAATTTGGCCAGACTCGCTTTCTCACGATCTGGATAGCGTTGATGCTGTCCCTGGTCGTCTCCTGCGCCGACGATACCTCGTCAGGCGGCGGCCCCGGTGAAACCACGGATACCGGGATAATCGACGGCAAAGACGTCGACGGTTCGGACACCAGCTTCGACGACGTTGGCGGCGCTGACGCAGACGCCGGCGATCCGGTCCCGCAATGCAACCCCAACACGCTCAGCCCGGAGGGCGACGAGGACGGCGACGGCATTCCGAACCGCCGCGATAACTGCCCCTGCGCGCCCAACCCGGACCAGTCCGATATGGACGGCGACGGCATCGGCGATGCGTGTGACAACTGCGCCCATGTCGCCAATATGCTGCAAACCGACACCAACGGCGACGGCATCGGCGACGCCTGCCAGGGGTGGATGGACACCGACAGCGACGGCATCCTGGACCAGAACGATAACTGCCCGGACGTCGCTAACCCCGACCAGCTCGACACCGACGGCGACGGCGTGGGCGACGCCTGCGATAACTGCCCCGACACCTCGAATATGGACCAGGCCGACTCCAACGGAGACGGCGTTGGTGATGTCTGCACCGACCCGGCGCTACCCGCCGACGGCGACTTCGACAACGACGGCGTGCTCAACCAGGACGATAACTGCCCGCGCGTCGCAAACCCCGACCAGGCCGACACCGACGGCGACGGCGTGGGCGATGCCTGCGATAACTGCCCCACCGTCGCAAACTCCGCCCAGAACCCGGCGACCTGCGACGTCGCCGCTGACACCGACGGCGACGGCATCCCGGATATCCTGGATAACTGCCCGACGGTCGCCAACCCCGACCAAACTGACAGCGACGGCGACGGCGTGGGCGATGCTTGCGATAACTGCGTCGACATCGCCAACAATAATCAGGCCGACACCAACGCCAACGGCGTGGGCGACGCCTGCGAAGGCATGGCCAACCCCAACGGCGACGCAGACGGCGACGGCGTGCGCAACGGCGTCGACAACTGCCCCTTCATCGCCAACCCCGACCAAACTGACAGCGACGGCGACGGCGTGGGCGATGCCTGCGACAACTGCCCCACGGTCGCCAACTCCAGCCAGGCCGACGCCGACGCAAACGGCGTAGGCGACGCCTGCCAGGATAACCCGCTGCTCACCGACCTCGACGGCGACGGCGTCCCGGACGCGCTCGACAATTGCCCGAGCACCCCGAACGCCAACCAGCTCGACACCGACGGCGACGGCATCGGCGACGCCTGCGATAACTGCGCCGGCGTGGCCAACGTCAACCAGGACCCCTCCGCCTGCTCCAGCGTCTATGACTCCAACCGCGACAGCGACGGCGACGGCGTCCCGGACATCCACGACAACTGCCCCAACACCGCCAACCCGAACCAGGCCGACGCCGACAACGACGGCGTGGGCGACGCCTGCGATAACTGCCCGAATACGGCCAACTATAACCAGGACGATATCGACCAGAACGGCATCGGCGACGCCTGCGAGCCCCTGCCCGCCGGCACCAATATCTGCAACGTCGCTGACGTCTCCTCTCAGCCCATCAAGCCCAACGTCTATATCCTGCTCGACAACTCCGGCTCCATGCAGGGCCCCGACTATTGGGATGACTCCAAGGATGCGCTTTACGATCTCTCCAATGAGCTGACCTCTCAGTTCAACCTGGGGCTCGGCCTCTTCCCTGGCGATAACCGATGGGGCATCCACACCCGCAAATTAGCCATGTCCTCCATCAGCAGCAACGCCTTTAGGAGCGTTATCAACAGCCTGCCGAACACAGCCGTGGGCAGCCATACCCCGACCGGCTCCGCCGTCACAGACGTAAGGTCCAACAATTACCATAGGCTCTTCCCTGATCCCGATGACTCGATTCGCAACAAAGCGATGATCCTCATCACGGACGGCAACCCCAACGGTCCTGACAGCGCGTCTTCGACCGAAAACGCGATTACCCAGATGGCTAACGCTGGCGTGCCGGTCTATATCGTAGGATTCCCCGGCGCGCGCGAGTCGAACCTGCAAGCCTTTGCGATTGCCGGCGGCACTAATAACCCCAACTCCAGCTCGAACTGGTACCCCGTCGCCAGCTCCAGCGACCTGGTCGCCGCGCTCGAGACCATCGCCACCCAGCAGGTCACCTGCCTGCTGTCCATCGCCCCGCAGAACGGCGACGATATGAGCCGAATCCGCGTCTCCATCGTCAAGGACGGCGTGGTCCAGTCGGTCGTCCCGGCGAACCCGAGCAATGGCTATGTCTATAACTCCGCCAACCAAACCGTGGAGCTCTTCGGCAGCGCCTGCAACACGCTCAAGAATATGGCCAATACCGCATCCTCGGGCGAATCGGTCGGCATGGAAGTCGAGATCGCCTGTGACACCTGCCAGCCGACCACCGAGGTCTGTGATTATACCGACAATGACTGCGACGGGATCATCGACAACGGCTGCGACGGGTGCGGCCCGGAAATCTGCGGCGACGGCCTCGACAACGACTGTGACGGCGTCGTCGACAACGGCTGCCCCCCGGTCCAGACCTGCATCCCCTCGCCGGAAGTCTGCGACGGCACCGACAACGATTGTGACGGAATCATCGACAACGACTGCACCCCGAACAACTGTATTCCCGAGCCCGAGGTCTGCGACGGCACCGACAACGACTGTGACGGCGTCATCGATAACGGATGCCCTCCCACCGATAGCTGCGTGCCCGAACTCGAGGTCTGCGACGGCATCGACAACAACTGCGATGGCATCATTGACGAGGGTTGCGAAGACATCTGCATCCCCGAAAATGAGATCTGCGACGGCACCGACAATAACTGCGACGGTGAAATCGACAACGACTGCGTCGATTGCCCGAACGGTCGAAGCCCCGAGATCTGCGACGGCATCGACAACAACTGTGACGGCGTCATCGACGAGGGTTGCCCCGACCCGGTGTGCATCCCCGAAAATGAGATCTGCGACGGCAATGACAACGATTGCGACGGCGAGATCGACAACGGTTGCATCGAATGCCCGAACGGCCGAAGCCCCGAGATCTGCGACGGCATCGACAATAACTGCGACGGCATCATCGACGAAGGCTGCCCCATCGGCTGATTCGTTGACATAGCAGGCTAAACCAAAACCGCCGCAGGCTTTCTAAAGCCTGCGGCGGTTTTGTATTCAGTGAGGTCAATCGCACACAAAAAAAATCCCCAACCGTTTGACCGGTTGGGGACTAAACTCTCGACATAATGTCATTCGAAGCCGACAAAACCGCGCGCTATATCTCGCGCGCCGGGCCCACCGCCTGGAGCAATCCGCGCGCCGCCAACTCCGGCTCATCCGCCGCGACAATCTCGCGAATCACCGCCACGCCCGACGCTCCATGCGCCGCAACCTGCGCCGCATTCTGCACATTCACGCCGCCGATCCCAACCATCGGCACCGACTCACCGATCGCCCCGCGAACCTCGGCCAACACGCCCGGCCCGCGCGGCGCTGACGCGTCTGCCTTGCTCGCCCGCGCCTCATAAACCGCGCCAACGCCCAGGTAGTCTGCGCCGCCTTCGACCAACGCCCGCGCCCCCTCGGCATCCCCCGAAGACGCGCCAATCACAAGCCGCGGCGCGATACGCCGCGCCTCGGACACCTCGATGTCTTTGGGCCCCAGATGCACACCATCCGCCCCGCAGGCAAGCGCCACGTCAATGCGGTCGTTGACCACAAAGAGCGCGCCGAAGCCGTCACAAACGTCCTGGAGTGCGCGCCCGTATTCGACCAACTCCCGGCTCGTCGCCGACTTGTCGCGCAACTGCACCACGCCCGCGCCGCCGCGAAGCGCCGCGCGCACCACGTCGAGGATCGCCGAAAAACGACGGTCCTTATCGGTCTGGCCGGCCGCCGCGCCAACCCGCTCAGCCGACAGCGCCGACGGATCCGCGATCAAATAAACTCGCCAATCCGTGCGCTCAATCTTGTCGCGTCGAGACGTCGCTTTCATGCGTTTTTCGCCGCTTTGGCCTTTCGTTTCTCAGCGATCTCGGCGGCCTGCAAATCGGCGCGGTAGCTCGAGCGCACCAGCGGCCCCGCCTCGACATGCTCAAAGCCCATCTCCATGCCGGCCGCGGCGAGCTCATCGAACTCTTCGGGCGTCACCCATCGAGCCACCGGAAGATGGCGCGGGCTGGGGCGCAGATATTGCCCCAGGTTCAGAATCTGTACCCCCACATCGACCAGGTCCTGCATCGTCCGCAGCACCTGCTCTTTGGTCTCACCAAGCCCGAGCATCATCCCCGTCTTGGTCAGGACGCCGTTGCCATATTGCGCCGAGCGCTCAAGCACCGCCAACGAGCGGTCGTAGCGGGCCTGGGGACGCACGACCCGGTGCATCTCGGCCGAGGTTTCGATATTATGCGAGAAGCAGTCCGGTCGCGCCTCAAGCACCAGATCGACATCCTCAAGCACGCCCTTAAAATCACCGGTCAAAACCTCGACCCCAAGCCCGGGGCACAGCTCTTTGGTGCGCCGAATCGTCTCCGCCCAGATGGCCGCGCCACCGTCGGCAAGATCGTCGCGGTCCACGCTGGTGATGACCACATAGTTAAGGTCCAATTTGGCCAGCGACTCCGCGACGCGGCGCGGCTCATCCGCGTCCACCTCGCCGGGACGACCCGTCTGGACGTCGCAAAACCCGCAGCTTCGCGTGCAGATATTGCCCAGGATCATAAACGTCAGCGCCTTGCGGCTCCAGCACTCCCCGATATTCGGGCAGGCCGCCGACTCACAGACCGTATTCAGGTCGTTTTTGTGCACGAGTTGGCGCGTCTCGAAGAACTCGGGGGTCATCGACATACGCTTTCGAATCCACTTCGGCCGCGGACCGGCCTCATCGGGCAGATTCTGCAACTTCTTGCGCGCCGGGCCCGAGACGCGATCCGCCCCGGTGGGCTCGCGTTTAGCGGGGGCGTTGAGCTCTTTGACGATCGACGGGTCGACTTTCATGACCATGGGTTACTCCCGGGGAACCGCGCCCCTGGTGATGCAGAACAATTCAATTAGGTTTCGCGCGTCAAAATACAGCCGCATCCCCGCGGCATCGCGCACGTGGGTGTCTAACAACATGGCGACCGTCCGGCAAGACGCCCCTGCCAAATATTTCCGGCCACCGAACCCCTCCTGACTCACCAGGCGCCTGCCCCCAGATGACTCGGTAATTGCACCCAATCAAGCACTCGATTAGGTTAGCCCGCGTCTCAACGCGCCGACTCACTCCCTCCTGCCCCACTAAATTATTCGTGTACGCCCAGGTTGCTGTCGACATCCCTCTATTCACCGCCCTGACCTATAAGGTGCCCGCGATCCTTGCCGACTCCTTGGAGGTCGGCCACCTGGTTCAGGTGCCGTTTCGAAACCGCGCCAAGACCGGTCTCGTGATGCGTCTGAGCGATACGCTCGAAGATCCGTCCATCGCATCGAAGATCCGCCCGATCGAAGATATCGTGGACTCCGAGGCGCTGATGAACGCGCGCGGCACCGAGTTTTTGCAATTTATCGCCGACTATTACCTCGCCCCCATCGGCCAGGTCGCCCGCCTCGCGCTACCCTCGTTCGTGCGCCTCGAAGGCCTCAAACACTATCGACTCGCCGACGCGCCCGCCGACGGCGCCCCCGAAACCGACGGGCTGCCGGAGCTCGACGATGACCTGCGCGCGGTCCTTGAGCACCTGGCTAAATCCAAGGAATCGGTGGCCTGCAAAGACCTCAAAGCCCTGCGAAAAGGCCTCACCTACACCCACATGAGCACGCTCGAGGCGCACCCGCGCGTCGAGGTCACCTACGAGGAAGACGACGCCAAGGTCAAAGCCAAGACCGACAAATTCTACCGCATCGCCCCCTTGCCCGACGGCGAGTCGCTCGACGATCAACGGCTGGGCAGCAAACAATTGCGCATCCTCGACTTCATCGCCGAGCTGCTCGAGAGCGGGCGCGAGAACGTCTCACTTACCGAGATTCGCGAGGCCATCTCAGCCCCGCATAGCAGCCTCAACGCGCTCGAGGAGCGCGGCCTGCTCACCATGACCGAAGAAGAGGTCTACCGCGACCCCTTCGACCGCGAACCCGTCCAGCCCCCCGAGGACCACGCCCCCACCGCCTCCCAAAAGAAGGTGCTCGACGCCATCGGCCGGGCCCAGGCCGAGGATCGTTTCGAGGGATTTGTCCTGCACGGCGTCACCGGCAGCGGCAAAACCGAGGTCTATATGCGCGCCATTCGCGCCGAGATCGCCGCGGGCCGCCGCGCGATGGTGCTGCTGCCCGAGATCGCGCTGACCCCGCAATTCGTGGCGGTCTTCCGCGCGCATTTCGGCGAGCAAATCGCGGTCCTTCACTCGGCGCTGACCCCGGCGCAAAAATTCGACCAGTGGCGACGCATCAAGCGAAACGAGGTCAATATCGTCATCGGCGCGCGCTCCGCGCTCTTTGCCCCGCTGGAGAAGATCGGCATCATCATCGTCGACGAGGAGCACGACACCAGCTTTAAACAGGGCGAAGGCGCGCGCTACAACGCGCGCGATATGGCGCTGGTGCGCGGCAAACTCGAGAACGCCCGCGTCGTGCTCGGCAGCGCCACGCCCTCGCTCGAGTCCTATCATAACGCCAAATCCGGCCGCCTCACCTACCTGGCCATGCCCGACCGCGTGGCGGATCGCCCGATGCCCACGGTCGAAATCGTCGACCTTCGCGACAAAGACGAGGGCCCGCCCGGCCCCTCCGACGTCCTCTCCGACGAACTACTCAAGGCCATGGAGCGCACGCTTAAAGATGAGATGCAGGTCATCCTCTTTTTGAACCGGCGCGGCTTCTCCCCGTGTGTGACCTGCCAGAGCTGCGGGCATATTTTCAAATGCATCAACTGCGATGTCTCGATGACCTATCATCGCCACCAGGAATCGCTGCGCTGCCACCATTGCGACTACTCGATCCGCATGCCCGAGTCCTGCCCGGAGTGCAGCGACCCCAAGATCAACCGCCAGGGCACCGGCACCGAGCGGCTGCACGGCCATCTGGTCGAGCTCTTCCCGCGCGCCCAGATCGCGCGCCTGGACCGCGACACCAGCGGCGGCAAAAAACTCGGGCGCATCATCCGCGCGTTTCGCCGCGCCGAGATCGACATCCTCGTCGGCACCCAGATGGTCACCAAAGGCCACGACTTCCCGGGCGTGGTCACCGTCGGCGTCGTCATGGCCGACTTAAGCCTGAACTTCCCGGACTTTCGCGCCGCCGAGCGCACCTTCCAATTGCTCACCCAGGTCGCCGGGCGCGCCGGGCGAAGCCACGACCCGGGCCACGTCTATATTCAATCGTTTAACCCGGGCCATTATAGTCTTCTGGCCGCCCGCGAACACGACTACGCCCGCTTCTCCGAGCGCGAACTCCAACTGCGCCGCGAACTGGCCTACCCGCCCTTTGGTTATCTGATCGCCATCAAATTCGAGGCCGCCAACGAAGGCCGCTGCATCCAGGCCGCCCGCGACTATTCCACCGCCGCCCGGCGCGTCTTCAAAGAAGACAAGGCCCTGGCCGAGAGCGTCTTCATGCTCGGGCCGGCCATGGCGCCCTTGAGCCGGCTCAAGGGCAAGTCGCGCTGGCAAATCCTGCTCAAAAGCCGCTCCCGCCAGGCCGTGCGAAAGCTCGCCATCGGCATGCTCAACGGCGTAGCGCATTTCGAGCCCAACAAGTCGAATTACCGCGACGTGCGCATCATCGTCGACGTCGACCCGGTTCATATGCTTTAAATGACTTTCAGATAATACCGCGCCCCGCCATCAAAGACTTCAGGCGGTCGCGGTTCTGGGCGAGGTCCTCGCGACGCTTCACCGGCTCAAAGCGCGAGTCATCCCCGGTCGACGGCACCTTCAATATCGCGGTCTTTAGCACCGCCGAAAGCTCCCCGGCGAGTCGCTCGAATTGGATGGCCGAGCGCCCGTCCACCGTTTTCTCGACCACAAACCAGGTCAACTCCGCCTGCTCCTCGAGCGCATCCGCGTCGAAAAGAAAGGTATTGGTATTTAGCAATTGCAGCGCGTCTTTGAGCGACGCGTCCGGCAGCCGAAAATGCTCCACGATCTGGGGCATCCCATCGACCCGCGCGACAAACCCGCCCACCTGGCCGGGCTTCTTCTGCACCGCCTCCACGCTCATCTGCACCCCGCGCGACGACGCGTCGACGTGCATCCCCACGACCAATGGGTCGAGCGTCGCCAGGATATTGTCGACATTCGACATCATCAGATATTTGCCGCCGCTGCGACGGAATTCCGCCAGGGCCTCGCGGCGAATCGCGGTCTGAAGATCCCCGTGCCCCGGCGCATAGAGCGAAACGTTCTGCGCCTCATCGCGGCGAAAAAGTTCGCCCTCCGGCGCCATGCGAAGGCTCACGCTCTGGTTAAAATGAATGATCTGGTCGGTGTTTAACCCGAAATTATCATGCGCCCGCAGATGCTGGGCGGTCTTCTCGGCGGTCGCAAAACTATTCATCAAGAGCATGCGCGCGGCCGAGCCGTAGCGACCGATATCGCGCGCCTTTAGCGCCAGAAACGACAGCCCATCGAAGACCTCCACACACCCTTTGACCACGCCGCCAAAACGCGTCGCCATACCGCCGTTCAATACGACGATGCCGACCTCGCCGCGCGAGATGGCCGCCTCGCCGAGCGCGATAAACGCGCGTCCCTCGGCGCTATCGCGCCCCGGTAGTTCGCGCACATCTTCGTCCGCGGGCACCTCAACCTCGCCCCCAAGGCGATTCTTTGATGCGCTGAGCTCTCCGCTCAAATAGGCCTGCCGAAGCGCCATAAATTCTTCGACGTCAAAATGATTCGCCTCAAGAACGCCGCGCTGCGCCTCGCTGACCTGCGCCCATAACTCTTCTTCGGATATCTGCTTTGCTGCCGTCATCGTTGCTTCCAATAAATTTAAGTTTATTCGTATCGACACTCATCAAACCCATCGAATCAACATCGCCCTCGGGACGATGGGCGATGAACGTAGTCACAACCGCATATAATGCAAAGGTCGCCGAAGCCTTATATTTAGGCTTCGGCGACCTTTTTATGCACGACGAAGAAATTCGAAGCGACGCGTTAAACTCAGTCGACTTCCATCACCTCCTCCACCACCCCGCCCGGCGCACTCCCCGCCGCGCCGGCGCCACCCGCGCCAGCCTGCGCGCTACCCTGCTCATAGCTCACATCCGTCGCGCTCAGCGTCACCCCGACCGTCGCAACCCCGACGCTATTTCCGCCCAGACCGCCCACACCATCGCCGCCTACGCCACCGTCGCCGCCAAAGCCGCCTTCGCCGCCCCGACCTGCGTTCGCGCTTTGGGCTGGAGTATTCGCACCACCAGCCGCACCGCTCTCCCCAACACCGCCTTGCCCACCCCCACCGCCGTCGCCACCGATACCCAGCGTGATCGCGGTATCGACCACTTCGATCGCCTCGCCGACCACCACGATACCGAAGGAGCTTCCGCCGGGCTGACCGTTCGCGCCCGCTTCGCCGCCGCAGCCGCCCGCGCCCCCCTGGCCGCCGTTGCCGCCCAATTTCAGGCTCGCGCCGCTCTCGTAATTCCCGCCGGCGCCGCCGCCGCCGCCGCCACCGCCATCGCTGCCAGCGCCTGGCTCGACGCCCACCGCAGGCGTCCACGCCCCGGCGCTGAACACACCGATCACATCAGCTGCTGGCAGCGCGCCATCGGCCCCCGCGTCACCCGACGCGCCGGTTGTGCCGTCTGCGCCGTTTCCGGCGGCGCCGTTGCATTTATGTTGACCACCTGCGCCGCCAAGGCCTTCTTGCTCTCCAAGATTCGCCAAGGCACCGTCCAAACCGGGTGTCGCTTCTCTACCGTTATAACTTGATGTGGTACATGGCTTTTCACTTGAGTTCGCCACGCCACCCGCACCACCTACCGGAGCCGTACACGCGCGTATTCCTCCCGCCGCGCCCGCCTCACCGTCAGCCGCCGCACCGCCGATGATCTCCGCGTTCTGCACGCGCAACCCCGCCGAGTCGGTCGCCCGAAGCGCCAGAGTCGACGCGCCCGGGTGATTCTCATTCTCCGCGCCAAAGCCGACGATCGTGATATGATCAACCACGGTCGCGTCGCCGATGCCGGCCGCCTCCACCGTGACAAACTCATTGGCGCTCGCGTCATAGTCGCCGGGCGCCGCCACGATGCGGCTGACCTCGGTGTCCGGAGCGCGCCCGCTGAAGTCGGCCACATATCCGCCGTACAGGCTCACCCCGTTTTGCAATGCGACCGCGCCCACATACTCTCCGCCGGCGACCAGCACCGTCGAGCGCCCCTCCTGCGCCGCCAGCTCGAGCGCCTTGGCCAGCGTCGCCACCGGCTCGCCCGGGAGCAACCCGGCGTTGGCGTCGTCCCCGCTGCTCGCCACGAAAACCGTGTCCTCCAATATCCCGTCCACCCCGTCGCAATTGCCGTCGACCCCCGCCGCGTCAATCGCGTCCTCCGGGTCGCTCATCTCACACTCGCACCCGTCGGTTGCGTCGCCGTTAAAGTCGACAAACCCCTCAAGGCACGCGCTCTCATCAATCCCGCAACTGGGCGCCTGCTCGCCCGCCACGCACACCGGCGCCCGATTGGTGGCGTCCGACTCGCACACCGTCCCGCACGCCCCGCAATTGTCGGCGTCGGCCGCCAGATCGACCTCACAGCCATCCGACGCGTCCCCGTTGCAATCGGCGTAGCCCTCATCACACGTATATTCACAGGTCTTCGTCGCGCTATCGCAGGTCCCCGCCTGGTGTGTGCCGCCGGCGCAGTCCGCGTCGACCTCGCACAGGGCGTTGGTGGTATCCGGCTCGGTCTCGGCGTCGGTGGTGTTGGAGTCAACGTCGGAGTCAACGTCGGACTCAACGTCGTGACCGGCATCCGCGATATCACCGGCGTCGTTTTTTAATTCCGAACCAGTGTCCTTCTCGTCGTCAGAGCAAGCCGGGAGCGAAAGCAGCACAAGCGCACAGAAAATATAGAGTGATTTACGATACATGATTAGAGCCCCATTTTGATTATTTTTGACAATCCATTCCGAATAACAACAATGATATTTCGCCCCGCCAAACCCGCCCACGGACCGTTAGAGACTTCAGCGACGACCGACTACGGCGGATGAAGAGTTCCGCAGTCCCTGTCACTAAAAGCGTGCGCACACCCTAAAGTCATCGATGACTCCATGCTTAATTAGGTTTCGGTTGCTGCCGTCTCACCCCAGGTCATACCGCAAGCTTATTTCCCTAAAAAAACGGTCCCCAGCTGCCCCATCGAATGGGCAACTGAGCGAAAACTGGGCAGAGCAAAGCAGTTGGCATGACAACTTCAACGTCATGAAACTCATCAAGAATAGAAAAATCCTACCCCGATACTGTCGAGCAAAGTGTGCCCCAAATTTAGTAGATGTGACGGAGAGCGTCAAATCGGATCAAGTCAGAGTCAAGAGCGGAAGCGTCCTCCAGCGATAGACAGGTGCACCCGCGCTCTAAACACCGCGCAGGCGGTTTGAAGGGGAGAAAACGCACGCAAAAACAAAAAACCGCGAACCATATCCATGATTCGCGGCTCTTAAAATATTATTAAAAAATCATTAATGCTGGCAGGATTTGCATCGGCCACGCAACCAGACGGTCGCCTGGGTGACGCGAAAGTCGGGGTTCGCGCCCTCAAAGGCTTCGGCATCGGCGATCAAATCATCCAGGGCGCCTGGCTTCAAAAAGACGTCGAAAATATCGCCACACCCGTCGCAGAGCGCATGGTGGTGCGGCACCACCGTCGGGTCAAAATAGGTCTGCCCGTCATGAGCCGTAACGCGCGTGAGCAGGCCAATCTCTTCGAGCAATTCCAGCGTATTATAGACGGTCGCCAGCGACAGACTCGGCACGACATCATCGAGGGTGGCGAAGACCTGTTGGGGCGTGAGGTGCCCGGCGCCGTCGTGGAATATCTCTAAGATCGCGCGGCGCTGCGGCGTCAGGCGAAAGCCCGCATCCTTCAAGCGCTGCAAACTCTCATCGAGCCCGGTGCATTCGGCTCCCGACACGCCCTCTTCTGAAGACGCGCCCTTCGAATCCTGATGCTCCGCCGAAAGACCAGCGCTGCCTATATGCGTTATGCTTGCCATAATTACCGCTTCTAAACTGCTATATACGCCCGACAAAGGCAGGGTTGCGCCCCGGCTAGATCGGCTCGTAATCAAAAGGCGAATCGCGATGCTCCGTGCCGTCATAGCTCAGCAACGTGCCGCGATCCTCTGAAATTGTCTCGATATTGACCGGACGCTTCCACACCCGATGCAACGCCTCAAGCACGCCCTGGGCGTAATCGAAGCGAAGCGGCGTGCCGTCAAACTTGTGGTGGAGCAGCAACTCGCCGCGATTCTTAAAGTTGCCGTCCTTCACGTAAATGAAGGGTTGACCAAAATTTGTCAACTGCGTCAACAACTTCTCTTTGACCTCGCGGAACTCGCGACTCTCGATCTCCCAATTACCCGATTTGCGATTATAACCGAAGGTGAACATCTTATTTTCGCGCGCGAACTCCTCGGTCAGGAACTCATCGATAAAGGTCACGTCATTATAGATCTTTCGAACCTCGAAGATCTTATCGCGCCCCATCCCCAACTCGCGGTCCCAATTCACCTTGCGCTCAAGGTCATCGACCTCTCGCCATTCCTTGCCAAATTTCCCCCGATTCCAACGGTCCTCGATATCCCGATACAGCGCCACGCCCAATTTATAGGGGTTAAATTGCCCGGGCGCCGAATACATGACCTTCGAGTTAATATCGGCAAAGTCGATGATCTCGGAGTCCTTCAGGACTCTCTCGGTCAGGATTTTTGAGTGCCAATAGGAGTTGTGATTGACGAAACCGCCTGCCGCATAGCGATGCGTCTCGCGCACCGAAATATCATAAACATCCTCATGCCCGGCTTCGACGCTGACGACTTCGTCGCACCACGACTCCGCCTTAAACCATTTGTGCTCACAGATATATGAGGCCAGGGCTGCTGACTTTCGCTTGAGATCAAAGCCAATCGCGTCGGCGAATACACCGGCGGATTTCCCCGTAATATGAATGTGCCAGCAACCATCCACTTGCTCGCGGCGTCGACTCAGGATGCCGAAATTGAGCAGCAATAGTTGAACCTGCTCACTCATGACTTCACTGGAAGTGCTAAGAATCACTCCCTGTTTGCCGGCATAACCGTCCGCGTCAAAAAGGCCGCGCAAAAAGGCGCTAACGACCGCTTTGGGGGAACGAAGAATGACCTCCGGAATCCTCTTTTCGGAGGCACTCGCTCCATCGGTCAATCCGAGCGCATCAGTTAACCATTCCGAGAGGTTTTCGGCATGAAAGAGCACACGCCATCGCCCCTCGTCCTTTTTGATGACCGCAGGGATTCCGAAAAGTTCGCGCCCCATCTCGGCGAATCGCAGGGCATGCCCATGGTCGCCACTGGTAAAGCCGAGGTTGCGCTTGACCCGGCTGATATGGCCGGCCCCGACCAGCCCACCCAGAAAACAGCCCAGCTCACAGGTAACGGTCGCGGGGATACAAACCGCTCGGCGCTTATTGACGGATTGCGGAAGGGCTTGATTCTCGGGCGAGTCGTAGAGTTCGAGCGCTGCCTCGACCGCGCTGGAGCGACGAATATTCGCGCTACCTCGGTATCGGAGCACCGTGCTCAGCGAAACATCGGCAGATTCTGCAACATCCTGCAGACTACACCGCGCCGGCGCGCTCCACTCCAGCTCAACTTGCTTCTCAGGCCATAACCCTGCCCCGCCGGAAACCAGAATCTCATCGCCTTGCTGAATCTCATCGAGGCGCGTCCAGGTTTCGCCATCGGCCTTCAGAATGCGATGATTATTCGACCCGGTCAGCCGCAATCCGCGACGCGTGCGCAGCGTAATCGTCTCATGATTGGGGATGATATTATAATCGTAGACATCCTGGGGTTGGTCGCCGTCGGAGACGACCTTGAGGCGACCAGTCACCAACTCTTCCATGGTCACCAAACCATCGGAGGTAAAGACCCGCGTGTCCGCTGCCACGCAGGCCCATCCTTCGTTCATGATCTTCGTCTGCCCCTGGGGGGCGAAATAATAAGCCTCTTCGCGGATGATCGACAGGATATCGGCCTCCCAACCCTCGAGCGGCGCGTTCTCCAGCAAGAACTTCATGACGTCGCGCTGCGGCTCACGCGGGAAGTTTTTGCGCCGCGCGTCCTCCTCCTCCATCTTGCGCTTCTGCTGCTCGATATAGCTGGACGGGTTAATATACTCGTCCATATAGTCCTTCGCCTTAAACTTGGGCACCTCGCGCGCGCGCAGATCGTCGCTCTCTTCGGGCTCTTCCGGGCTCTCGCGCTCGATAAAGGGACTATAATAATCGATTAGATTATCCAGCGACAAACAGGTGTCGATAAAGTCTTCGACCTTTTCGATCCCGCGACGGTCCAGATGACGGCGCACCCGCGCGCCGTGATTGGCCATCTTGTCGACCATCTTCCGGTCGGTTTTGGAGAAATAATAGTTATTCTTGAAGAAATCGACGTGCCCGTAGACGTGCGCGATCACCGTCTTTTGGTCGACGAGATTATTGCCCTCCAACAGATAGGCATAAGACGGGTCATTATTGATGACCATCTCGTAGATCTTCGACAGCCCGTATTCGGCGCTTTTGGAGAGTTGCTCGTACTCCATCCCAAAGCGCCAATGCGGATAGCGCGTCGGGAACCCGCCATAGGCGGCCAACTCGTTGATCTGTTTATAGTCGACCATCTCGAAGACAGTCTCGAAGAAATCAAGCCCGTATTCGTTCTCAGCGACGTCGCGAATATGCTCGATGATTTCACGCAAATGCAGCGGCAGTGTTCGGATAGTTCGCATGGAATTTAAAGACCTTTTCCCAGGAATTCTTTAATCGAATCGTAGATCGCCTCTCTATTCTTAATCTCGGAGAGAATGACCTCGTCGTCCCCGCCGAATCGCTCGCTTAGGTCCTTGATGAACTGCCCGGACCCGTAGGGCGACTCTACCTGCCCGTAGCAAAACATATTCGAGCGCGGGATGATCCCCTCGCTCAAGATCTTCAGGCACTCTCCGGTGTCATCGACCGACCAGTTGTCGCCGTCGGAGAAGTGGAAGGGATAGACATTCCACTCCTCGGGCGGATACTCCTTCTCCAAAATCTTCAGGCATAATTTATAGGCGCTTGAGATCATCGTGCCGCCGGATTCCCGCGTATGGAAAAACGTGTCGCGGTCAACCTCTTTGGCGGTCGCGTCATGGATAATATAACGACTCTCGATCCCCTTATATTGGCTGCGAAGCCAGGTATCGATCCAAAAGGATTCGATGCGCACCATCTCTTTTTGCTCGTCGCCCATCGAACCCGACACGTCCATCATATAGATGATGACCGCGTTCGACTCCGGCAGCTCCGTCTCTTTCCATGAGCGGTAGCGCATATCCTCTTTGATCGGCACGATGACCGGGTTATCCGGGTCATAGTCGCCGAGCGAGAGCTGGCGTTTGAGCGCCTGTTTATAGGACTCCTTAAAGTGGCGCAGACTCTCCGGGCCGGTCATGCGCAGGCCGCTATATTTCTGGCGGATCGTCTCGACCCGCTTCTTTCCGCGCGGCTCGATATTGGGTAATTCGAGCTCTTCGCCCATGATCTCGGCGAGCTCGTCGAGGGAGACGTCGACGTCGAGTCCGTGCTCACCGGCTTCGTTGCCGGCCTCTTTGCCCTCGCCCTCTTCCCCTTCGCCCTCGCCCAGGACATCGCCGGGCTCGCCTTCGCCCTGGCCAACGCCCCCGGTATTCTTCGAGCCATAGCGAAAACGCGGGATATCGATGCGCGGAATGGGCACCTTGACCACATCCTTGCCCTGCTTCCCCGTCAACTCACCCTGGCTCATATATTTGCGCAGGTTGCGTTTGATCTTACCGCGCACGATCTGCTTAAAGCGGCGATGATCTTGCTGGATTTTATTGAGTTCAGTCATACGTATCTTTGTCTTCTTGACGGGCTGATATCAATGGAGAACGCGCCCCCACGCAACACACCTGAGCACCGCGGGCGGAGCGACCGCCTGGGCCGCCCCGCCAACGTCAAAGCTGCGATGCGTTAGTCCTGGTCCTTGGAGTCACCGCGGGCGAAGATACTGGCGACGAAGTTAAGCACGTCGGTCGCCGACTCTTCGTTATACCCGTAGTTTTTGATCAGGCGCTGCTTGACGATATCGATCTTCTCCTGGGTCTCTTTGTCGACCACATTCGACACCACGCTGGCGAGCTTGATGGAGTCTTTTTGGTCTTCAAAGAGCTTGAGCTCCAACGCCTTATGCAGCCGCTCGTTGGTGTCGTATTGGAATTGACGGCCCTCGATCGCCAGGGCGCCGATATAGTTCATAATCTCGCGGCGGAAGTCGTCTTTGCGGCTGCCCGGGATGTCGATCTTTTGCTCGATGGAGCGCATCAAACGCTCATCGGGCTCCTCGTATTGCCCGGTGTATTTGTTGCGCACCTTCTCCTTCTGGGTATACGCCTTGACGTTGTCGATATAATTGGCGCACAGCTTGCCGATGGCCTCTTCGTCGGCCGAAATCGCGCGCTGAACCTCGTTTTTAACGATGTCTTCGTACTCCTGTTTGACGATACCCAAGAGCTCACGGTAGCGATTTCGCTCCTCTTCGGAGTTGATCAGACCGTGGTTCTTAAGCCCACCTTCGAGCTCATTGAGCACCAGGAATGGGTTAATCGAGCTGTCGGTCTTGTCGGTCACCAACGCGTTCGACAGCTTGTCCTGAATATAGCGCGGGCTGATTCCTTCGAGCCCCTCGCGCTCGGTCTCTTTGCGCAACTCCTTGACGTTATCCTGGGTATAACCGGTCAGGGTTTTGCCGTCATAAAGCTTCAACTTCTGCAGCAGGGTCAGGTCGTGCTTTTTGGGGTCTTCAAGGCGCGTCAGCACCGCCCACATCGCCGCCATCTCGATGGTATGCGGGGCGATATGCTTGCCCTTGACCTTCTCGTTATTGAAATCCTTTTTATAGATTTTAATCTCTTCGGAGTATTTGGTGATATAGGGCACGTCGATCTTGACCGTACGGTCGCGCAACGCCTCCATATACTCGTTATTGAGAAGCTTGCGGTATTCGGGCTCGTTGGTGTGGCCCAGGATGACCTCATCGATATCGGTCTGCGCGAATTTCTTCGGCTTAATCTTTCGCTCCTGAGTCGCCCCCAGCAGGTCGTAGAGGAAGGCCACGTCGAGCTTGAGGATCTCGACAAACTCGATCACGCCGCGGTTTGCCACGCAGAACTCCCCGTCGAAGTTGAACGCGCGCGGGTCCGAGTCCGACCCGTAGATCGCGATCTTTCGGTAGTTCACATCACCGGTTAACTCGGTCGAGTCCTGGTTCTTCTCGTCCTTGGGCTGGAAGGTGCCGATGCCCACGCGGTCTTTCTCGCTGAAGAGCAAGCGCCGCACCACGACATGCTCCATGACCCGGGTCCAATCGCCTTTATAATGGCGCATCAACTCCTTGAAGATGAAGCGACTCGCCGGGTTCAAATCCCCGCGAATACGCACCGGGTAGCGCCCCTCTTTGAGGTTCATCTCGGCGATGGCGTCTTTGCGCCACTCGTCCGGGATCAGCTTTAACGGCTCATCGTTCATCGGGTCGGGCATCATCTCCTGGCCGCCGGTCAGGTGCTTCAACTCGTCGGTCATCTTCCAGGAGAAGGTATACACCTGGCCCGAATCGCTGCGGCTATATTTCTCAAGACCCGCCTTCATCAGCCGCACGATGGTCGATTTCGAGCTGCCGACCGGACCATGCAAGAGCACGATTCGCTTCTCGGTGCCGTACTCGAGCGCCGCCGATTTGAAGACATTGACCAGCCGCATCAGCGGAATATCGAGTCCGTAAATCGCGTCTCGCCCGTGATTGATCGGGTCGTCGAAGAACCGGTATTTCACGATCTTCTTCTTGTTGTCGATATATTCTTCGGAACCGTAAGACAGGATCATATCGTACATGCGCTGGTAGGCCGTGCGCACGATATTCGGGTCCTTCTGGACCAAATCGAGGTATTCCTCGAAAGTTCCGTCCCAATGAAGATGCTTATACTCATCGACGTTCTGATGTGTTCCAATTCGATTCAATAAACTATTTTTGGGGCTCATATACAGTCTCTCCTGGAACTTCGACCGGGCTCTAATTGGCGAAACAACTCATCAAATATTGTGTATTTGCGGACCCTGAATCCCACCCCAAATCTGCGCTTGCTCATCGCAAGGGAGGCCGCGTCGGATGGTAAATCAGAGCCCTGAATCTCACTTTTCGCGCTTGCAGGTTCTTTCGGCCCCACGGTAGTTAAACGTCCACCGCCGGACGATTCATTCCCGCGCGCTCGGGGTTCTAGAATCAGTGCCCATCAACGTGTGCTCGGGCGCCCAAAAGTCAATATTTTCTCTGCGTTCTCTATTCATACTTGTTATCGCGTGTAGTCTGCAAGTCGGGACAACTCCTTTTAGACAAAAGACAATCGCGCCCGCGACGTTTTTTGAGCGCGACACCGATATGGGGCCAAAATCTTGCAGGAAACTCAGGGAGTGATTTATGCGTAAATCTCAGGCGAATTTATTTTCTGAAAATGGTCACGCCACGCTCACGACCGCGCTTCAAGAACTCTACGCGCGCTACGGTGAGCCGACCTACGATGGCCCCGATGATTTATTGGGAGTGTTGGTGCAGACGATCCTGAGCCAGCAGACCACCCGGCAGAATTGCCAGCGCGCCTTCGGCCAATTGCTCGATAAATTTGCGGGGGATTGGCGCCGCTGCCAGATCGCGCCGCGCGCAGACCTCGAAGAAGCCATCGCCTGCGCCGGCCTGGCCAAGCAAAAATCGACGCGCATCCAGGCCCTATTGGCGCGCTTGGAGGAGGAGCGCGGCGACTATAGCCTCGAATTCTTGCGCGAGATGACGCCCGACGACGCCCGCGACTACCTCACCTCATTCAAGGGCGTGGGGCCCAAGACCGCCGCGTTTACGCTGATGTACGCCGCCGGCATGGCGCTCTTTCCGATGGACACCCATATCTTCCGCATCTGCGAGCGCCTCGGCTGGCTCGACGCCGGCCAATCAAGCAAACAAGCGCACCGGCGGATGGAGGAGATGATTCCGGCCGGCCAGCACTACCCCGCGCATATGGTCTTGGTGCGACATGGACGCGAGGTTTGTCACGCGCGCTCGCCGGCGTGTGAGGACTGCCCGCTTGGCGATATCTGCCTTTATTATCAAGATCTTATATCGAAATAGATAACACGCGGGCCGACCTTCTGCTTAACCCTCTTCGGGCTCGGCGCGCTGGGTGAGTTCGAAGAGCACGCGCCCGGTGTCGGAGGGGTGCATAAAGCTGATAAGCTTGCCGTGGGCGCCGTCGAGCGGCTCGTCGCTCAGCAGACGAATCTGGTGCTCGGTCATCCGCGCCCGCCCCGCCTCAATATCCTCACAGCCCGCCGCGATATGATGCACGCCCTCGCCATTTTTCGCCAAAAACCGCGCGATGGGTCCCGTCTCGTTGAGCGGCTCCAACAGCTCAATCATCGACTCACCGATCTTAAAAAACGCCACCCGCACGCCCTGAGCCGCGACTTCTTCTTCGCCCAAAAACTCCAGGCCAAACGCGTCCCGATACAACGCGATGCTCGCCTCAATGGAGCGCACCGCGATTCCAATATGGTCGATCTTTGTCAGCATATTTTTCCTTGCAATTGCGTTGAATTCGTCACAAAACCCCAATTAGGTAATCGTGACAACATATTTTACAGCGTTTAACATATGCACCGCTTTCTATAGCGGCTGACTGCTGCGGCGCGAAGTCTAAATATATATGTGTCGCACACACCCGCAAAGATGCCGTCACCCATCGATATATCTACTCTATTTCAAGGGCGACCCATTATTTGTCGGCGCTTGCATCGGCAAAAGCACCGCCGCGCGCGCTCTAAAGTATCTTCGATTTCTGTTTTTTAACCACGATGGATGATTTAGCCAATGCGAAGCAGCTTCCACAGCCTTTTTCTCGTTCTATTTATGACATGCCTGATAAGCGCCTGCACCACTTCGGCGTCGGATTCAGACGCACCTCTCGGCGAAGATGCCGGCGTTGCGGACGTCGGTGAAGACGTCGGTGAAGACGTCGGTGAAGACGTCGGTGAGGACGTCGGTGAGGACGTCGGTGAGGACGTCGGTGAGGACGTCGGTGAGGATATCGCCGCAGATCCGACCTGCGACGACGATCTGCTTAACGGCAACGAGACGGACGTCGACTGCGGAGGCGGCGATTGCGCGCCCTGCGCGCCCGACTTGAATTGCACCGAAGGGACCGACTGCGCCGAGGGTGTATGCGCCGGGGGGATCTGCGCGCAGGCCGAATGCGGCGACGCGCTGGTCAACGGGAGCGAGCAATGTGACGACGGCAATGCGGACTCGGGCGACGGCTGCGACGACACCTGCCAGACCGAAGAGGGATGGATATGCAGCGCCGAAGAGCCCAGCGTATGCGCGCTGGGATGCGGCGATGGGCTGGTGGTGGGGCTCGAAGAGTGTGACGACGGCGGCGAGTCGGCGAGCTGCGACGCCGACTGCACGGCGCCGCTGTGCGGCGACGCCGTGGTCAACACGGCCGCCGGCGAGGAGTGTGACGACGGCGGCGAGTCGGCGAGCTGCAACGCGGATTGCACCCCGGTGCGCTGCGGCGACGGCGTGCTCAACGCGGCCGCCGACGAGGAGTGCGACGATGCTAATGAAGCCGACGGGGATGGTTGCTCAAGCCAATGCCTCACCGAGGTCTGCGGCGACGGCGCGCTCAATAACAACGGCACGGAGCAATGCGACGACGGAAACTCGACTGACGGCGACGGCTGCAGCGCTGCGTGCGAGGTGGAATGCGCCCGCGGCGAATTCTATTGCGAAGCCGACGACCAATGTGTCGCCACCGACAGTGACGACGCGAACTGCGGCGCGTGTGGCAATGTCTGCGCGACCGACCAGATGTGCGTGGCCGGCGTGTGTGAGTCGCTTTGCTTCGGGGTCGATTGCTCGGCGCACGAGACGCTCTGCGCCACGGCTGCGTGCGTGATTGAAAATAATGCAGCGACTTGCCAGGCGACCCCGGTTGCCGACGGCGACGCCTGCATCGCCGACCACGCGACCTGTGAGACCCCCACCTCAATATGCCAGGCGGGCAATTGCGTGGGGACCGCCCTGAACGGCGACGCCGTCACATGCCCGCTGAGCGCCCCCACGACCTTCCTAAACCCGCGCTGGATGGGATGGCACGGCTCGTCCAACACCTTCTGGACCCAGGGAGTCGCCTCGTGCGAGGCGGACGAAGTGCTCACGGGCATCACCGTAAGGCACAGTGGTCACTTTATGGCCTGGATTGGCTTAGTCCAGGGGATCTGCTCGACGGTCTCGAGCGCGGGCGACGACTACGTATTGGCGGAGCGAGGCGCCACGGCGCAGCTTGGTTACGGCGCGCCCTCCGGCACGACGAGCACCGCGCGCTGCGCGGCCAACGAGATGTTGGTGGGCCTGGGTGGGCGAAGCGGCACATCGATTGATGCCATCAGCGTGCGCTGTGCCCCTTACTCACTGGTGGCAGACGCGTCCGGCGCGCGCGCCATCACGCGTGGGGAAATTTCGGAGTCGGCAATCGTTGGAAATAGCGGCGGTGGGTCTTTCGAGCAGGACTGCTCAAATGATGGCGTGGCGCGCGATTTTGAGTTCGTTCAATCGCCAGGCACCGTAGGCAACACGGGCTTGCGGCTGAATTGCCACGATATCTATTTGCCCGTCGACTAAGCCGTACAAATCCGTCGGGCAGCACGGTGTGTCCAGATAAGAGGCGTTCGTCAAGATTAAGGCGGCGCCTCTTTTTAGTTGCTTGACTCTACCTGATCGGATCCTACCCTTGCTGTCACTCATTTGTGATACATGATGCGTCTATTTTGTAGCCGTTCAGGGGGCATCACAAATTGGAGCCAGATCACCTTGACCTGGTCATAAAAGAGTTTCCTTCCAAGACCTGGAAGGTCGGCTCCGATGTTAGAAAGGTCCAATGAACGCTCACTTTATTTTTCTTCACCAAGGATTCAATCATGACCTGGAATATTGACAAGGCTCACTCGAAGATCGGGTTTAGCGTGCGCCATATGATGATCGCGAAGGTGCACGGTGAGTTCACCAATTTTGACGTCCAGCTCAACCTGGACCCGGTGGAGCTCGGCAATTCAAAAATTATCGCTAATATCGACGTCCAGAGCATCGACACCGCCCAATCGCAGCGCGACGATCATCTGAGGTCCGCAGATTTCTTCGACGTCGAAGCATTCCCCACGATCAACTTCCAGAGCACGGACTTCGAGAAATCCGGCGACGACAATGTTAGGCTGGAGGGCTTGTTGACCATCCGCGGCATCACCAAGCCCATCACCCTGAAGGGCGAGCAACTCGGGCCGGTCAAAAACCCGATGTCGGGAGTCCGTTCGGTCGGCTATTCACTGACCGGCGAGCTGAGCCGTGAGGACTTCGGCCTGACCTGGAATAAGGCGATGGAGTCGGGCGGGGTGATGGTCGGCAAAAAGGTGACCATCAATATCGACGTCGAAGTCGCCGAGAGCGAGTGAGCGACGTGAGTTGAGCGGCTCATTTGGCGGTCGCTGACCAAGCATCGATGCCCCCATCGCTTTTAAAACGCGATGGGGGCATCTTGCTTTTCTTGCGCGCTTGCGCGGGGTCAAACCTGCGAATTCGCGCGAATCGTCATAAACGAAAAGCCCGGCGAGCTTGTCCCGCCGGGAGCATCAGAAGCGACGATTAATCTTGCGCCGCGGGCTCAGTTGCCTCTTTGGTTAACTTAAAGCCTTCAACCCGCCCAGGGCCAGAATCGGCGTCACACGAGGACACATAGATCATATCGTCGACGCGCAGCGGCACCGCATAGCGGCGACCCGGACCTTTTAAGGCCGTCTCAAACACGCGGGCGCCATCGTCGACGTTGAGCCCGATCAGCTTGCCGGATTTATCGCCCTTGGCCACCTCGACCACCCAGGCAGTCTCGGGGCTATCTTCGCCCAATTGGGTGAGCATCATACGCGAAGGGTGCTCACGGAAGCGCTGGATCGCACTGGGGTCTTCGAAATCAGGGAATTCCCACAGCCGCTCGTAGCGTGGTCCGGAGGCGTCGACCTTAATGGCAACCGCCACAATGCCGGCCGGATGGGTCTTATCGGGCATAAAGGTGGGCACCAACAAGATCGGGTTCTCGGCGTCGCCGGCGACCAACGGTTGGGTAACAGCCATCCCCGCCCAGTCTTTGGCGCAGGGGTCGTCGGCGGCGCCGCATTGGTCGACGAGTTTAATCCGGTCAAATTGGGTGCCGTAATGCGTCTGGTCGATCAGGTATAGGTGGCCGTCCTTGGTGGGATAGCTCAGCGTTTTATAGCCGCCAACTTCGACATAAGAAGGGGTGCTGCCGCCGATATAGTCGAGCTTTTGCCAGCACTCGAAGAGGGTCAGCCCGTCGCAGCGATCATCCCAGGGCTCGGGCGCCTTATCATCTTGTCCACTCAGGCGCGGTATCCACAGGTTCTCGCAGGATTCGATACAGGCCAGGGAGGGCTCATCCGGGTTAAAATCCGCGCAGAGTGAGGCGTCACAGGCCGGGTCAAACTCAAGGCCGGCTCCGGTGCGCATCAGCGTATTCGCATAGTCTTTGCGCGCCAGGTCGAGCTGCCCGTTGCCCGCGGCAAGCACGAGTTCGTAGCCGTCCGGCTGGTCGATGATCAGCGGGCCGGAGGGGGCCCAAAATCCACCGCCGCACTTGCGCTCGCGCGAGCCGGAGCTATTCTCTGGGCCGCAATTTTCGTCTGGCTCAGGCGTGCTGATCAGGCTGGCCGATGTCGCCAATTCAGCCCCCTGGGCTTGCCAGGCATCCAGGTCAATCTCAAACGCCCACCCATGCCAGGGCTGAATGTCGCGGGTGTTGCCCGCGGTAATATAAACCTTGCCGAGGCTATCGCCGGGGAGCTTGCCGATCTTCACGTCGCCGCGCGCCAGGGCGTGGCTGGGCCGAAATGAAATATCGACCTCCTCAACGCTTTGGTGGGTTGCCTCTAGCTCGATGGTCTCGAAGTCGGGGTCCACCGCGTGCGCCACAAGGTCGATGACGGCGACCCGGTGGCTTAAGCGTTGACTATTGGCATCCACCTTCTCCAGATCGCCGGGCACCGTGTGATAGGCCACGACGATGCGCGTATCGTCGATAAAGGCGGGCTGTGCGATGGAGAGGACGCCCTGGCCTTGCGCCGCGGGCAGCGCCAGGCTCCACTTTTGCTCGCCGGTGGTCGGGTCGAGCCCGAGTAGATTTCCCTCGGCGCCCAGCGCAACGATCTCAAGGCCGTTGGGACCCGAAAACTCCATCGGTGAACTATAGATACAGCCCGCAAACTCAACGCCCGGGGCATTTGTGGTGGGGAACGCGCGCTGAATCTTCCACTCCTCCGGGCTCACCTCCACCTCAGGCGGCTCTGCATCGGCGGAGTCATCGGCACATCCACCCGATAGTGCTGCCGCAAACCCAACGCCCAGAACCGTCTTATATAAGAACCTTGAAATCATTTTCATCTCCGTGATTGGTGTCAACGGGGCGAACCTTTCAAAATAGACATTTCATGTCAAACTCACCGGGGATAATTTGTGATATCAGCGAAAATCGCGACTTCGTGAAGCCGGCTGGCGAAGCTCAATCTGGGGCACCCAGAGGCGCTCAGCGACGAGATGGCACACCCCCTCCTGCTGCTGAACCTGCCCGCTGATGCCTAAAAAAGCCTCGGTGCGCGCGATGACGCGATAGGCCTCGTAGACCTTTGGCCAGACGATGACATTTGCCAGGCCGGTCTCATCTTCCAGGGTCATAAAGAGCACGCCGGAGGCGGTGCTCGGGCGTTGGCGGCAGATGACCATCGCCACAAAATGGGTGGAGCGCCCGTTCGGGTATTCTTTGAGCTCGGCGGCGTCGGGGTAATTGCGGCGCTTTAACTCGGGGCGCACCGCCTGCATCGGGTGGCCACGCAGGCTATGAAAGGTGGTGCGATAATCCCAGGCGATGGCGTCATTTTTGTCGAGCGCGGCAAATTTAGGCTCGGCGATGGCGGCCGTTTTATTGGCGGCCACCTCGGCCGAAGAAGTACCCTCGGGAAACAGCGGCAATGTCTCGCGCCGAAGTCCCCGCACCCGCCAGAGGGCGTCGCGCTGCGAGATGCCAAAGCGGTGGAAGGCGTCGGCCTTGGCCAGTTGGCGCAGGGTCTGGGCGTCGAGTGAGCCGGCGAGTCGCTGGAGCAATCGCTCGAAGTCGCGCATTGAATTCCCCACGATGCCGCTGCGCGCTCGCTCAATCGCCGGCCATGCGTCCTCGCGCATGCCCTTGAGATAGCGAAACCCCATACGAATCGAGAACTTAGCACCTCTTTGACCTGGCATATCTCGCAGCGCTCGGGGCGCCCGAGGGATCGAAGAATCTGCGACGATGGGCTCCATGGCGCAGTCCCAAACGCTCTCGCAGATATCCAGCGGCTCAAAGCGCACGCCATGCCGTTTGGCGTCCTCGATAATGGTCGCCGAGGAGTAAAACCCCATCGGCTGCGAGTTGAGCAGCGCGCAGGTAAACTCGACCGGATAATGACATTTCAAATACGCGGTGGCGTAGGTAATCAGCGCGAAGCTCGCCGCGTGACTCTCGGGAAATCCATATTCGCCGAAGCCCCGGATCTGCTCGAAGACCCGCTGGGCATATTCGCGCGCGATGCCGCGCTGAATCATACGGCTGATTAATTTTTCGCGGTGCTTCTCCAGGCGCCCCTCGCTGCGCCAGGCGCCCATATCACGGCGTAATTGGTCGGCCTCGCCGGGCGTATAGCCAGCGGCGATGACGGCCAACTTCATGACCTGCTCCTGAAAAAGGGGCACGCCCAGGGTCTTCTCGAGCACCGGCTTGAGACTCGGGTGCGGGTATTCGACGGGCTCGACGCCGCTTCGCCGGCGCAGATAGGGATGCACCATCCCGCCGCTTATCGGCCCGGGGCGCACCAGGCTGATTTGAATCACAAGATCATAAAATACCCGCGGGCGAAGTCTCGGGAGCATCGCCATCTGCGCGCGGCTCTCGACCTGAAAGACGCCGATGCTGTCGGCCTTCTGGAGCATCGCGTAGGTCGCAGGGTCGTCGACCGGAAGTTCGGCCATCGAAAGCTCAACCCCGCGATGCTCGCGCATCAGGCGAAATGCCTTATCAAGATGGGTGAGCGCGCCCAGCCCGAGCAGATCGAGCTTGAAGAGCCCGAGGGTTTCGACGTCGTATTTGTCCCACTGCACGACCGTTCGCGCCTCCATGGTGGCCGGCTCAATCGGGACCATCTCGTGGACCGGTTCGGCGCCAAGCAAAAATCCGCCGGGGTGAATCGAGAGATGACGCGGGAAGTCGAGCATCTCCTCGACCAACTCGAGCAACCATTGGACCTCCATATTCTGCGGGTCGAGGCCGGCCGCGGCGAGGTCCTCGGGGCCCGGCCCGTGGCTGCGTCCGGTGGTTTTGGCGAGCTGCTCCAGCGCGCCTGCGTCGAGGCCGAGGACTTCGCCGACGCTTCGCACCGCCGAGCGCGCGCGAAAGCGCACGACGTTCGCAAGAATCGCGGCATGCTCACGCCCGTAAAGCTCATAGACATGCTGAATCACCTCCTCGCGGCGTTTATGAGAGATATCCAGGTCAATATCGGGCGGCTCGGCGCGCTCTTCGGACATAAATCGCTCGAAGAGCAGGTTCATGCGCACCGGGTCGATGGCGGTGATCCCCAGGCAATAACAGACCACCGAGTTGGCCGCGGAGCCGCGCCCCTGGCATAAAATTTCATTGTCTCGGCAAAACTCGATAATCTCGGCCATGCTCAGAAAATATCCGGCATAACCGAGCTTTTTGATGATGCCTAATTCGCGCTCAAGCTGGGCGCGCACGTCCTGGGGGATCTTGCCTTGATAGCGTCTCTGCGCGCCCTCCTCGCTCAGTCGGCGAAGTTGCGCGTCTGAAGTAACCCCCTCAGGAAGCCCACCAGTCGGGTAGGCATATTTAATCTGAGAGGCGCAAAAGGTGCATCGACGCGCGATGCGCCGCGTGTTGGCGATGGCCTCGGGAAGATCGGCGAAGCGCTGGGCGAAATCTTCGGGCGAAATAAGCGCATGCTGATGATTGGGCTTTAGGAGCGTTCCGGCGCGCTCCAACGTCGTATTATAACGAATGCAGGTCAGAATATCCTGAAGCCTTCGACGGCGCTGGCGGTGATAAAGCGTCTCGATTGCAGCACAAATCGGCAGCTCAAATCGGGCGGCGCGCTCCAGCAGTCGCGCCTCGTCGGCGACCTGATTCTCATGGTGATGGCGCACAACCATCGCGTAAAGACGGTCGCCAAATGCGCGCTTGAGCGCCTTCGCAATCACATCAAAATCATGCTCCGGGATTGGGCGCATCAGCGTGCTCTGCTCGCCGCCCCATAGCGCGATGAGGTCGGTCGCGTGGGCGCAAACCTCGGCGAGCGTCACCTGTGATTCGCCCTTGGGGCACCGGGCCTGACCGAGGGTGATCAGCTGACACAATTTACGATACCCCTCGCGTGTTTGGGCCAATAGAATCAGGGTTGATTGGTCCTCAAGGGTGAGTTCGGCGCCGTAGATAAGATGGATATTTTTATCCCTCGCGTGGCTATAGGCGCGCACGACTCCATAGACGCCGTCGCGGTCGGTAACCGCGATCGCCTCAACCCCCAACTCAATCGCGCGATCGATTAACTCTTCGGGATGGCTCGCACCCTCCAAAAAAGAATAATTCGACTTACACCATAGCGCTGCGTATCCCGGATTCCTCACGCTTATTCGACCCTCCCATGCAAATACCAACCCCTGCGCAGGCGGTCATAAAACACCCATAAAAGCTCGCCAGAATGCGTGTCGAGATAATAATATTCGCGGTGTACGGCCTCCTGCGTCCACCAATGTCCCGATAGAATATAGGGCGCTTCGGAGCCTTGATTTTGCATCGCCACCGCGCGTGCGATGGGTTCGGGGTCGGCCAAAATGCGTCGAACCAGGGATGTTGAGGAATTTGGCGCGTCGTCTTTTGCCGCCAAATTCGCGGTCACAAGTGACAATGACGCGCTTGGCCGGGCGAGCGTTTGCAAGGGTTTGAGCGCGAAGCGATCTTCGGGAAGATGGGTATTTTGTGCCTTAAAACCCAGCACGCAGAGCGGCCCAAACTCCGCGCGTAGCCTCGCCAGGGCGTGTTGAGCGTCGTCCCAGCGCCGGTCATTTCGGGCGCTAAGCAGGCGAGTTTGCTCACTTTTGTCGGGCACGCCCACCGCCAATAGATGAAGGCGCGTCGGGGTGCGGCTGAACTCGATGATCTCGAGGCGAAGACGCACCAATTCGATCATGGTGCTCTCGTCGAGGCTCGGGCGTGCGGGGCGAACAATCTCGCAGAACTCGAGCTCCTCATCGCGATAAAAATTCATCTCAAGCTGCAGCAAGACCAGGGCGCGCCCGGCCAATTTCTGGGCCATCGCGTGAAGCTCGAATTTGATCCGGAAGATCAGCCGCTCGGTATTGAACTCCCCCTGGTCAAACAGCAGCGTTCGCTCGATCGGGGCGTCCTCGGAGGTGCGTCGAATCGGAAGATCATTTCGGGTGGAGGCGAAGTCGTAAAATTGGCGCGCCTCCTTGCCGAAGCGCCGGGCAATCCCCGAAGCCGGCAGGTCTAAAAACTCCCCGACCGTTCTGATGCCAAGCTGGAGCAGGCTTTCTTTCAGGCGAGGATCGAGGTCGAGGCGCGCCAGTGAAAGCGACCTAAGCATATGCTTTTCTTGCGCTTTCGACTCCAGAACACGCACACCAACCCCTTGCGTATGCGCCAGGGCATAGGTGCCAAACCGGCTAAATCCCACCACGACTGACGCGAAAAACTCCTCCTCCTTCAGCGCTGCTTCGAGCTTGGCGGCCCAGGCCTCAAAGCTGCCATAGAGTCTGTCGAGACCGGTGGCCTGGAGCCAGAAGGCGGTAGTTCGCCCCAGGGCTTCGCCGCGCTCGGCTTTTGCGGAGTCGGTCGCCAAAAACGAAAAGCGCATCGAGAAGTCGCTAAGCGCGTCAAGATGCGGACTAAAATCGCCGAGCTGCTCGCGCAACTCCTCGCGCACCTGCTGATATTCGTCGGGGCAATAGATGGCCGCGCGCAGATTATTAGAGAACGCGGAATCCGCGGGATCGCTGCAGAGAGAGAGCGCGCCAGCATAACGCATGCCGGGCTCGATCTTGAGGCGCCGCGCGTGTTTATTTGCCTCTAAAATGCGCCCGCGCGGATGATCGCGGTCGAGGAGCACCGTGGGAAAATTTCGCCACTCAGGATTTGCTTTTAGCGCGATCTGCATCGCCAAAAAAGGAAGTTTAACGCAGGCCAGGCGTTCCACGGCGCACCTCCTTATCGGTCCACCCCGGCGCGCGCCGGTTATCTTTGAGCGCGCGCAGCGTGCAGTGAAATCTCCCACTCGGCGCGCGCGCCCGGCTCGCCTCGACGCGCAGCGAAACACGCAGCGCGCTTGAGCCTGTCTTCTTCGACCTCTTTTGCGACGCGTCGCCCCTGGGCGCCCTCGCCTGGCCCAGGGGTGTTCCGCGCAGAAAAACCACCGTCGCCTCGTGGCGCTCGGCCATACGCGCCAGCCGATTTTGCTGCGAAAGACTTATCTTCGCCCCCTCGCTGATATCGACGATGACCAGGCCAAACCCACCCGATCGCAAAAGCGCATCTACCCCGCGCAGCACCTGCGTGACATCCCTGGGCCATATGATCGCCAGGGACCCGAGATCCACGCCGTTTTCGAGCATATCGGGGGCGTAAAAAAGACTCTCCCCTGCCGTCACCCACGCCACTGGCGCGTCCGCCTGCTGGGCCTGCACGATAAGGCGCGCGCTAAAGGAAAGCGCCGCCGATGCATTCCCCCCGCACAGCTCGACCAATTGCCCCCGAAGTTGCTCAAATGACCACCTTGAGTCCCGATTTGCGCCGCCGTCTTTGCTCGGTCCATCGGCGGGCATAGCCGGGCGGTCGCGCTCTAAAAGCGCGCGCGCCGTCATGACATGCGGGATATCGAGTAGAAGAGCCATAATATCAAAATATTGGGGTTAGAATCGAAAACACTGAACAAATGAACCCACTGAAACAATATATAGGCAGGCCCAAAATATTTGTCAAATTTAGCCGACAAGAAAGTCACGAGCCCACGAGATTTCGTGAGAAATCTCGTGGGCTCGTCAGACGAAAAACACAGCCCCACATTATTACTTTAAATCGACATCAGACGCCTCCAGGGCGCTCCCAAAAAAACTACTCCCGGCGCGACTGGTCGCGCTTTCGTCGCTCTTTTTGCTTCATATTTAGACGTGTCTTATCGTCGAGATCACTCAGCGGGATCAGGCTCATAAGCAGCAAATAAATCTCGAAGAGCGCGACCCAGGAGAGCAGCGAAAAAAAGATCACGCGCGCGCTTTTATACTCATCGATCGCGGTCGCGCCGACGATCGCCTCGCCCCAGATAAGCACCGCCAGGCTCAGGCAAACCACGAAGGTCGACCACAGCACCAGGCGTATCAGGCGCTCGAAGATGGTGTCGCCGGGGGCTTCGACGGCGGTGTTCGCCGCGATGGCGCCCGATGAACCCAGCGCGCGCAGTTCCTGGCCGTGCAGCACGCCGATCCACACCCCCGCCACGCCCAGCACGATCGCTGAGACCTTGAGCATATTATCGAAGAGCGCGATCTGTGCGCCCAGCGCGACCTCCCCGCCCAGAAAAAAGCCGGCCAGGAGCGCGACGCCCAAAAACCCCAGAAACCACCACATCTCGCGCGTGTTAAAATGTCCCATATTCTCGTCTCACTCGGGCGTCCTGATCATTCGCTCAAAAGCTTCTCAATCAGGTCCATGCGCGCGGCGCTGATCGCCTCCTGGAGGGAGTCAAACTCCACGATCTCATCGTCAATCCGGCGCAGATCGAGCTCCATCTCGGCCTTAAGCAGCGCGTCCGACAGCCAATAGGTCTTGGCGCTCTCGCCGCTGAGCACGAACCCCAGGTTCTCGAAATCACCGCGCGCGCCCTGCTCAAAATTCTCGACCATCGCCTCAAATTCGGCCTCGCTCGGGCTCAGGTCGAACTCCAGCCGGTATTTTCGCCCCGCGGCTTCGCTTGAGAGCGCCTGGACTTCCTGGCCGTCGCGGCCCACCAAAAAGTCGAGTCCGCGCTTCCAGACGGCCCGCTCCACCTCGACCTCCCAATTGACCTCGCTCTTTCGAATCACTCGAAAGATCCGGGCGCGATTCTCGCGCAAAAATTTGAGCTGCGAAAACCCACGCAGCGGCGCAGACTCAAAGCGCGGGGTCACGCCCTGTCGAAGCTCATCACCCGGGCGCGCGCGGTAACCATCAATCGCCACTTCATCCTGATGATTCTGCGCCCTCTGCACAAAGCCGGCCTCTTTTCGAAGATACTCGCTCAGGTATTTCTGCAGCCCCGGGTGCCCGTTTTTGACGCGACTGCCAAAGCGAAAAATTCCGAAGATATTTTGGCTGGGGATGAACCAATAATAGGACGCATAGCCGGGGATATTTCCGCGGGGAAGATCGGTAAAGTCCACCTGCGCGCTGCCTGTGGGGGCGCTGGGGTCCACGCTCGGCACGCGCCCGTCATTTTCGGGCGTCTGATTCCAGGTGACCACCAGATAGTCGCCGTGCTCGCCGAAGGGGCGCGCGTAGAGGCAATAGACGGGCAAGATCGGGCTGGCGCCCTCGGTGGCCGAAAAAAGCTTCGTCTCGTGAAGCTCACGCCCCTGGATATGCACGAATTTTTCCAGGTCGCCCAGCAGCGCGGCGACGTCGGCGAAGAGATGCTCATCCGCGGCGTAATACCCGCATTTGGCGACCTCGTAGAAGTTCAGCTTGGTCCGTACTGCCATGCTCGTCCCAGTTTTTCAGATTATCAGTTCACACCGTCCGACTCGCCTGGCGCAGCGCCTGCGCCGGCTTGCGCGCCACTTCATGATGCGAGCAAATTAACAGGTTTAGATCTTTGAGGGTAGCAAGGCGCGCGAGGTGTTCACGCAGTTTCTTGCGGTCGCGGACAAAGAAAAACCGCGCCAACCGCGAGACCCTCGGGCCGCCCGAAGAGCGGGTGATATGCTTTAGAATAAACCCCTGAAAACCAGGCATGTGCGGCATATTGAACACGATGTCATTAAAGACCAGCGCCCTTCCGTCCTCGTCGACAATATGCATAACGCCTTCACGCTCACGGGTTCCGTCGAGATGCTCGAACTCGACCACCCCATCGCTAACCCACTCATCATAGGTCATCGTGACCGGCACGACCTGCTCAACAGCCTCGCGCGCGCCTTTTGGGCAAATGACGATCAGGTCCTCGTAACGCTCCCAAAACGCGCGTGCGTTAAGGCGATGCTGACTGCCCGGCACGACCAGCACCTGAGGAGTGCCCCATCGCTCAAGCTCCGCCATCTGAGCCTCTTCGAGGCAAATTCCGTTATGGATAATTAGGCCCCCCTCGGCGTTCTTGGCCACCGTCATCACCCGCCGAAGCGGCATGCGCGGCACCGCCCCCTCCACCCGCCGCACCCGCGGCGATAGTTCCTCAATCGGACCATTCTCCAGGACGTTCCACTCAGGATGACTCGTCGGCATGCGCTCCCTCCGGTTTCTTATCAACTTTCTTATCAACGCCTTTTGAAGGCAGATTTTTGCGCATATATTTGCGAACCTGCTCGAGCAATTGCGCCTCGTAATCGCCCCCGATGCGCCTTCCACCCTTGCTCAGAACCTCGCTGGTCCCCTGGCGCAGCCCTTCGAGTTCGGCCTCGGTGAGCTCCTTGGCGGTGACCACAATGACGGGGACGTCGCGGTAGATTTCGCGACTTCGGAACTCAACCAAAAACTCGAACCCATCCATCTTTGGCATCATCAGGTCGAGCAGCACGAGGTCCGGAGTGAACGCGTCGAGGGTGTCCAGGCCCACCTGGCCATTGTCGGCCTCGACGACCTGCCACCCGTCGCTCTGCAGCGTGCGGCGCAGCAGCGCGCGCGTGGGCTCGTCGTCTTCGACGAGCAGAATCTGCCCGCCCCCCGGCCCCGCGGCGCGGTAGCCGTCGAGGATATCGACCAGGCGCTGGCGATTGATGGGCTTGACCATATAGTGGTCGGCCCCCAGGGCATAGCCGCGCTCGCTCTCGGCCACCATCGTGACCATGATGATGGGGATACCCGCCAGCGCGTCGTGCGCCTTGAGCTTCGACAGCAGCGTCCAGCCGTCCATCGACGGCATCATCACGTCGAGGGTGATAAGATCGGGGCGCAGCTCTTCGGCGAGCAAAAGCCCCTCGGAGCCGCTGGCGGCGGTGGCGACCACGAAGCCCTCGCGCTCCAGGATTCGGCGCAACAGATCGCGCATCGTCGGGTCATCATCGATGACCAGCACCGTCTGGGCATTTGGCCCGGCCGCCACCCGCTGCTGCGGGAGTTCTCGCGCCGCGGGAAACACCTCCTCGGGGGCGATATTTGCGGCCAGGCGCACCGTAAATTTGCTGCCCTTGCCCCGGGTCGACTCCACCTGAATATCGCCCTCAAGCAGCGCACAAAAATGGCGAGTGATGGTCAAGCCGAGGCCGGTGCCGCCGAACTCGCGCGTGGTCGAGGAGTCCGCCTGGGTGAAGGCGTCGAAGATCATCTCCAGCTTCTCCGCGCTCATGCCCACGCCGGTGTCTTCCACCTCGCAGATCACCTGCTCATAGCTTTCATCCGGGCCGACGCGCATCGTAATCGTGCCGTCGGAGGTAAATTTGCAGGCGTTGCTCAACAGGTTAAACAGCACCTGGCGCACCTTGGTGGCGTCGGACCTCATGAACCCGAGCTCGTCGCTGATCTCAACGCGCAGGGTATTATTGGACTTGGCCGCCAGCGGCGCGACGGTGGCGCGGATATCCTCAACCAACTCAGCGACGTCGAATAGCTCGACGTTGAGCAGCATCTTGCCGGCCTCGATCTTCGACAGGTCCAGGATATCGTTGATCAGGGCGAGCAGGTGGGTGCCGGCGGTGCGGATGCGGGTGAGATCGGGCAGAAAGTCAGTCACCATTTCCACATTGTCGACGCCCTCTTCCTGCATGGCTTCGATCTCCTCCTTGATCATCTCGGAGTAGCCGATCACTGCGTTGAGCGGGGTGCGAAGCTCGTGGCTCATATTGGCCAAGAATGTGCTCTTGGCCTGGCTGGCCTGGACGGCGGCGTCGCGCGCGTCCCGAAGCTGCTGGTTGGCGATCTTCCGCTCGGTGATATCCCGCAGCACCAGCACGATACGCGAATTATGCGTGCCAAAGGCGATCTCAAGCGGGAATTCAGCGGCCCCGCCACGCTGCCCCAGATACTCAATGGACTCGCCAAATGCCTGAGACTCAAGCACGGAGGCCATCGTCTTGGCGTCCAGCTCACCGACCAATTGACGGATATCCTCGCCCACCATCGCGCCTCGCTCAGCGCCAAAGATCCGCGTGGCGGCGGTATTCGCGGTCAGGATGCGCCCATCGCTGTCGACGGTGAGGATGCCATCGGGGGCGGTTTGCAGCACGGCGCTGGTCTCGGCCTCCTTTTGACGCAACTCATCGATCAACCAGGACTGCAGGTCGTCCTTGAGCCCAAGAATGCCCAGGGCAACAATGCCCATGCCAATAAAACTAATGCCGGTCTGCACCTTCATCAGCGTTTCGCCCGGAGGCGGCGGGAATTGGTAGCCGAGAACCGTCGCAGCGATCACCACCAACCAACTCACGACGATGACCGCCAGCCAGGCTTTCGCGACCCGCTTGCCAAGGAAAAGTGACGCCAACATCGGGATCATCACCAGCCAAATATTGGCCGGTGATTCGAGCCCATTATTTTTATGAATCAACCACATCATCAGAAAATAGGCCGGCGTGATAATCAGGTGGCCGGCGATATCCAAGCGACGTGTTTTACGCAAAATAAACGGCGCCGTGGAGACCCCCAGGGCGCACAGGACCACGCCAATCGCCGAGGCATAGGAGCCGCCGGAGGCTGAAATCGTGGCGGCGATCAGCGCCCAAAATATCATCGTAAAAGTGGTCGATACGGCAATTTGAGCGCGTCTGGCCTCCAGACCGCCCTGCGCGACAAGATCTTCGGGGACGAAGTAATCGCTAAGCTTTGACAACATGATGGTGAAGCGCCTCTTTGCGTGTTTAAAAAACGACCGCACTACTCGCCAGCGGCGACGGTGATCGAGCCCAACCCATGACTCAGGCGCGCGTTTGCAATGGCGAGGGCCACCCCCTGGCGCATTAAGCGTGCAGATAACCCTAAATCCCACAATAGAAAAGGTCAAATTTTAGAAGGGGTTATCGTCTAACCACCCCACCTGCATCACGCCCCACAGGCCGATCAAGATCGCCTCGGCGGCGTCATGCTTCAGCGAGGTCGGCCGCGCTGCGCCGGACCAATCGATGATCTGGCGAGCGAGGGTATCGGCGCGGGATTTGGCATCCTGGCCGCTGCGGCGGTGGCGCTTAAAGAGGAGATCTTCGCGCCAAATCTCGGCGTTAATAAGCTCGAAGCTCGCGCCAAGTTTGAGGGCGTCCTGGCGCCAGAGCTCGCCGAGGTTCGTGTCCCCCTCGGCGAGGACGTGGGCTAACCCGTCGACCTGGCGCAGCACGCCGTAGGTCGCTTTTTTGAGGCGCGCGCGGCTGCCGAAATTCGTCGAGCGATACTCCAAAAGCCGCCCTGTTTCACCGTAGATCGCCAGCCCGCTCTTTACGCCCAGATCGACGGCCAATAGTCGTTTTTCTTCGCTCATATTCAATCGCCTCTCAAGTCAAAGCCCTCATCTTCATCGGCGCGATGCGCGTGGCTCTATCTGCACGAGTGCGCGCATCATACCCATTTATTTCCAGCCTGTCGCGACCGCGCGACGCAAAGTCGGGCATGGATTCGCGGGCATAAAAAAGCCCCGGCGGCCCAGTTCTGGGCGGCCGGGGCGACAGCGTTCAGGCGATTAGAAATACGACCCGATGATGCACATAAGCGAGCTGAAGTCGGTGGGCATCAGCGTATCGATCCGATTGCCGGTGTCGTTGCTGATATAGATCACGCCGCAGGGGCCGACGTCGACGCCGTTAAAAATATAGGTCGGCGGCATGCCGGCGGGTCCAGCCAGGCCGACGTCGAGGTCCGTCTTGACGACGGTCTTGGCGCCGGTGGTCGGGTCGATGCGCGTGAGCTGGTCGCTGCCAGTTTCGACCACCAACAGGGTTCCGTCGCGGTCGACCGTCATACCCTCGGGCTGGGCCAGACCGCTGGCGACCAGCACGGGGCTGGCGAGCGCCTGGCCGGCTTCGGCGATACGCAGCACGTTGCCGGTCGCCCAATCAGCGACCCAAAGCGCGTCCCCGTCGGTCGCCAGTCCCGTCGGCACGGCGACGCCGGCCATCGGGATGGTCTGGGTGGTCCCGGCGGGTCGGCGCACCACGCGATGCGTCGTCAACTCAGCCACGACCAGGTCTCCCTGATAGCGCACGGCGTTGAGCGGGGTGGCGAAGTCGCCATGACTCTCGACCACATCATGCACGGCGGGGTCCCAGACCTGGACGACGTTGGCGAACCAGGAGGTCGTGAGCATGCGGCCGTCATCGTTGGTCGCCGAGATCGGCGCGGCGAGGTTTGAAACGCCGATGACGGCGTGGGCCTCGGCGACCTGCCAGCCACGCAGCGCGTCGTATCCCTTGATCGACAAGCCATCGCCGATGAACACCGAGGTGCGCCCCTGGTAGGGAATCACCGCCACGCCACCCGGGGCGACCATCCCCTCTTTGACCAGGCTGCGGGTCTTGCCGTTGGGCAGCACCCTGCGGACCCAGCCATCGTGGGAGTTGGTCAGGTAGATATTGTCGTGGGCGTCGAAGTCGAGGTTGTCGGCGCCGGCATCGGCCACCTGGACCACCACCGAGCTTGCGCCGGTCGCCAGGTCCAGCGCGATGACCTGCCCGGCCATCTGGTCGACCACATGCAGGATGCCCTGGGAGTTGAATTTGACCGCCGCGGGCACCTCGAGGCCCGTGAGCACCGTGGTGGCATCGCCCGTTTCGATATCGACGCGCACCACCGACCCGGCGAACCAAAGCGGGCCATAGAGATTGCCATCGGGGCCAAATTGCATCCCGTTCAGACCGCCGTAGCCCGACCCGACCAGGCGAGGCGGGTCAATGCCTTCCGGGTCCAACTCATAGAGCGCGTCGCCCATAAACACGATGGTCGCGAAGAGTCGACCGTCCGGGGAGAACGCGATGGCGTTGACGCCCGGGGTCAGCTGAGCCACGGTTTGTTTGACCCCGTCGGGGGTCAAACGCCCGACCTCACCGGTCAAAAACGAGGTCCAATACAGCGAGCCGTCCGGGCCGAAGTCCAGGTCATCCGGCGACTCAACGCCCACCTCGGTGCCCAGTCGCTCCAGCACTTGCCCGCTATTGGGGTTCACCACGAAGATCGCCCGACTCAGCACGCTGGCCACATAGAGGTTGCCATCGGGGCCCATACGCATGCCGTTGGTGGCGTGAAACTCGGCGCCCGTGGCGAGGGTGCGCGAGAAATAGGGGTTGCCCTGGTGACCGAAGAGCTCCGAGTTGAGCGTGCGCAGCGCATCGGCGTCCCCCGAATCATCGAGGTCCACGCCTTCCAGCAGCGTTTCATCGGGCGCCGCGGCTTCGTCCGAAGGCGCGGTGGCTTCTCCACAGGCCGTCAGCGAAAGCATACCGGCCAGGGCGATTGAGCAAAACGAGAGCGTGCGTGAGCTGACTGGATACATCATTTCATCTCCAATTCATTAGATCGTTATGAGCGATGCGGTCGCGAACAACTATTCTACGTACGAGACCTGAGAGTACGGTAGCCCTCTCAAGCTCGCAAGGAGGTTTCTGAATTATTGAGGCTCATCGTGCGCATTGCCGCGCCTATCCTTGAGCGCGCGGCGCACGTGCCTGCGCACCTGGTCGAGCAATTTCCCCTGCAACTCGCCGCCCAGGCTGCTGCCTCCCTTGGTCAAAATCTCACTGGTCCCCAGGCGCAGCCGCTCGGCCTCGTCGGGGGTCAGCTCTTTGGCCGTGACGACGATGACCGGGACATCGCGATACGCCTGGAGGCCGCGGAATTGGCGCAAGAACTCAAAGCCATCCATCTTCGGCATCATCAAGTCGAGCAAGACAAGGTCGGGCTTAAACCCATCGAGCGCGTCCAGCGCGACCTGCCCGTTGCCGGCCTCTTCGACCTGCCAGCCGTCGCCCTGCAGCGTGCGGCGCAGCAGCGACCGGGTCGGCTCATCGTCCTCAACCAGGAGAATATTGCCCAACTCGTTTACCTTGCCGCGATAGATGTCCAGGATATCCACCAGTCGGCGCCGGTCGATCGGCTTGACCATATAGTGGTCGGCCCCAAGCGCGTAGCCGCGCTCACTCTCGGCGACCATGGTCACCATAATGACCGGGATATCGGCCAGATGCGCCTGGTCCTTGAGCTTGGACAGCAGGGTCCAACCGTCCATCGACGGCATCATAACGTCCAGGGTGATGACGTCCGGGCGCAGCTGCTCGGCGAGCAACAGCCCCTCGGAGCCGCTGGCCGCGGTGGCGACCACGAATCCCTCTCGCTCCAAGATCCGGCGCAATAAATCGCGCATCGTCGCGTCGTCGTCGATGACCAGGATGGTCTGACAATTCATATCGGAATGGACCCGGCGCGGCAGCTCAGCCAGCTCGACTTCGGCCTGCGAAAGCTTGCCTTCGACGCTCAAATTACTCGCCAGGCGCACCGTGAATTTACTGCCTTCGCCCAGGGTCGACTCCACCTGAATATCCCCGTCGAGCAGCGCGCAGAAGTGGCGGGTAATGGTCAGCCCGAGGCCGGTGCCGCCGAACTCCCGGGTGGTCGAGGAGTCGGCCTGGGTGAAGGCATCGAAGATCGTGTCGAGCTGTTCTTCGCTCATGCCCACGCCGGTGTCTTCGATCTCACAGACGATATGTTCGTAGTCATCATCGGGCTGCACCCGCATGGTGACGGTGCCGTCGCTGGTGAATTTGCAGGCGTTGCTCAACAGGTTAAAGAGGACCTGGCGCATCTTCGTCGCGTCAGAGTTCATATAGCCGAGGGCGTCGCTGACCTCGACGTTGAGCGTGTTATTGGAGTTTGCCGCCAGCGGGGCGATGGTCGTGCGGATATCCTCGATCAACTCGTCGACCCGGAACATCTCGACGTGCAGGTTCATCTTGCCCGCCTCGATCTTGGACAGGTCCAGGATATCGTTAATCAGCGCGAGCAGATGCGCCCCGGCGGTGCGGATACGCGTCAGGTCCGGCAGGAAGTCGGTCACCATCTCCACGTTATCGAGCTCCTGGTCGCGCATCGCCTCGATCTCCTCCTTGATCATCTCGGAGTAACCGATCACGGCGTTGAGCGGGGTGCGAAGCTCGTGGCTCATATTGGCCAAAAAGGCGCTCTTCGCCTTGCTCGCCTCGATCGCGGCGTCACGGGCGTCGCGCAGCTCCTTGTCGGCGATCTTTCGCTCGGTGATATCGCGCAGCACCAGAACGGTGCGCTCGTCGTGGCTGCCAAACGCGATCTCGAGCGGGAATTCGTCCCTCTTCTCCCGCCGGCCCGTGTGCTCCAGGGACTCGCCAAAGATGCGAGAATCAACCGCAGCGGCCATCGAATCGGCGTCCAATGTGCTGACTAAATCGCGGATATCCTCGCCGATCATCGCGGCACGCTTCATCCCAAAGATCTTGGCCGCCGCCTTATTGGCGGTGAGGACCGCCCCGTGGGAGTCGACGGTGAGGATCCCGTCGGGCGCGGTCTCAAGCACAGCGCTCGTCGCCCTCTCCTTTTGGCGCAGCTCCTCGGTGAGCCAAGTCTGAAGATCGTCCTTCATATTGAGGATCGCAAACGCGGTGATCCCCATGCCCACCAGGCTGATCCCGGCCTGAACCTCGGCGACCTTCGGGGGCAAGCTGGTCGGAAAATCATAGCCCATCACGGTGGCCGCGGTGACCAGCAGCCAGGTCGCTACGATAACGCGCAACCAATTCTTCGCAGCACCCTTGCCCAGAAATAGCGAGGCCAGCAACGGCAACATCGTCACCCACACGATCGCCGGGGCGTCGAGCCCCTCATTTTGATGGATGAGCCAAATAAACAGCAGATACATCGGCGTGATGATCAAATGCCCGGCGATATCCAAGCGCCCCGTTTTTCGCAGCACAACCGGCGCGCTCCCAACCGCCAGCGCGCATAGGACAAGCCCCAGCGCCGAGTAATAGGAGCCACCGAAGGCCGAAATCGATGAGGCCACGACCGCCCAGAAGACGATCGTGAACGCCGTCTTCACCCCCATGATTGCGCGCCGCCTCTCGACGCCACTGTGATCTACAAAATCATCGGGAACAAAATAATCAACCATTGCGGAGAGCATGACTACCTCGGGACTCGCCAAAGTTTATTACAGATTATGGGCGAACGATGCGCAGCTTGATAGGTTCGACCCCTACATTAAGCGGCGAAATTTATCCAAGGGAATCCAGCAAAACACCCGCTGAGCCGCCGGCGCTCCCCGCGCGTGTCCCCGGGCGATTTTGGGGCCAAATATCTGCCCACGAACCAAAAACCCCGGCCGACGAGGTCGACCGGGGCGAGACGCTGAGGCAACTTTTTGCGCTGTTCGCGCGCTCACCCCCAGAAGCTAAGCTGCGCCTCCCAGATCTTTCGGCCCTGGGCGTCGTCGGTCTTCGAGGCGCTGAAAACGATCTCAATGTCGGGGTCCGAGGACTCCATCTCGACCCCGGAAGCCTTGAGCAAATCCGCCAATTTCTTCTCGCTGGCGTTCTCAAGCCCCGCGACGTCGAAATAATAATAAACAAGCGTAAATCCATCGACCAACGCAGTCTCGACCACCGCGACCCGGCCGTCGGTCAGCTCAAGAGTCTTCTCTTCGTCTGCGTATAACTCTGTCGTTCCGCCGCTGGGGTCCCCTTCATCCGTCGGGCGATTCGAGCGATCCGGCACAAAATAACTCATGATCTATTTCCTTATATTTTACTTATAAACCGCTAGCAAAAACCGATTATATCCCTGTGGGCCACGCCCTCCCAAGCGTGGCGGCGCGCCCGGCGAAACCCGACGGCCAGGGGACTCACTATCTACGCGCCCAAATACACCGGGATGGGCGAAGCGTCAAAATTGCGGAAGACCGCCGCCCCGATTTATCACGCGCGCGGCGAGATTTATAGCGATGAGGCCAAACGATCGACAAAAAGCCCGCCGAGGTTCGGATCCCCTCGGCGAGCAATTCGGTCGCTCCAGGCAGCGACGCTGCACTATAAGTCGACTCTCTAACGAGCTTATCGCCCTGCGTGCGCGCCGATATCTTCAAAGCCCGCAGCCGGGACGAGGAAGTCCGGCGAATTGGGGTCGGTCGACAGCGGCGTCGGCGTCCCCGATCGTTGCCACGAATTATTGCTCTGGATGCCGCTGTCATTTGCGGGCCGATCCATCTCATAGGCGATATTATTGCGCAGGGAGGTGTGATCGGCGGCCCAATATCCGCGTCGATTATTCCAGGAGGTATTATGATTGAATTGAACATCCACCCCGGAGTTATGGTCGAAGCCCGTCGCTTTATTATTATAGGAGAGGCAGTGCTCAACGGTGGTCCGAGCGCTCGGTGACGCGCCGCCCGACTTGATGCCTACGCCGTTGCCATTCTCGATGCCGTTCCCGTAGGAAATTGAGTACCCCACGTAGCCGTCCTGGCTTCGCCAGGTGTCGATGCCGTCGTCGGAGTTCTCGTAGACAAGGCAATTCTCGACGCGATTGCCGATGCCGCTCGAGATCGAAATCCCGTCCGAATTGCCGCCATAGTTATGCTCGGCCCCGCCAATCCCCGCGCCTGAATTGCCGAAGACTTCGCAGTCGGCGATCAGATTATAATTCGAGGATGGGACGCTATAACTCTCGTGAATGTGGATGCCGCTTAATTTGTTATCATACACCCGCAAGCCCTCAAGGACGTTATTGCTGGTGCGCACGCTAATGCCGGCGCGGGCGGCGTTTCGTACCTCAAAGAGCCTGAGCACCACCGGGTCTCCGAGCACCCGAATATAGCTCGAGTCATCGATGCTCTGCCCGGTCCCGTCGAGGATCGCGACTTCGCCGGGATAGCTCTCAAAGATCGTCGGCGCCGGCGACGTGCCTCGCCCGCGGAAGCTCAAGCGGCGGTCCATCGTATAAACACCGCCGCGCATAAAGACGACGTCGCCCGCCTGCGCCTGGTCGACCGCTTCCCAAAGGTCGCAGGGATTCGCCACGGTGCAGTCTTCGCCCGAGCCATCGGGCGCGGCAAAGATGGTCCCCTGCTCCAAGGGCGTCGGAGCCACTGGACGCGGCCCGAAGGGGCGCGGCGTCGGGCCGGCGTCCGGCGAGGTCGTGTCGCCCGGCGAGGTCGTGTCGCCCGGCGAGGTCGTGTCGCCCGGCGAGGTCGTGTCGCCCGGCGAGGTTGTGTCGCCCGGCGAGGTCGTGTCGCCCGGCGAGGTCGTGTCGCCCGGCGAGGTCGTGTCGCCCGGCGAGGTCGTGTCGCCCGGCGAGGTCGTGTCGCCCGGCGAGGTCGTGTCGCCCGGCGAGGTCGTGTCGCTCGGCGAGGATGTGTCGCCCGGCGAGGTCGTGTCGCCCGGCGAGGTCGTGTCGCTCGGCGAGGTCCCAGCATCGTGTGCCGAATTCGCATCGCCAGAAATATCCGACGAGGCATCTGCCCCTAATGTTTGATTCGACTCAGATTCGCTGCCCGAGCAACCTGCGGACGCAATTACAATCATCAACGCGGCAATTATCTTGATCATTTATCACCTAGCTCGCAAACATTAACGAAATAAAAACTCGCCGCTGCTGAGCCCCATCGTAATTGCTTTCGCGAGAGCTCACCGCACAGCCTTAATTTGCCTCTGTGGGAGCATCCTAACGAACTAATTTTCGTTTGTCGCGCACCAACAGACCGGAACCGAAACGAGGGTTATCCACAGCGTCTCCACCCCGTTTGGCCTGGGCAAAGTTTTCGCGATACACTTGGGCGCGATGCTTCGCAAAACAACGCCCCTCACCGTGACCCATTGAGTAGAAATGCGGATACAAAAGCCCCATCGCATCCGAAAACGCGTCGCGCTTCTCGCAATCATCGCCCTGCAATCGGCCTGCACGGGCGAAACCCAGGCGGGCCACGACGCGCGCGACTCGACCTCGTTTGAGCAAGATACGTCGACCGATGGACACACGCTCGACGCGACACCTGCCGATGCCCAACCAACAGAGGATGCCGAGCCGCTCAACGATGCGGACGCGGCGGGCTCTGCCCCTGACGCAGCAGATCCCCCGGGCGATATTACCTCGCCCGAAGAAGACGCAGGGAGTGATTCCGATGCCGTTGAGGTTGAGCCGGAAGACGTGGCTCCTCTGGGGCGATGGCAGAGCTATTTCAACACCCCCACCGCCGCCAATGGCTATGAGGACCAAACCCTTCGCGATCGCCTGGTGTTGTATTTGAACGGCGCCGTCGCCGGCTCGGAAGTGCGGGCCCATATTACCGAATTATCTTCGGCCAACGCGCTGCGGCCGGTGGTCGACGCCCTGGTCAACGCCCACGATCGCGGCGTGAGCATCTGGATGGTTCATAACGGCGACGCCAACCATTTTCCCGAGCTCGCCGCGCGCCTGGGCCCGCGCTATGTCCACTGCGGCACGCCGCAAGCCGCCAATAACACGGCGTGCCTGAGCAACGTCGATAACGGCACCCACCATATGAAAAATTGGTATTTCTCCCACACCAAGGTTGGGGACGATGACTACCGATATATGGTGATCGCCACCTCCTATAATATCACCGTCACCCAATCGCGCTTTTTCAACGATATGCTGGTCGTCAGCGGCAATCAGGCGCTGTATGAGGCGCATGTTGAGGTCTACGAAGACTACCTCCAGCAGCGAAAAACCGACGACCGCTACACCCAACCCCACGGCAAGATTTTTGTCCCTACGGCCGCCACCTATAGCGCCGAGTTCTCGCCGCAAAAGAACGGCGACATGGTCGCCGACGCCCTGGCCCGCATCACCCAATATGAGCCCGGCTGCACCCTGGGCGTCGGCACCCTTAATTTGACCCGCTCCGCCATCTTCAACCAACTCGAGCGTATCAAAGCCCTCGGCTGCCAGGTGCGCGTGGTCACCGGCACCGCGCTGAGCGACGAAAAAAAGGCGCGCCTGGACGCCGCCGGCATCCCTCACCGACAGATAAATCGCACGCGAAACGGCCACACCGTCAGCCTCCACAGCAAGATGATGGTCTACCGCGGCTATTATGACACCCCGGTCGCCCAGCACCCCAATCATGGTCGCGGCTGGGTATGGACCGGCTCACAGAACTTCACGTTCACGCCGCTGAAATATCGCGACGACGTCTTCGTCGGCATCTCACGCGGCGGCGTCACCAACAATTATAGCGACTATTTCGAAGTCATGTGGGCCAACGGGACCTAGAAGCCACGCCTGGTTGACGACGCCTTCGGTTCGGCCACGGTCCGCAGCGGCTTACATCAAAACACGAATTACCTGCTCAAGTCGTTTTCGGCTAAGAATACCCTGTTGGTCGAGGACTGAAAGGTTAAACGTCTGCTTCTTCGTAAGATTTCTCCAGTTTTCGGCCACCCATTTTAAGTCTTCGGCGGTAATAACACAGACATCAGCGTCTTGCTGGGATTCGAACTTAAGGCGAAGACAATTCTCTTCAGCAATGTCGTCAACCTCGGGAACGATGACCATAAAACAGGTCACACGTTTTTCGATGGAATCACGAATATAGCGTTTGAATTGTTTTAAATGAGAGTTCGGAAAGGTATAGATATTTTCCGTTGATTTATTGTCCCACATCAACAGGGAACCATCGGGCATTTCGATACAGCCATCGGGGTGATCGCTGCCGGGCATTGTCACAAGTTCAACCCCAAGTTTCTCCCTGAATAGGTAGCGCGTAGCCTCTTCGAATGCTCGCTCAATATCAATATCTTTTGAGATGACCTTGCTTGCCAGAAGATTCTCCCTGTCACGTTTAGCCAACTCAACAAAATACTCGTAAAAGAGCACTGCGGGATCAGCGTCATCGGGAACTTCTCGAATAAGTAGGTTGTCAAAATGAGAAACAATTCGCTCGAGTCGTTGCTGCTTGGTGCCACTTACGTTAACCCCTGGAAGACTTCCACAGATGTTGTAAAGGTCGTCATTCATTAGAGAATTCAACCCTTCACTGGGTTTTATTTCTGCCAAGAGAAGGCGCTCGGACAATTCGTCCTTACTTCCAGAAGTCGGCAAATTCTGTGCGCGCAGCACGCTGGCGAGGATCGCATTGGTCATGTTCTGCCAAAGTAACTCACGAGCATTGTCGCTCAGTTCGATGCCTAAAACTTTCTTAACACCGACATGAAACTCTTTGGGTAGAACAACATTGCGGCCATCTTCCGCACGATTGCAGTAAAATATAATTCCCTGGTGCTGCAAAAACAGAAGTGCTTTTGTGATATCTGCGTAACTGTGAAGTTCTCCACCAGGGGACGGGAACACCCCCATTAGAGCCTCCACGAGACGTTGTTGCTTCCGCGTAATCTGGAGTTTTTGGCGAAGCCGCTCAATTAGTCCATATTCATCCCGTGAAATGCTTCCGTCATCAAAAGCAACTTCAAGCACAGTCCGAAATATGTCGATACTTTGAGCGTCCGTATATTGAAGCGCATTGTCTTTAGCGGCCTCATCGAGCATTCGCTGCTCACGATCACGAACCCGCTCACAAAGTTCTCGCTCATCTAGCGCACACTCTGGAATATTCAGCATCACCTCAAGGACATAGTGAACCACAACCCGGGTTGAATGGTCGACATCAAACAAATCCAGACGGCGCTCAACATTCTGCGGTTTGGCCAACTCCTCGGCATTGCGTATGATATAATCACGCGCCTCATCTTCTTCGAGACGGCCCAGGTCTTTTGTGAAACTACTTAATACCCGGGTAAGATATTGTGTCGTCATCTTCGCCGCTGCATCTTCGATACGCATCACTCCCTCCTCCGCAAAACAAAATTCCTAAATTTTGGCTATGTAGACAGACTAGCATCGACGATTGAAACGCAAAAGTGACGATTTGGATGAAACAACGCTTCTATGATCTAACGCCCCAATATCCCCTCCTAAACGATCACAAACCGAAATAATTTAGCCTACAATCGCTCCAATATCTCAACAACGCCTTGGCCCAAGGCATCGCGGCTCCCACCGTTAGCTACAGATAGCTACGAACTCCCAGATAATTCACTGCAGCTATTGCCCTTAGTCCTGTATTTATTCGGTGAACCTAGGTATCCAACTCCCCACACTCGTCTTCACTCTTCACTCCAATAATCGTGCGCGGATGTGGGTATTGTTTAACCAACTATGGGAGTTCCACATCAACCAGCCCGATTCACCTCAGGCCAGTTTTCGCCACCAGATCGAGCGGTTATTCGCGGGCATCGCGCGATCCTCGACCCGCTCGAACCCGTGGGACTCGGCGATGGCGTTGACGGCCTCGAAGTCGCGGATGCCGCTGGCCGGGTCGCGGCGGCGCAGCCAGGCGTCGAAATTCTCGTTGCTCGGCTCGAGCGCGCGATCGGCGTAGCGATAGGGGCCGTAGAGAAAGACGACGCCGCCGGCGTCGAGGAGGGCCTCGGCGTGGCGAAAGAGGTGCTCGGTGGCCTCCCAGGGCGCGATATGAATGACGTTGATGGCCACCAGTGCGTCGACCCGCGGGCTGGAAAGCGCGGCATCGAGGCCAAGGGTCTCGGACCAATCATCCTCAAAGAGGTCGAGCGCGACGGGCGGATTGACGTTGGGCAACCCGGCGTCTTCGACCCACGCGCTCACCGAGTCGAGCCCGCCCGCCTGATTCGACGGCTGCCAGCGAAGGTGCGCCAGGCGCTCGCCGAAATACACCGCGTGTTGCCCGGTGCCGCTGCCGATTTCGAGGACGTATTTTTTGTCGGCGAAGACTTCTTTAAGCAGCGCGAGGATGGGGTCGCGGTTTCGCTCGCAGGAGGGAGAATAGGCTTTGCGTTGGGCTAGATTGTCTTTCATCGCGGATTCCTCGGAGGCGGATGTGGTCGGAGCGCTCATCTGCATAAGTTCGGGCGCGCCCACTTCTCAACAACACAAATACTCTGGTATCCTATTCGCCGAAAGGATAGAGCGAACACCTGGTCATCGCGCCAGCCAGTTTATCCGCGTCCTGATACGCCGTGTATCGCCAGAGTTTCCCGCGCGCGCCCGAATTATCTTTCCCTAACGTCTTTTATCTATGACGAACTCGAAGTCTGCAGCGCGACGATTGTTGGCCCTCGTCGTCTTCTCGGCGGCGCAGCTGCTGGCGAGCGGTTGCCTGGGTGATTCGCGCGCATGTCAAAGCGCGCAGGATTGTTTTTTGGGCGAAAGCTGCGTCGACCAGACCTGTGAGTCACCGCGCGTCACGGCCCCGGATAGCGGCGAAGCGCCCGACGCGACGAGCACGCCCGACGGCGGCGACTCTCGGGATGCGCACGGCTCAACAGACCCCGACGCCAGCGAGCCCGGGCCCCCCGACGGGTGCGGCTTCGCCGGCGCGCCCCCGAGATGCCAGCCCAGCGGCACCTCGAGTGATTATAGCCTCACCTCCCCGACGCAGCTGCCCCAGACGAACCTGGGCTGTGTCGACCATGAAGAACTCTCGGCGTTCGCCACGTTTAGAACCGACGCCCGGACGCTCTGCGCGGGCGAAGATCCGCATTATATGAGACAGAGATTCTGGCGCTGCAAAAATTACGACTTCCAGGTGAAGGTCACGCTCGAGACCGAGTCGAATTGCAATAACGACCAATTCGACCTGGAGCTCTATTGCAATAGCAACCAGGAGTTAATATGCGGCGATAGCAATCCGATTTGCACCGTGAGCGGGAGCACCTGCTCGGCGCAGGATGGCTCGATTTCAAAAATCGTCACGGTCCATAAGGTCTCGCATGCGACCTACGGCGACCTGAAGATCGGCGTCACCCGCGGCGACTTCGAGCAGACTCCCGATGCCAAGATCCAATTCGATTATACGGTTACCGTCGAGCAATACTGAATGGCCCGGATGAATCCATGACGCTTTTTTGCCCCGAATGTGGCGAAGGCTACGACAATTCGATGTCGGTCTGTCCGACCGATGGGGTGCGCCTGTACACCGTCGCCGGGCCGCAGGCCTCGCTCGTCGGCGAGGTGCTGGAGGGACGATTCCGCATCGAGTCCCTGCTGGGCGAAGGCGGGATGGGCGCGGTGTACCGGGCGGTGCAGATCTCGGTGGGCCGTCAGGTGGCGGTGAAGGTCCTGCACGCCGACTTCGACGACGATCAGGCGGCGTTGGAGCGCTTCTTTCGGGAGGCCAAATTTGTCTCGGAGTTGACCCACCCGAGCATCGTCCACGTCATCGATTTCGGGCAGGAGCCGCGCCTTAAGATCCTCTATCTGGTCATGGAACTCATCGAGGGGCCGACCCTGGACACGCTTATCCGCGGCGCTCGGCTGGACGTCGGGTTTGCCCTCGAGATCGCCTACCAGATCTGCGGCGGACTCACCGATCCGCACGCATCGCACGTGGTCCACCGCGACCTTAAGCCGGCGAATTTATTCGTAAATCCGGTCTCCGACGGCAGCATCCAGGTCAAGATTTGCGACTTCGGCATCGCGCGGGCGCTCACGCGCGCCACGCGCTTGACGATGGAGGGAGGGGTTTGCGGGACGCCCGCGTATATGAGCCCGGAGCAGGCGAGCGACCTGCAATTGGACCCTCGCACCGACCTGTATTCGCTCGGGGTGATTCTGTATCAGATGCTCACCGGCTGGCTGCCCTTTGACGCGCCGAGCAGCCTGCAATTGATGCTCAAACATATCCAGGAGACACCGCCACCGTTCGCCGAGATATTGGGCGAGCGCGCCCTGCCCGCCTCGGTCGAGTTGCTGGTCAACGATTTGATGCAAAAGTCCGCGGACGCCCGTCCGGCGTCGGCGCGCGTTGTGCGCGAGCGTATCAACCGCATCCGCGCTGAGCTGGCGCTGGCGCCGATCCAACTCCCCGCGCAGTTGTCCGCCGAGGTGACCACGGCCCGCGATCTTTTTGCCCAGTGGATCGTGCCGACCGAGCCGCTGCCAAACGCCCCGCAACCCGATAGCCGAGAGCTTGGGTTCGCGCGGACCCAAGGCCCCTCCCACACCGAAACGCAGCTGCTCCCGCCGTCGAAGACCCAGACGCTCCTCATAAATGGAAACGCCCGGCAGACCCCCGGGCCGAGGGCTGCGCGCTCCGGCGAGACATTCAAGCAATTGGCGATGCCTCGGGTCCTGGCCGACGCGTCCCCTGCGGCCGAAGAGGTTGCGCCGAAGCAGGTCAGCGCCCCGCTGAGCCAACCCGAGCCAAAGCCCGTGCGCCAGCGGACCACCCCGCAATCGCCATATACGGCTGAGTCCGCCGAGAAAGCTGAGCCTGCCGCGCCCGCGTCATCGAACCGACTTCTGATTCTCGCGCTCGCCCTAATATTGGGCGCGCTCCTGCTGGTCTCGGTGGGCCTGGGGTTTCTGTGGCTCAACGCTCAAAAAACCTCGGATGACACGCCATCGAGCGCGGCGACGAAAACGCCTGAGCCCCTCAGCCCCGCCGAAGACTCGGCGCCGCGCGAGGACGCCCGAACGACGGCGACCAACGAAGCCGCTGAAGCCGTGGCGCCCGAGGTTGAGAAGCCGGCGGAGCATCGCCCAAAGGCGTCGTCACAACCGATGAAACCAGCGGCGCCAAAGCCGCGGGTGACGAAGGCTTCCCCCGCGAAAACGCCGGTCAAAGCCCCTGCAAAAGACAAGGCCCCCGAGGCTGCCGCGGTCGCCTCGGGCAACGAAAACACCACCAGCACGGCTCAGCAAAATGAGGCGCCCTCCAACGCCGCGCCCCCGAAGAGTGCGACCACGCCCACCAGGACCGAGGCGTCCGAGCGTTTGGACTCAATCTTTGGGAATAAAGGTCTTCGAAAAGAGTAAAATACCGATATGAATTATCTGAACCTAAAAGCAAACTCGCTGCGCTCCATCGTCTGTTTGGCGAGCGTCTTGGTGGCGTTTTCGGCCCACGCACAGGAGGCGATTCCATCGCATCAGGATCTGTCTGCGGCGCAGCAGCAGGAGTTGGTCGACCTGATCGACAAAGGCCAAGCGGCCTTTGACGCGGGGGATTTCGCCGCGGCGCTCGCCTCTTATCAGGATGCGTACGCGCTGTTTAGCCACCCCGACCTGCGCTATCGCATGGCCCGCTGCCACGAATATTTGGGCGAGCTCCCCGAGGCGATCGAGGGCTATGAGAGCTTCCTGGCGGCCACGCCCGACGCCGAGGAGCGTGGGCGCATCGAGAAGACCGTCGCGGCGCTCAAGGAGCGCCACCGCCAAACCCTGCCCGCCACCCTTGAGCTGGTCGTCATCCCTGCCGACGCGAATGTTTTTATCGACGGCGAGCGCGTCTCAAATTTGCAGCGCGAAGAGGGCCGCGTCGAGGTTGAGTTGGAGGCCGGAGCGCATGATATCTGGGTCGGAAAGCGCGGCTTTAGCGATAAGCGCCAGGTTTTTCAATTGAGCGCAGCCGAGTCCAAAACGCTGGCCATTTCATTGGACCTGGCCGATGCCGGCGCGCCCGAAACAGCCAGCGGCGGCGTCCCCATGGGCCCGATCATTCTGGGAAGCGTGGGCGTGGTCAGCGGCGTTATCGGGGTTGTCAGCTATACCCAATACGCCTCAGACCGCGAGCAAATCGACCAATGGGATGCTCAAAAAGGCCAGCAAACTCGGCCCGCGGACTACGATTCGACCTACGACGCGATGAACACCTCGGCGACGCTGACCTGGGCGTCGGGCGTGGTCAGCGTGGCGAGCCTGGCCACGGCAGCGATCTGGTGGTGGGGCTTTGGCGACGAGACCCCGACGCCGCCAGCCTATCAGAGCGGCATCGCGCTGGACTCGGTGACGTTTACCCCGGACCCGTCGCAGGGCAACGCAGCGCCCTCGGACGCCCGCGGTCTCTTTATGCGGGGGCGTTTCTGAGCGGCGCCTAAAAATGCGCCCTCGGGTCGCGTCCCGAATGGTTATCGAAATCAAATCTTGCTAGAATCGCCTCGCACTCTATTACCCACAATGCTCAACGCGAGAATGTCATGATATTTAGACTCCGAAGCGCGATTTCGCGGGACCATGGGCGAAACGCCCTGCTGATATGCCTTCTTTTTCTGGCGCTCGGGGGCCTCGCCGGCTGCGGCGCCGACGACTCGTCGCTGGGCACCGGAAAGGCCGACACGGGGACAAGCAAGACCGACACCTCGCAGCCTGACACCGCGAGCCCGGAAGACACGACCTCCGCCGACACCCAGCAACCCGAAGACACCGCGTCCGACGAAGATACCAACGTCGGGGTCGACACATCGGAGATGAGCGACGCCCAGGACGGAGGCGACGCCAATGCCGACGCCGAGGTGGATGCAGGCCCTGACGCCGACTCGGGTACCCCCGACAACGCCTGCAATGACTCGAGCGATTGCGACAGCAGCGGTGGCATTTGTGTGGAGCCGGGCGGCTTCGTTGGCTGCGGCATGTGCCAAGATTACCTGGTCACCTGCACCGCCGACACCGACTGCGAGCAAACCTCTCAGGGCGAGAACGGCATTCGCTACGTGTGTGAAAAGGTCACGCCCGAAGACTGCGCCTGCGACACCAGCATCAGCATCTGCAAGCTCGCGTGCGAGCAGCACTCCGACTGCGCACAAGGAGAGCGATGCAACCCGGAAGGACATTGCATCGCTACCCCATGCACGCCCGCTAGCAGCGAGGTACAGGCGCGCTCCTGCCCGCCGAACTTTAGCTGCCAGGCCGCCCTTTGCCCGGTTGACTCGACGGACTGTTTCGAGTGCGCGCGCACCCAATGCGCCAGCGACGCCGAATGCCCAAGCGACGGCAGCGTCTGCGTCAACGGCCAATGCCATAGCGAGCCGGGAAGTTGCCAGTTCCCTCCCCCCTGAGCGCCCAGCCTAGTTCAGGCACCGCCTGAAAAATACGCCCCCCCGATGACGCGAGCGTCACCGGGGGGGGGGCGTATTTTCGCCGAATTTTTCCGCGCCCCATCGGCAATCCAGCCCCTCAACTTATCTCTCGGGGACGCTGGCAATCGAATCGATTATGCTATAGAAGCGCGCCTTGGGCGGGCATTCGCCCGCGCAGGAAATACTCGCCGGCGCCGATGATTGGGACGTCGGGCGAGCTAATTTGATGAAATCTCTGATGTAATATTTGATTCGCAACTGGCGAGGGGAAGCGAGCAGCGACGGCGAAATTTGCCGGGGTGCGCGTGGAATGATTGCAGCACCTGAGTGTTCAGGGTTGCGCAGCGCGGTGTTGTTTGCATCGCCGCTAAACAAAAACAGTTTAAACGCTTAGAAAGGACGTACCGTTTTGTTGAAATCTATCAAAGAATCGTGGTTCTCGAATGTACGCATGGACGTCTTGGCGGGGATGACCGTCGCCCTGGCGTTGATCCCCGAGGCGATCGCATTCTCGCTTATCGCAGGGGTGGACCCGATGGTCGGGCTCTACGCCTCGTTTTGTATCGCGGTCACCATCGCGTTTGTGGGCGGGCGCCCGGGCATGATCTCGGCGGCCACCGGCGCGATGGCCTTGCTGATGGTGACCCTGGTCGCCGACCACGGGCTGCAATACCTGCTCGCCGCGACCATCCTCACCGGCGTCTTGCAGATTCTCTTCGGCTTCCTGAAGATCGGTCGCTTCATCACCTTTGTGCCGCACTCGGTGATGCTGGGTTTCGTGAACGCCCTGGCGATCCTCATCTTCATGGCCCAATTGCCGCAATTCGAGGGCGCCGGCTGGATGATGTACGCCATGGTGGCGGCGACGCTCGGCATTATCTACGGGCTGCCGCGCATCACCAAAGCGGTGCCCTCCGCGCTGGTGGCGATTGTCGTGATGACGATCGTGATGTTCTTTGGCGGCTTCGAGCTCAAAACGGTCGGGGATATGGGCAAGATGACCCGGGCGTTCCCGCTCTTCGCGCTGCCGGATATTCCGCTGACCCTCGAGACCCTGAAGATCATCTTCCCCTACTCCTTCGCGCTGTCGATGGTCGGTATCCTGGAGTCGCTTTTGACCGCGAGCATCGTCGACGATATGACCGACACCAAGAGCGATAAGAACAAAGAGGTGCGCGGCCAGGGCATCGCCAATATCGTGGCGGGGTGCTTCGGCGGCATGGCGGGCTGCGCGATGATTGGGCAGTCGGTTATCAACGTCAAAAGTGGCGGGCGCGGCCGGCTCTCGGCGCTGGTCGCCGGGTCCTTCTTGCTCTTTTTGATCATGGTCGCCGGCGACGTCCTGGCCATGATTCCGATGGCCGCCCTGGTCGGCGTGATGGTGATGGTGTCGATCGGAACCTTCGATTGGCAGTCGGTGACCCAGTTGCACAAAGTCCCCATGAGCGACGCCATCGTCATGCTGACCACGGTGGGCGTGGTGGTGTACACCCACGACCTGGCCATGGGCGTGTTCATCGGCGTCATCCTGAGCGCGCTGTTCTTCGGCTGGGATATCGCGCGCCTGAGCGCCGAGCACCACGAGAACGAAGACGGCGTGAAACACTATGCGGTGCAGGGGCAGATGTTCTTCGGCACCACCAGCCACTTCGCCGACCTCTTCGAGGTCACCGAAGACCCCGAGCATATCGTCATCGACTTCTCGGCCTCGCATGTCTGGGACCACTCGGCGGTCGCGGCCATCGCGCGCATCATCGAGAAATACGAGGGCTTCGAGAAGAAGGTCACGATTACCGGCTTGAATAACGAGAGCCAACAGCTTGTCGAGCGCGTGGGGCTGAGCGCGTCGTCGGGGCATTAATCCCGCGCAGCCGGCGCAAAAAAGCCCCCACGCCAAGGCGTGGGGGCTTTTTTTATTCAATCTTCAGCCGGCATCATTTCTTGACTTTGATGCGGTCCTGCGGGCCCGGGGCGACCGGGGTGTTCTTCTTGAAATAATCAATCGCGACATCCAGGGCGGTGGGGCCGACCTGCTTATTGGTGCCTTCGCCCAGGACGGTGAAGCCGTCGCCGCCGCTGGCTAGGAATCCGTTGACCGTGACGCGGTACTCCCCGCTCGGGTCGAGCGTCAGGCCATTGAGCTTGATCGAGGCCGGGTCGACAAGGCTGCCGATCTCGCCGTTGGGGTCGAACTCATAGGTGAAGCCTTTGGAGACCTGGAGAATCTTGGGGAAGTCGCCGGCCCATTGCTGCTCCAGCAGGCGGTGAATCTGCGCGCCGGTCAGGGTCAGGGTGACCACGGTATTGCCGAAGGGCAGCGCGCGGTGCATATCGGCGTAGGTGACGCTGAGGGTGTCGCTGCCCTCCTCGACGGTGCCCGGGACGGACTCACGGATGCCGCCGGCGTTCATGAAGGCGATCTGGGCGCCACCGGCATCGGGCGCCTGGGTGGCGACGAGCTGAGAGTCGGCGATAAGATCACCCAGGGCCGACTCACCGGCCTCGTTCTGCTCGCGCGTAATCGGCGCGGTGATGCGCCCGACCGGCTGATTGGCCACGACGGCCGCCGAGTCAACGTAGCCCTTGACCATCGCGGCCAATTCGACGTCTGCGGGCAGGTCGTCGTTGCGCACGACCTCGTTGACGCCAGCCTTATGGACGATATCGCCGGTCTTCGGGTCGAGCTTCACGTCGACCTCGGTCAGGATTCGCCCGTAAGAATAGGCGCTGGTGACGAGTCGCTCATCGACCGTGCAGATATAATTTCGGTGGGTGTGCCCGGTGATAAACAGGTCGACCGCCTTGCTCGAATTCTTGACGATATCGACGATCGGGCCGCGCATATCACCGCAGTCGCTCAGGCTCGCCTGGGCGGTTTCGGGCTGGCCGCCCTCATGGATGAGCACGACGATGGCTTCGACGCCCTCGGCCTGCAGCTTCGCGGCGACCTCGTTGATGACCTCGGCTTCGTTGCGGAAGGTCAATCCCCGAATGGAGTTCGGCGCGACGATTTTCGGGGTGCCCTCGAGCACCAGGCCGATAAAGCCTACCGGAATGCCGCCAAATTCTTTGACGCGATAGCCCGGCAGGATGGTCTCGCCATCTTCGCCGACCACATTGGCTGCCAGATAATCAAAGTCGGCGCCGCCGAAGACTTCTTTGTCGGTGCAGTCATCGCCCTCAAAGCAGCCACCGTTTTGCTTGCGCAGCAACTCCTGCCAGCCCGCGTCGAACTCGTGGTTTCCGACCGCGCTCAGCTCCAGGCCGATCTTGTTGAGCGACTCGATGGTCGGCTCATCGTGTTGCACCGCCGAGACCAGCGGGGTCGCGCCGACCAGGTCGCCCGCGGCGACCACGATGCTATTGGGGTGACCCGCGCGGGCCTTCTCGACATAGGATTTGATATAAGCAACCCCGCCTGCGTCGACCTTTTCACCGTCGACCACCACCGTGCCAGCGGGGGCTTCGAGATTGCCGTGGAGGTCGTTGATCGCGACGATGCGCAGCGGCACGAGGCCGTCGGCGTCGCGGCCCTCCGCGCTCACCCCCGGGCCGTCGCGCTCGGCCGAGTCCGGCACCGGCTGCTTGCCGGCACAACCCGTACTGACGCCAACCCCAAAACCTGCAAGAACCAATAATGTGACAAGATAGAGACGTGACTTCGTCATTCTGTGCCTTCTCCATACAAAGAGGATTGAAATTTCTGAAATTGGTGCCAGAAGTATGACACCACAGATAGCGTCATAAAAAGAGCGTGTCGAGCATCGCCCGGCTTTTCAACGGCCGGGTGAGCATTTGCTCAAGCGCGGCGTCCAGGACTCGGCGAAGTTGTTGGTGGACCTTTGGGTCACCAAATCCGGCAGCCGAGCCATCCGCCGGGTTCTGAAGATAGCATAGCAGGGCAAAGGTTTGGTGGGAGAGAAGCCCGGTGGACTCGCCGGGGCGTCTGCAGGCGCCGCAGATAAGCCCCTCACCACTCCTCATACAGCGCAGTCGGTCCATCTGTGCGGCGTCCACGCCACAGCGAAAACAACCGTCAAAGGAGGGCAGCGCGCCGTGGATGGCGAGCAGGCGCAGCTCGAATTGAAAGAGCATGAGCTGCAGAAAATAGACGAAGTCGGGGAATTGCTCGGGCGGGGCGGGCTGCCCGGCGCTGCTTAAATCGGAGGCGGCCAACTCGGCATAGAATACGTCGAGCAGGTCGAAGGTTTCGGGCTCGGATTGCCCCTCCTGGACGAATTCGCGCACCAACTCGGTGGCGTAGGAGGCGATGGCGATCTTGTCAAAGCTCCCCTCAAGACCCTGATAATCCAGGAGAATTTCGATCTCGCTCAGGGAGGCCATCGAGCGATTGGCGGCGTGGGTATAGCTCAGGTTGAGCCGGCGCATCGGCTGCAGCCCGCCGCCGAAGCGCTTTTTGCTCGCGCGCGCGTTGCGCGCGCGAGCCGAGAACTTGCCCGTTTCTCGCCCGAAAACCGTGATAATCTGGTCCTGGTCGCCATAATCGACCCGGCGCAGAATAAACGCGGTGACCTGTTGAGGTTTCGACATCGGGTGGGTTCACTGCTGAGTTCGGGCGGCCGAGCTACCTCAGGCGCCTTTCGGGGCGTATTTGTCGATAAGCCGACCGACCCCGGGGACCGCTTCGGCGACGTGCTTTTCGGCCTGTCCGCGCAACTTTCCGTAGGTCTTGATGATGACTTTTTTCTCGGCGCGGTCGACGCGCGCGTCGGTGATCCCGAGCAATGCCTGGGTCGCCTCGTCGCTGCGCGGCTTCAGATAAGTCTCGAAGCTGCTGGCGCCGTCGTCTTCCAAGAAGGCGACATAGAGCGGGTCGAGCGCCTCGGCGAAAGGATCCAGCAGGGCGTCGGCCGCCTCGTGAATCATGCGCCCACCTTTGAGGCGCTTGACCACCGAATAACCGCCCTTAAGCGCGACGCCTGAGAGGCCAGATTTGCCCTGAACCTCGGCGTCAATCAGCGCGACGACATCATCCACGACGTCTTTTCGGTTGGCAGCGTCCAGGCGTGTTTTCAATTCAGCCATAATATTTATCTCTAATCGATGAAGGTAAACGAAGAAATGGGCGTCGACTTCGACGCGCCCAGTACTTGCCCAATATCATGCAGGCCAAGGTCTGGGCGAATTGCAAAATGCAAATCGCCCGCGCGGCCTAATTATTCCGTGTCGATCCATTCCTCGGCAGGCAAATCGGTCGCCGCGAAGAGGCGCAGCGGGGCGAGGATGGTGGTCCCGGCGTCCAACGCGCCGACCAGGGGCCTGGGGCGGCGCAAGACCAGCGCCGGCAGCACCACCTCGTGAAGAAAGCCCAGCCCCGGCACCTCGACCGGAAGGTTCGCGCGAATCTCGGCGAACCAATCGGCCATCAACGCCGCGAAATACGCGGCGTCACCGTCAAACCTCGAGGCCATCCAGCTGCCGATATCGCTGAGCATGGAGTCATCCTCGTCGGTGAACTCGAAGAGCATATCCGGGCTGTCCTTCCAGGTCACCAGCGGACCGAGCCGGTCGATATCGAGCCCGGCGTCCTGAAAGATCAGGCGACGACAGATCGAATATGGGTCGTCCAAAAGATCCAGGGACACCGCGGTCTCGAAGGGCTTTGCGTCCGGGTCTTTCGGCCAATTCGGGTCGTGGAGTTGAACCGGCGCGTCCGGGTCCCCGGCCAGGTATTCGAAGGCGTCGAAGATATTGCTCGCCCACCCGCTCTGGGCCTCTTCGCCGCGCCAGGTCTCAAAGCGCGCGGCCCCGGTTTCGGGGTCGTGGTCCACGCGGATCCATGGGCGCTCGCCGATTTCGTCGAGAAACTCAGCGTGCTCCATGCGCCCTCCCTCGAAGCCACCGCTGTCGATGACCACCCAATCGAGGGCTTCGAGTGCGCGGCGCACCCCGGGGATAAGTGGTGGGCGAAGTTGGCGAGCGACGCCGGCTGGCAGGTCGCGCACGCGCGCCAGAATTAGCGTGTCTTCGAGGTCTTCAAAGGGAATAAGGAGCGGCGCGTGCAGCCAATTTTGAACGGGGACGCCGTCGAAAAGCCAGACCTCGCCGCCGCGATATTGGCGCGCGACGCCCGACTTCTCCAGCTGATGGGAGCGCACATCAAAGCGCTCGCCCAGGCCCAATTCAGGCAGGATAATCTGGTCGTAGACATCTTCCTGCCGCTCGATCAGAGCCTCAAGCGCGGAGATAATCTTGGCCGCGGGCACACGTGCGCCGGGCGCCGTGTGGATCTTCGCGAGGCTCTTCTGCAGCAAATCGGCGGCGTGAGTTATCATAATTCTCCCGGACAAATCGCCGGGGGAGCCTTAAAAAGAAAGTTTGAATGTACCGCCAGCCCCGTCGGCGCTGACATAAGGCGCCCACTCCAGGTTGCTGTCCCCGCTGGAGGCGAAGACCCCTTCGCCCGTGTATTGGGAGTCCAAATACAGCACCACGCCACCGCCGATAAGCGCGGCCGCGCCCACGCCAAGCGACACCCAGGTCAGGGTATTTTGCGTATCCCAAGTGTTCTGATCTTCTTCGAATTGCCTGTCCTGGGCCGCGTCGTCGCCAAACTCCGCATAACACCCGCTCTTGCCGGCGTTCTCACACGCGAAACGGTCGTCGACGTCGGAGATAAGGACCTTGGAGCCGAACAGCGCCGCAGCGCCGAGTCCCGCCACGCCCACGCCGACCAGCGACCAGCCCAGAACGCGGCTCGTCGAAAACTCGTCCTCGTCGTCGGGGTACGTGTCGCCTGGAGGCGTGACTTCGGCCCCGTTCGCGTTCTTTTTCTCAGCCGCCGCCAGCGCCGCAGCTTCGCGCTTGGCCTCGGCCTTGGCATAAGCCTCCTCCAGGCTCGCGCGAATCGCGGGCACGTCGGTAAACCGGGCCTCCGGGTCCGCGGCCATCTGCTCCTGATAGGTGTCGAGGATGTCCAGCGCCGCCTTCAGGTCGCCGTTGGCCTGGTTCGCGAGCACCCGGTTGTATTGGTAAATAAGGTCCGGATCCAGGGCAAACGCGCGGGCGAGCAGTTCATCGGCGCGCCCGTAATCTTCGGCCTGATAGGCCTCAGACGCCTGCTGGTAGAAGACCGCCGCGTCCGCAGCATCATCGGCAAAGACCGTTCCCGCCGGGAGCATCAACGCGCCGGCCAGGCACAAACTGATAAATTTCGTTTTCTGCGAAGTCTTCATCGTGTGAATTACCAAGATATTTAATTTATCGAAGACGCCCGCCCCTGCGGAGTGGTGTATCTTCGAGACATATACTTATTGAAAGAGGCGTCGCTCCCCAAAAAGCGCACAGCCCCAACTCGAGCAGCGTGTTCAGGAGCAAACAGTGCTACGGCTGAACTTGATAGTCAAGAATATCGACTCTATGGCTCTTGTTTCGGCGAAAGCGGCCGTCACAAATAAGAGCGCGAGTCGCGGCGCCCGCGCCTTATTTAAACTCAAATTTGCGCGGTTCCGACTCCTTTTTTGGCGCCGGTGCGCCGAATTTCGCCGGCGCGAACTTCTTGGGTTCCGAGTCGCTCGTCTGCGCCGAGTCGATGGGCTTTCGCTCGAATTTCTGCGGCGCCGGTTTGGGCTTCGCGGTTGGCGTCGGGGCGGCGGCGGTTGGCGTCGGCTCTTGGGCAGCAGCCTTGGGCGCGGGCGTCTTGTCCCCGTCCTCGGGCTTGTCCTCCGCGGGAGTGGCCGCCAATTCAACCGGCGCCGGCTCGCCCACGCGCGGCTCTTCTTGGGCTAAGTCGACTTCATCACTCGGCGGCTTCTCGACGACCTCGGGGGCTTGTTCTTCAGCCAGCGCCGCGGCGGGCTCCGTCTCAGGCTCGCTCGGCGACTCGGGGGTCGCCGCGACTTCCTCGGCCTGCAGGGTGCCCGTGGGCTCCTCAACTTCAGCGGAGCCGCCAAAGATATAAACCGCAAAGCCACCGCCGAGCAGCAATACCAGGAGCAGGATCAGGGCGAGCCTCTTCTTGTCATCGCCGGGAGCGACAAGATCCATGTCAGTGGCGACGCTGGGGTCGGAGATCTGCACCTGATTGGAGGCGGCGCGCGCGCCGGCGATGAGCACAGCGTCGTCGAAGCTCGCATCCAGGTCGAGCTCGGTGGCCTTCTCGACGGACACCTTCTGGGGCGCTGGGGCGGCGGGGGCCGGCGTCTGCCCCTCCCGACTCGCCGCCGGGATTGCGTAGATGCCGCTCATATCGCCCAAAGCATGGTCCATGGCGTTGAGCATCGCGCCGGCGTTCTCGAAACGCTGCGCCGGATCTTTGGCCGTGGCGATATCGATCAAATCGCGCAGCCCCTGCGGGACCTGCATTTTATTCTTGGGGCGCAACTCCGGCAGCGGATCGTTGATCTGCATATAGAGGATGGACAGCGGCGTGGGCGCGTCAAAGGGACACTCACCGCTTAACATCTCATAAAACATGATCCCCAGGGCGTAGACGTCGGCCTGAGGGCCGATATCCCGTTTTCCCTGAGCCTGCTCGGGGGCCATATAATGCGGGGTGCCGAAGACCTCGCCGTCACGGGTCAACCCGCGGCTGGCGGTGTCGTGCACCATGCGCGCGATGCCGAAGTCCAATAACTTCACATAGTCCGTGTCGTTGCCGGCCCGGGTGACGATCAGGTTCTCGGGCTTCAGGTCGCGGTGAACAACCCCCTGCTCATGGGCGTCGGACATCGCCGCGAGAATCTGGCGAAAAACATGACTGATCCGCTGCAGCGTCAGCCCCGGGGTCATCATCCAGTCGGCCAGGCTCTGGCCGGGGGCGTATTCCATGGCCATAAATGGATGGCCAAGGCTGTCGACCCCGAAGTCGTGCATGGTGATAATATTGGGATGGGAGAGCCGCGAGATGGCGCGGGCTTCGCGCGCGAAGCGCTCCTTTCCCTGCTTGGAATCCTTCAACTCAGCGCGCAAGACCTTGAACGCGACTTCGCGCTGCACCGGCAGTTGAATCGCCTGGTACACCGCGCCCATGCCGCCCTCGCTGATCAGCGCGACGATCACATATTTGTCGGCCGCCAGGGTACCAATCCACGAATCGCGCTCGGCATCCTCCAGCGCGCTTTCATGGATATAATAGAATTCATCTCGCGGGCATTTAGCGCCAAGCTCATCGCTCTCCCCACGACATTTCGGACATATTGGCATATTTAATTGGGATAAAAGAACGTCGTCGAGCGAATATAACAACCTTAGAGGCGCAGAACAACAAAGTAGTTGGCAAACGACTTCCTCAGAAGTCTCCTGGATAGCCTAGCATATTATTTAGACCGGCCGCACTATCGCTGTCGAGGTTTCCCGGGCCGACGCGCGGCCTGGGCCCGGCCCCGAACCCCTATCTATTGACGGGCCCAATAATTCATGGTTGAAACCCCTGCAAAGCGGCCTTCGAATTGGCCGTCCGAAGCCAATCTGCACCAAGCTGCGTGGAAGCCATGAGTCAAGACGAAACAGCCCGTAAGACCGCCGCCCCGAAGTCCTTTCCCTGGGAGCTCTGGAGCCAGGTGGCCGTGATGATGGCGGGCATTGCGCTGCTGGGCTGGGTGCTGGTCTTTATGCGCCTGGGCATCGTCAGCGTCTATATCCACTCGTTCATCCTGTCGACGCTGGGGATCCTGACGCTGCCGGTGATCTTCTGGGGGCTGACCAAGACGATCTTTAACCAGCCGATCTTTCGCTGGCCGCGCACCATCGCGTATTTGCTCCTGGTGCTGATCGCGCTGTTCTGCAACGTGCCGATGTTCGCGGTGCCGCTGTCGACCGAAGATTGGGAGTCCACCCACGACTATCGCCTGCCCGTTGAGGGCGAATGGGTGACCACGGCCGGCGGAGACTCCAAGAAGACGAATTATCACGCGACCACCGCGACCTACCGATGGGGCTATGATTTCACCCGCGTCGAAGACGGCAAACGCTTCAAGAATGAGGGCAAAGAACTCAGCGACTATTATTGCTTCGGCGAGCCGGTCTTCTCGGCGGTGGAGGGCAAGGTGGTCAAGCTTGAGCGCAAGCACGAGGACAACGCGCCCAACGTGGTCACCGACGAAGGCCCGCTGGGCAATTACGTGGTGATCAAGGTCGATGAGGCCGAGTACCTCTACATCGCGCAGCTCAAAAAGCGCAGCATCCCGGTGAAGGTCGGCGACACGGTCGCCCCGGGCGACAAGGTCGGCGAGTGCGGCAACTCCGGGCGCGCCATGCTGCCGCATGTGCATATTCACCTGCAAAACACCGGCGACTTCCCGGTCGCTGAGAGCCTGCCGCTGCGGTTCTCGAATTACCTCGCCGACGGCGAGGCGGTTGAGAAAGGCATGCCCCAGGGCCCCTCAGATAAGGACCCCCTGCTCGGCCAACGGGTTGAAAATCAATGAGTTAATCGGCCAGGCCGGGAGCGGCTGGCCGCGCTCTTAGCGCTCGGGTTTAGACACCCCGTCGACCCGCCAGGGGATCTCGTCGGGGTGGCGCTCGGCCCCGCCCCAATGGCCCGT